>NZ_JAUBQN010000063.1:0-19399 GCF_036701295.1 Microcoleus harperi Pol14_C6 | reverse complement strand
GAAGTTTTATCTCTCTGTGGTTGGGATTATATCCTTGAAGCTATATTAAGTGCAACTTCATAGTAAATTGGTATAAGTCCTGACTAATATTTTTTAAGCTTTGAAAACCGTCAATTTCGCGCGAACCGAATTTGCTTCCGCACAAGCTTGCGTCCGCCTGCCGGGACTGAAAGAAAGAATAAAAGAGGTAAATCAGCGGAAATTGCTGTGATATCCTAACAAAAGCCATATCTCGATAAAATTAGCAATTTAGATGACCGCAACAGATTCTACTAAACACCAAAAATCCAAGGCCCTCAAACCGGGTAGCCGCCGCCCCGCTAAAGAACTTTGCAGCGAGTGCGGTTTGTGCGATACATATTACATTCATTATGTCAAGGAATCTTGTGCTTTCTTAACACAGCATATCGCGGAATTAGAAGAAGAGATTCACGGGCGATCGCGCAATCTCGACAATCCCGACGATTGGTATTTCGGAGTCAGTCAAAACATGATGGCGGCTCGGAAAAAAGAGCCGGTCGAGGGCGCTCAGTGGACGGGAATCGTCAGCACAATTGCGATTGAAATGCTCGAGAAAGGAATTGTAGAAGGCGTTGTTTGCGTCCAAAATACTAAGGAAGACCGCTTTCAGCCGATGCCGATTATTGCTATAAATCGCGCAGAAATTCTGGCAGCAAAAGTCAACAAACCAACTCTCTCTCCCAATCTTTCAGTATTAGAACAAATCGAACAATCAGGGATGAAGCGGCTGTTAGTAATTGGCGTCGGCTGTCAAATTCAAGCCTTGCGAACAGTAGAGAAAAAACTAGGTTTAGAGAAGCTCTACGTTTTGGGAACTCCCTGTGTAGATAATGTCAGCCGTGCAGGCTTGCAGAAATTCCTAGATACGACTAGTCGCTCTCCAGAAACGGTGGTTTCTTACGAGTTTATGCAAGACTTTAACGTTCACTTCAAACATGAAGATGGTTCCGAAGAAAAAGTGCCGTTTTTTGGCTTGAATACTAAAGAATTGAAAGATGTTTTTGCTCCTTCTTGTTTGAGCTGTTTTGATTATGTCAATTCTTTAGCAGATTTAGTTGTGGGCTACATGGGAGCACCTTTTGGCTGGCAGTGGATTGTGGTGCGAAATGACACCGGCCAAGAGATGTTAGACTTGGTAACGGATCAGCTTAATACTCAGCCCGTGATGTCTAAGGGCAACCGAAAAGAAGCGGTTCAGCAAAGCATTCCGGCTTATGAAAAAGGGGTGACTTTGCCGATGTGGGCGGCGAAGTTAATGGGAGTGTTTATTGAGAGAATTGGGCCGAAGGGTTTGGAATATGCTCGGTTTTCAATTGATTCTCATTTCACTCGCAATTATCTGTACGTGAAGCGCAATTATCCTGAGAAATTAGAGGATCATGTGCCGGAATATGCTAAGCGGATTGTGGGGCAGTATAAGTTGCCTGAGTGAGGTGATTCAGAGAGTTTTTAATAGCTATTTTGCACGGACATGATATTGCCCTCTTTCCTTCAGTCCGGCAGGGGTTTAAACCCCTGCCTCAAAGCTTAAGTCCTTTGAAAAAGACTGAATAATTATTGATTTTGTTTGTGCAAGATGGCTTTAAATCTCAATTAGAGGTACAAGATTATGACACTTATAGTGGCACAGAAATATATCAATCTACCAAGGTCGATCGCACTTACTTGTTGTCTGCTTCTAGCATTATCTGGAAAGGGAGTGCCAGTGAAAGCAGCAGAAGTGCGATCGGGAAACAAAACATTTGCTGAATGGTGTCGCGAAAAAGATTCTTTGATTCCAGAAGCTAAACATACTGTTGAGGTGCTGTTGAAGCAAGCAGGAACTACTGAGTGCGATGCGGCTAATCAGAAACTTTCGAGTCTCACCGCACTCTTCCTCTGGGGTAATCAAATCAGCGACATCAAACCGCTAGCATCCTTGACTAACCTGATTACACTCCACATTAGTAACAATCAAATCAGTGACATCAAACCGCTAGCATCCTTGACTAACCTGATTACACTCTCCGTCGGCAACAATCAAATCAGCGACATCAAATCGCTAGCATCCTTGACTAACCTGACTACTCTCCAACTCAACAACAATCAAATCAGCGACATCAAACTGTTGGCATCTTGGACTAACCTGACTTGGTTAGACATCAGCAACAATCAAATTAGTGACATCAAACCGCTAGCATCCTTGACTAAACTGACTTGGTTAGACCTCAACAATAATAAAATCAGCGACATCAAACCATTGCTATCTTTAACTAAACTGGCTGCCATCGATCTCGAAAACAATCAAATCATTGACATCAAACCATTGCAATCCTTAACTAACCTGACTTGGTTACAACTCAGCGGAAACCCGATCGATCCCAAAACTTGCCCTCTCAAACCAGAGTCTATCTGTAAGTGGGAACCACAAACTCACCATAAAACTTTACAGTGACGCCCGATCGCACTTAAATATTTGAGTTACAAAGGATAAATTTGCTATTCATCAGAAAAACCCGATCGCCCTTATTGACTAAAAGCGATCGCACACCAACATCTTCCTAAAAATCAGCAGCGTGCTGCTTCAATTCATCCAAAGAAACGTATTCCAAAGTCAAGGCGTGAGTCGCAGCCAAAACCACAGGCGGCGCAACTCCTGCATCCATTGCTTCCTTCCAGCGAGACGCGCACAAACACCAGCAATCTCCCGGCTTCAAACCGGGGAAATTAAATTCGGGAACCGGAGTGCTCAAATCATTTCCATTCGATTTAGTGAATTGCAAAAACTCTTCTGTCAGTTGAGCACAAACAGTGTGAACCCCAAAGTCGCCACCGCCTGTATTGCATTTGCCGTCCCGATAATATCCTGTCATTGGCGAAGTGCAGCAAGTCTCTAACTTTCCGCCCAGCACATTTGTAGCTTCCGTCACCATCGCAACTCCTGAGTAAAACTCTTCGATCTAATTTTACACAAATCGTTGTTTATATATTTTTTTCCATGACAAAGTTGATGAATTGTTGTCCTCGCCGTTCTACTTCTTGTTTTCTAATCACAATAAATCCTTGGCTTTCAAAAAAAGGTCGAGCTGTAATGCTGGCTTCTGTAAATAACTTGTTAATTCCTAAGTCTTGGGCTTTTGACTCAATTTGTTTTAAAATTAGCCTGCCAACTCCTTGCCTTTGAAAATCTTGATGACAGTAAAAGCGATCGATATGACCGCTTGCTTCTAATTCCCCAAAACCTGCAATTTTATCGCCCTCTTCTGCTATGAAAGTAAATTTACTGCTTAAACTTTTAGTCCAACTTTCGATATCCATATCTGCTGGTGCCCAAGCATCTACTTGTGCTTGTGTGTAATCGCGGATGTTTACTTCATGTACCGTGTCGTAAAAAAGTTTTACAATTTGTTGCGTATCACCGATTTCGTAGGTTCGTATTCTCATAAATAGTCTCCGCTGTTAATTAGATTGTGTGCCTCGATCTGCCTCACTCTCAAAGATAATCCGATCGGGTGATTTCCCGACTATGCTAAATGAGCTACAAGTAATTTAAAAGAGGTGGAAGGGGAAGGTGTGGGGGAAATTAATCTGTTATGGTGAAAATCATTTAATTTTTCCTTTTTTTTTCATAAGCTAACTGCCGACTCTAAAAGTATGGACTTTCGGACTTTAAGTAGAGACCACATTCTCACCCACATTTGGGGTCGAGTCAATCATCCCGAAGTTTTGGCTTTGCCTTTGCCAGATATGCTTTGCTGCCAAAGTGAAGATATCGATTTTTTTCAAGAGCAACTCGCTGAGACTCTCTTAGAAAATTATAGCTTAATTACGGTTTATCAATATATTTTTTTACAAGCTTTAAAGCAGGAAATAACTTCGGCGGGGTTTGAGATCCGCCGCTTTTTATCCGGTTCAACCGAGGTGCTGTTTGAATCTCACCCTAATTCTCTAATCCTTCAAAAAAAGATGCTGGCAAGTTTGCTGTTTATTATTCCCAATAAGGAAGTTTGGGAAGGCTACAAAGTGCCGGAGCAAATTCAAGCGGCGCATTATATTTATAAGTGTCTGGTTCGTAATTCTGATGACTTGTTAACTGCGGACGAATGTCAGGAATTATTGAAGGCGATCGCCTCATTGCTGCTGCGGTAATTGCTAGAGAACTAGGTTTGTAGTTGCGCTTGGGTACTCCGGAGCGCCCAAGCGCAACTACGAACCTTTTTTAAGGTACAAGTTGGGTAACTTCTGTGTTAATCTCCCAGGCCAATTCCCAAGGCGCAGGCCATTTTCACCAGAGTAGAAGGGGGTTCTACGGCTCTGTATTTGGCGATCGCATCTTCCAAGGGTACGGTGTCGTAAAACTGTTTTACAATTTGTTGGGTATCACCTATTTTGTAGGTTCGTACTCTCATACATTATCTCACTGCGATCGCTTCTTTAATATTAATTTGGGATTTTTAACCGCTTCGGAACGCGGATGGATGTTGGCTTTTACCATTTTGTCTCATTTCTTGCAGGGCGATCGACCCAAAATTTCTCGCCCACCACTTGACAAACTCTATTACTCTATGTTAATGAAGCAGAAGCAAACCTCACTCGAATTAACACTACATCAATCCAGCAGCTTAACCAATAAGGATGGAAATTTATGACAGAAATTGGTCCCGATCCAAACCGACCTTATCCGATGGCCGATCAGCGGCGCGTATGCTTCATCAAAAATTTTATTAAATCCCCCAACATTATCGTGGGCGATTACTCATATTACGACGATCCAATAGATCCAGAAAACTTTGAAAAAAATGTACTTTATAACTACGGAAACGATCGATTAATTATTGGCAAATTTTGTGCGATCGCCACCAACGTCAAATTCATTATGAACGGTGCCAATCACAAACTAGACGGGATTTCAACTTATCCTTTTCCTGTTTTTGGGAATGGTTGGGAAACAGCCATGAATTTATTAATGGAACTGCCAAGTAAAGGCGATACCGTCATTGGCAATGATGTTTGGATCGGCTATGAATCCCTGATTATGCCCGGAGTCAAAATCGGCGACGGTGCCGTCATAGCCGCCAAATCCGTTGTAGTAAAAGACATTCCCCCTTACACCGTTGTCGGTGGAAACCCCGCACATCCAATCAAACAGCGTTTTAGCGATGGTGAAGTTGCACAACTATTAGAAATTAGGTGGTGGGATTGGGAAATAGAAAAGATTTCGCGCAATGTCAGCAGAATTATGCAAGGCGAGATTCAAGCACTCAAAAATGCGGAGTAAACTCGCAAATACAGCGATCTTAATTTTAACTCCGATCCTGTGTACCGGTTCCGGCGCGATCGAAGGCGAGCCAACTCCCAGCAGCCGATCCCGGATACATCTTCTAATCTGCGTTCATCAGCGTCAATCTGCCTGCATCTGCGGTCAAAAAATCCCCAAAAATCACCCTGCAAACCCAGGGAGCCCCCATACCGCACCGCCCCTACAACTTACTTAGCCGGGCCCACAGCCTCGATCGCCTCCTCCAGGGCGATCGATACATGAGTCCAATGAGTCCCCCCCTGACAAAAAGCTACGTAAGGCTCCCGCAGAGGCCCGTCAGCCGAAAACTCCGACGTGCTCCCATCAATAAAAGTACCCCCAGCCATCACTAATTGACTTTCATACCCGTGCATCGGAGCCGGCACCGGATCTAAATAGGAACCGACGGGGGAATTTTGCTGAACCGCACGACAAAAAGCAATTAACTTATCAGCAGAACCGAATTCGATCGCCTGAATCACATCTCGTCTTCTAGCCAAAGGCATAGGATTCACTCGATAACCCAACTTATAAAAAACATAAGCCGTCAAATGATTGCCCTTCATCGCCTCCCCCACCACACCGGGAGCCATAAACAAACCCTGAAACAGCAGCCGATTCAAATCAAAAGTTGCGCCGCCGCTGCTGCCAATTCCCGGCGCCGTCAAGCGACAAGTTGCCGCCTCCACCAAATCAGCCCTCCCGGCAACGTAACCGCCCGCAGGGACGATCGTACCCCCCGGATTTTTGATTAAAGAACCAGCCATAAGATCCGCACCCACAGCAGTAGGTTCGCAATCATCCACAAACTCCCCGTAACAATTATCAACAAAGCAAATTGTGTTAGGATTCTGATGTTTGACTATGGCAACGATTTTTTCAATCTCAGAAATAGACAAACTCGACCGCCAAGAATAGCCGCAAGAGCGCTGGATAAAAACCAGGCGAGTCTTTGCTGAAATAGTAGAGCTCAATGCCTGCCAATCCAAACTTCCTTCGCCAGTTAGAGGCAACTCACGGTAACTAATGCCAAACTCAAGCAGTGAACCTTGACCTTGCCCCCGCAAGCCGATCACTTCTTCTAAAGTATCGTAGGGAGAACCAGCCACTGCCAACATTTCGTCACCAGGACGCAGGATGCCAAAAAGAGCACAGGCGATCGCGTGAGTACCCGAAACAAACTGTACCCGGACAGCCGCAGCCTGGGCCCCTACCACTTCGGCAAACACCCCGTCCAAAGTCTCCCGACCCAAATCATCGTGGCCGTAACCCGTAACCCCTGCAAAATGGTGGACTCCAACCCGGTGGCTGCGAAAAGCTTTTAAGACTCGTTGAAGATTTTGCTTGACTGTAGTGTCAATACCAGAAAAAATCTGAAAGAGTGCCTGTTCTGCTTCCTGTAGCCGTGAAACGCTATTCATCTATACCTCGCTCACCCTTTGCGTGCGCGCTGTTCATTATGGCGTAGATGCGGCCCCTAGTTTGTAAACATAATATATTCATGACGATTGCAACTTCCAAAAAAACTTCTCCTGATTGGCCTGTCATAGGCTTTATGGCCTTTCTGCACATCGGTGCTTTATTTGCTTTGCTGCCGGGTAATTTTAGCTGGTCTGCGGTCGGGCTAGCAGTCTTTCTGCATTGGGTAACAGGTGGTTTAGGAATTACTCTCGGATATCACCGCCTCGTCACCCACCGCAGTTTTCAAACACCGAAATGGCTAGAGTATTTTCTAGTTATTTGCGGTACCCTTTCCTGTGAAGGTGGTCCGATCGACTGGGTAGGAATGCACCGGTTACACCACATACATTCCGACACCGAAACAGATCCCCACGATTCCAATCAAGGCTTCTGGTGGAGCCACATGGGCTGGATGCTCTCGGATCTCCCGATCAGAGTTGAAATCCCCCGCTTTACTAAAGACATCGGCGACGACCCAGTATACAAGTTTCTCCAAGCATATTTTATCCCCATCCAAGTTGTCTTCGGTGTGTTGCTTTATTTATTAGGCGGCTGGTCTTTTGTGGTTTGGGGCGTGTTTATGCGGATCGTGGTGGTGTTCCACTGCACTTGGCTGGTTAACAGCGCTACCCACAAATTTGGCTACCGCACCTACGAGTCGGGCGATGGATCGACGAACTGTTGGTGGGTTGCTCTGCTCACCTACGGCGAAGGCTGGCACAACAACCACCACGCCTTTCAATACTCGGCTCGCCACGGTCTCCAATGGTGGGAAATCGACTTCACCTGGATGACAATTCAACTTCTGCAAGCCCTTGGTTTGGCAACCAAAGTGAAATTAGCAGAAAAATAGCGATCGGCAATTAGTCATTGGTTGTCGGTCATCAGGTCTGGACTAATGGCTCGTGACCAATGCCTAATCCTGTTTTTTGCGATCGGGTACAGGTTGGGTTGAAGTAAGCTCGCATCTTCTAGTGCGATCGACCCAACCAAAACCAGAATCAGTTATAATATAATTGGGAAGAAAAAATTGTGTTTGGCAGCCAAATTTTTTATTTTCAAAATACAACCGTAAATCTTTTTCCATCCTAATCCTAAATCTATAATTCATTCATTTTTGATTCGTTTGGGCAAGTGTGCAGCAAAAAAGTTCACTGCTCAATCCAAACTATTATGCGTGAATCTAGCCCGGCATCTCATCAGAAATCAAAAAAAGAATGACAATAGCAACGGAAGAAAAACTCCAATACAATTGGAAGCACGTTATTAGTTTAGCAGGACTTCATATCGGCGCTTTGTTCGCACTGCTACCCAGTAACTTCAATTGGACAGCAGTGGGTTTAACAGTATTCATGCACTGGATAACCGGCGGTTTGGGAATAACTCTGGGATGGCATCGTCTCCTCACCCACCGCAGTTTTCAGACACCAAAATTCGTAGAATACTTTCTAGCATTTTGCGGAGCTCTTGCCTGTCAAGGAGGAATAATTGATTGGGTTGGGCTGCACCGATTGCACCACACCCACTCTGACCAAAATGCGCTTGACCCTCACAATGCCCAACAGGGTTTTTGGTGGAGTCACATCGGCTGGATGCTATATAAAGGTCCAGCTCACGCTGAAATTTCCCGCTGCACAAAAGACATTTCGAGCGATCCATTTTACCAATTTTTGCAAAACTACTTTCTCCCGATGCAAATCGTGTTTGGCGTCTTGCTGTACTTAGCAGCAGGCTGGCCGTTTGTTGTATGGGTAATTTTTGTACGCTTAGTGTTGGTGTATCACTGCACCTGGTTTGTTAACAGCGCCACTCACAAATTTGGCTACCGCACCTACGAAACAAAGGATAGTTCTACTAACTGTTGGTGGGTGGCTGTCCTGACTTACGGCGAAGGCTGGCACAATAACCACCACGCTTATCAATACTCTGCGCGTCACGGGATGGAATGGTGGGAGGTTGACTTCACTTGGATGACAATTCAAGTTTTGGAAGCACTAGGTTTGGCTACTAAAGTGAAATTACCAGCCAAGTAGCAGCAATTGGGTCCTCGACGCAGAAATTTTGTAGGGTTCGTACTTGGCACCATACCGCTTCATAAACCCGGTTTCGTTGAGAAACCGGGTTTTTTGGTGACTAATAACCAAATGACCAATGACTAATGAGCCCGTTTTTGCTCGCCCCGGCCGCGCAAATATTCCGCTAAAAACGCCAATCCTCCCGAACCTACTATCAACAGCACGCTGAGAGCATTAATATCAGGTTTCACCCCAGTCCGAATCCGGCTAAAAATTTCCATCGGCAGAGTTGTAGTCCCGCTACCTGCGGTAAAACTCGCAATTAAAAAATCGTCCATGCTGAGGACAAAAGACAGCAGACAACCTGAAACAATTCCGGGTATTAATTGAGGGAGCAAAACCTGAATAAAAGCTTCAACAGGCGTTGCGCCCAAATCCAAGGCAGCCTCTTCTAAATACGGGTTTAAATCAGCCAATCTAGTAGAAACAGCTAGGGCGATGTAAGCCAGACAAAACACAATGTGAGCGGCGACTATTGTCCACAAACTCAGAGGAATAGCCAACGCCGCTAAAAATACCAGAGTAGCAACCGCAGTCGCAATATCTGGAATAATAATCGGCAAGTAGGAGACTCCCTGATATAAACTCTTGCCTGGAAAGCGGTAGCGGGCTAAACCCACTGCCATCAAAGTGCCGAGTACCGCCGAGATTGCAACTGCACAAACAGCCACTGTTAAACTGTTTCTCAGGGCCACTAAAATCCGCGTATCGCTAAATAATTTAACGTACCAATCTAAAGTAAATCCTTCCCAACCGGCGCTAAAACGCGATTTGTTAAAGCTGTAAAATGTGAGTACCAGGATGGGCAGGTACATATAAAAAAACATCAAAACGGCAAATATTACCTGCCAAGAAACCTTAAATTTAGGTCTTAAGTACATATCGGCTTGTATTTCCTCCTGTGGATTGTCGGCGGTATTTTCCATATCTCGCTAATCGGTAATGGGGAATTCGTAATTCGTAATTCGTAATTGGGAATTAGTAATTGGTAATTGGGAAAATTAGAATTATTTTTTTCCCTCTTCCTTCTTCCTTCTTCCTTCTTCCTTCTTCCTTCAACATCCTAAATTGCATTACGATCGCCATATTTCAGCAAAAGGGCAATTCCGATACTCACTGCAAAGATTAACACCATACTCAGAGCCGAACCCAGCCCCCAATTTTGAGTCGCCCCCAAAAACTGATTGTAAATTAAACGAGCCGCCGTCATACTAGAAGCTCCACCGAGCAACTCCGGATCGACAAAATCGCCCAAACAGCTAATAAATACTAGCAAAGAACCCGCAGCAATTCCCGGCATCGTCTGAGGTACTGTCACTTTCCAGAAAGTTTCCACTGGATTGGCGCCCAAATCCTGAGATGCTTCTAGCAACCTGCGGTCTAACTTTTCCAAAGAAGCGTAGAGAATTGTCACGATATAAGGCAAATAACTGTAAGCCATGCCGATTAAAACTGCGGAACTTTGATTAAGCAATTCCAGAGGAGGAATGCCTACAAGTGCCAGCAGCGAGTTGAGAACCCCTGTAGGACGCAGAATTGTAATCCAAGCATACGATCGCAACAGCGAAGAAGTCCACAGCGGCAACACAAAGCCTAACAAAGTTAAATTCCGCCACTTTTTCGAGACATTGAGGGCGATCCAGTAAGCGACGGGAAATCCCAGCAGCAAACACAGAATAGTAGTCCCTGTTGCGAAAAAGAGCGATCGACCCATCACCTGTAAATTCAGCGGCTCAAACACTCGCAGGTAATTGCCGATTCCCGAAGGATTAACCAAATCTCCTGGTTTAATATTCGGCACCAAACTAAGCTGAAAAATCACCAGAGTTGGTATGACTAATAATAAAAGCAGCAACAAGCCAGAAGGGCCCAACAATGCCAGTGGCCCCGCCCAAGCAGACCAGGGGGAAACAGTTTCAGCCTTCAATGGAGAATTGGGAGGAATAGGAGGGGGAGTTCTAGTTGAAACAGCCATAGATCAATTTTTTTGAGTTTTTAACCGCTGATGAACGCGGATTAACGCGGATATAATACGGATAGACTGGGCGATCTGCTGTGCGGGGGCGAGTTTGTGTAAATATTGGGTTATAATTAGAGATTGCGTGTAAAACCCGCCCTCGGTTTGATGATTAGCCGCTGGTTAATTGAGTCCAATAGCGATCGTACACTTCCATAAATTTCCCTACAGGAGCCACACCTTCGCACTTTTTCAAAATATCTTCCGAAGGGAAAAGAATCTCGTTTTCGCGGACTTCCGGCGTCAACAAACTAAAAGCATCTTCCGAAGGAGTTGAAAAACTGAGCCGCTCTACTAAAGAAGCAGCGACATCGGCTTGCAGCAGAAAGTTAATCCATTTATAAGCTGCTTCGGGATTGGGAGCACCTTGAGGAATTACTAAAGTGTCAGTCCACAGAGAAGAACCGCTTTTGGGGACGACATACTTCAATTTATCGTTATCTGAAATTACTTCATTAGCATCAGAAGAATAACACATAGCTACCTTCAAATCCCCGGTCAGCATTTGAGGCCGCCAAGCATCAGTAGTAAAAGATGCGATCGCCGGTTTGAGTTCCACCAACTTTTCGTAAGCTTGTTTCACTTGATCTTGGTTCGTAGAATTCAGAGAATAGCCCAGCATCCGCAACGCTGCGCCCATGACTTCTCGAACATCACTCGCCAGCGTCATTCGCTTTGCTAACTCCTGTTTATGCTGCCACAAATAGTCCCAATCTTCAGGAGCTTCTTTGAGTTGTTCGGTGTTGTAAATCAAGCCTGTGGTTCCCCAACTCAAAGGCACGCTGTAGCGGTTTCCTGGGTCATAGACAGGGTTTTGGAACTGTTTTTTTAGCCGATCGAGCCCGCCCAAAACCGAATGGTCTAATGGGCTCAAAAGCCCGAGTTCCGTCATTTGAACCACCATGTAATCCGATGGGTAAATGATACTGTAGGCGCGGGCGCCACCGGCTTGAACTCTCGCCAGCATCTCTTCGTTGGAACTAAACACGTCGGCCACTACGCGAATGCCGGTTTTTTCGGCAAAGCGATCGAGCAAAGCTTCATCGGTATAGCCTGCCCAAGTATAGATGAAAAGTTTGTCTGCCGCACCTTTGACGGGAGGAGCAGATTGTACGTCTGCAAGTCGCCAGCCACAACTCGAAAGAGCTAAACCGGAAATTGTCGCCGCCGAATTTTTTAGGAACTGACGGCGTGTAGAATTAGCCGGGAAAATCCTGGAAATTGGTAAGTTAGTCGGAGGCACAGTTAGATTTTAGATTTTAGATTTTAGATTTTAGATTGGGGAATTGGGGAATTGGGGATTGGGAAATTCGATTTTAGATTTGAGAATTTGTAATAAGGAATAATTGGTAATGGGGAAATTCTCCCCTTCTCCCCCTCTTCCTTCTTCCTTCTTCTTGACATTCGTTACATCATGTACAGTGCTCGTTGCCGAACTTCCTTCTTCCTTCGTTTCCCAATTAGGCTCGCTCGGTCAAAGCGAGACAATCAGTAGTTCCCCAATAAGCGTAAATCGGCGTGTGCGGGTCTGGGAAAGAGCCACCGGTATTTGGCTGGCGTACAGTAATTTTATCGCCCGACGCCAACTCAACCACGTAATGAACGTGCGTCCCCATATACATAGTATTTTTGAGCCGCCCTTCAAAACAGTTGACCGACACTTCCGGCTGGTAGAGATTCAAATATACTTTTTCGGGCCGGACGCTGACCACCACAGAGTCGCCTGTGACGCCACTCCACATATCCGACTGCTGAACAACTATTTTCTGATTGGCTGATGTGCGAACTGTGATAGTCGATCGGTCGATCGATTCTACCGTACCCCCAAACAAATTCGTATCGCCAATAAAATCGGCCACAAAAGCCGTCTGCGGGCACTCATAAATTTCTTCAGGAGAGCCAATTTGCTCAATCCTCCCCTCGTGCATCACCGCAATCCGGTCAGACAGACTCATCGCCTCTTCTTGGTCGTGAGTCACCATCACAAAAGTCAAACCCAATTCTTGATGCAAATTCGACAGTTCCAACTGCATCTGCTTCCGCAACTTCAAATCCAGAGCACCCAAGGGCTCGTCCAGCAGTAAAACCGCCGGTCGATTTACCAGAGCTCTCGCCAAAGCCACCCGCTGCTGCTGGCCGCCCGACATTTGACCGGGAAACCTGTTGGCGAAAGATTCCATTTTCACCAATTGCAAAACTTCCCGTACCCGTTCTTCAATTTCTGCTTTCCCCAGCTTTTTGATCCGCAATCCAAAAGCGATATTGTCCCAGACATTCATGTGTCCGAACAAAGCGTAGCTTTGAAAAACAGTATTTACCGGACGGCGGTAAGCTGGAGTGTTGGTCATCGACTGGCCCCGAATCATCAATTCGCCCGCCGAGGGAGTCTCGAACCCAGCGATTAAGCGCAGCGTCGTAGTCTTGCCGCAGCCACTGGGTCCGAGGATGCTAAAAAATTCTCCTCGGCGGATGTTGAGGTCAACTCCGCGGACTGCGGTTTCGCCGTTAAATACCTTAAAGACCTTGCGGAGTTCAACGTCAAGCGCTGTATCCGTTGCTGTCGTACCTTGGTTGAGTGCTGTCTGAAACATATTCGCCCTTTCCTGGGGGTAATGCACGCCACTTAAATACAGTTTAAGTTTAGACTTTTCTGTATTCTAGATGAGGAATGTTGGATGTAACAGGTTTTGGGATTTGTTCTTTAAATTTTATCCCAGAGCGCACCATTGTCAGCAACAGGCTTTCGGGCCTGTTCCACAAGAAAATGCACTCTTTGTGGAACAGGCATCTTGCCTCTTCATAAAAGGCTTATTGAGAATGGTGCAACATCTCAGATCGATCGGCGATCTATTGATTCTCAGGACTTGGCGTGGGAGAGGGTTTTTGCGGTTTCTCTGTTTTGGGTGCTTCTGCTTTTTTCCACTCTGACAAAGGTCGCTGAGTGGCATTTTTAAAGTCAAAAGGTACTAGCAGCACGGGCAAATTTTCGGCTGAATTTTGAGGGGGCGCTTCCGGCGGATTGGCTTGAGCGTACAAGAAGCGGCCGCTAAAGTCTGTTTTGCCTAAAACTAGGCGGTGAGTTTCCTGGTTGTCCAGTTTTACTGTGACTGTAGCTTGGGGTTGGTCGAGACCGAATTCGGGCAGTTGAGCAGCAGTAATATTAATCGTGCGATCGCTCTTTCCTGTTGCCAGCCTGTCGAGCAAAAAATCCACCGATGCCTGACTCGCGTGTGCTTGCACTGGCAATTTCATTTCCCAGCTAGACTTGCCTCCTTTTGTAGCATAAACTCGTTCAAAAGTCAATATTTTTTCGGGAGTTTTGACTGTAAAGAATTGTACGCGATCGGACTTAAAAGCAAAAATTTTCTGTTTTTCTTCCTTAGCGGCTTCCTGTTTCGGAGATACTTGGATCTCGAACAAAGCAACCAACCCCGTCATGCTCAGCGCGACGGCTATCAATACTAATGTATTTTTCTGCAATTTCATAGTAACAGGGAATTCGGCATGGTAATGGGGAATGGGGAATGGGCAATTGGTAAGAGACGCACCCTAGGAAAATTAGGAATTACGAACTTGTACGCTCGCGTAGCCGAAGTATTAGGAATTGACAATGGGTAAGGTGCGCGACCGGGCGCACCTTACGGAATTAGGAATTAGGAATTGGTAATGGGTAAGCGGTGGAAAAACCAGAAAGAGGCAAATAAATCCGTTAAATTCCTTAGAGAATTTGTTGGCGAACTTATCTTCTCTTCCACCAGATAGCGCCGCCAATTCCCAGTCCGAGTAAAGGCCAAATTAGCCAAGCTAACACCAGCAATCCTACTTGGATGGTCGTCATGTTAATACGGCGGTTGGTAGCTTTTTTCGGACTGATAGAAAAGCTTTGCTGGTCTGGTTTACTCAACCAACTGACTGAATTGAGAAATACGTCGCTATTGAGTTGTTGGTCAAACCAACCGTTAGTCACAAATTGAGATGTGCCAATTATTACCATTCGCGATGTTTTTCTAGGAGTTGAAGGCGCGGAAGGAGTTGCGGTTGGACTGGGAGATGCTGTGGGAGATGCTGCAGGTGTTGGTGTTGGCGAACTTTCTGCCGATGCTGTGGGAGATGCTGCCGGTGTTGGCGAAGTCGTCGGTAATGCTGGAGGCGTTGCTTCTTGCGAGACAATCACTGAATAGCTGATTGGGGAAGCTGTTGGCGAAGTTGTCGGCGATGGTGAATCTATGGGTGATGGTGATGTTGTCGGCGATGGTGAATCTATGGGTGATGGGGAAGTTGTCGGTGATGGGGAAGTTGTCGGCGATGGTGATGTTGTCGGTGATGGGGAAGTTGTCGGCGATGGGGAAGTTGTCGGCGACGGTGATGTTGTCGGTGATGGCGCAGTTATCGGTGATGGTGAATTTATCGGCGACGGTGATGTTGTGGGCGATGCTTGGGGTGAGGGCGTGACGGGTGTTGGTGTTGGTGTTGGTGAAGGTGAGGGCTTTGAGGGAGTGCTGTCAGTGGACGATCGAACTAAAGCTACACCTAATAATAGCGGGCCTTGTCGATCGGTCTTTTGATCGAACTCCAATTTCTTAGTCGTCAAATCGCTTTCCGCCCAACTTTCCTGACTCGTCCAAATCAGCGGTTTTTCCTCTATCCCTTCTACTGGCGAGGTTTCCAAAGCACGCGCAAATGGATAAAATGAAATACCGTTGCCAAAACTTTGAGTAATCGGATGTTCGCCGTAGCGCCTGACTGTCGGAACCGTGGGGCCCAGGCCAAATCTTTGACCAGTGCCCGAAGCATCAATTGCCAAGCGGGTGTCTAGTTTTACGCCCCATTCTTGCAGCATTTTGTCCAATCCGGTATCAGTTGCCGGATCTACCATTAACAATAAACTGCCGCCGCGATCGAGATAAGCTCTTAGTGCTTTAATTTCTGTATCGGAAAAAGGTTTGTCCTGCCCCGGAACGATTAAAGCATCTGCATCTTCTGGCACTTCTTTTCGTTCGGTCAAATTCAGCGTTTGGGCGTTGTAGTATTTATCTTTCAGAGCTTTTTCAGCTTGCTGAATTCCGCCTTGACCTTCCTTTATCGGGCGGGCTCCTTTGCCTTGCAAAAAGTAAACTGTAGCAACGCGAGTGCTCAGGATTTCTTCTAAGCCATTGGTAAGTTTTATCTCTGAAAGCCCTTGATTTGGGTCGCTACCAAAAGCAGTGCCACCTTTTTGCAGGACCTGTTTTTTGTCTCCGGATTGCAGGTAAACTTCTCCGATGCTAGTAATACTAAATTCCCGCGCTTTTCCCGGTTGTGCCTGCGGGTCAACAAACTCAAATTGGAACTTTTCGCCTCCCTCGCGTTTGTAGCTTTGCAACAATTCTTTGATTTGCGGGTTTTGGATGGGGTCAAATACCCAAACTTTGACTGTTTGTTGCAGGTTTCGCAGTATTTGTTGAGTCTGGGGGGCGAGGGTAAATTGTTGGCTTTCGGTTAAGTCAATACGGAGGGGATAGCGAACGGCTATAAAATTAATCACTCCGAGAATCACAAAGACGGCGAGGGTGGCAATCAGGGCGTTAGTGCTGGCTTGAGTGGAACGCTGCCCCCAAAAGCTTTGTTCGTAACTCAAATATAGCAGCCAAAGTGCGATCGTCACTGCTCCGGCAATAACTAAACCGACTGTCAGGGGGTCCCATACTCCAGATACAAGTGCTGCTGTTACCCCCGCTGCGATGAGGAGAGGGCCCAGCAAAAAAACGTATTTCCAATTTGTTTTGCTAATTTTCATAGGGTAAATATTGAGGGAAAAATTGCCTGGTCGAGGATGTTATTCTATATCGCATTAGCCTGCAACCATGCTGTTAAATCGGACGGTTTATTGAAATCCAGCACGGCATCTCCTAGTTCTTCTAATTCCTGTATACCTAATTGACGGATGCAGTTTTCGGTTTCCGGTTGTATTGTGCCTAAACGCCGCACTAGCTGACGCAATATTAACGATAGTTGAGCGGTTTTTGTCACCTGTTCTCTTGCTACATCTATGGCAATCTGCTGGTCTTGAATCCACAGTTCTTGGTTGTGCAATTCATTTAATTCTTGTTGAGTGAAGTTGTCCTCGTTGGCAATGCTAAAAGCTTTATCAATTTCGGGTACAGCCCTCAATGTTTCTGGTACTGTCTCCAGAGTGCTGGTATTTTCGAGAAAGTAAATCCATTGGTCAGCAGTTGTTTCTAATGCTGCTAATTCCTTGCTAAATTTTGGCAGTTCGATAAATACTAATTCTATTTCAGTATCGGGATAGTCAAACTGTTGCTCTTTTTCTTGGAAAACAAACCGCGACAAAAATTCTGGCTGATTTTCAAACATTTCAAAGTCGGCAATTTTTAAAGAAATTACTGTTTTTAGTCTTTCGTAGCGTTCTTTTCCTGTTAATTGCTGGCTGTAGCTTTTGGCAGCGTTGTACAAAACTCTGTTCCCAAACGAAGGCACGTTGAGGAGTTGAATTTCAACTAGGGCGATTCTGTCGCCGTTAATTATGGCTTTGACATCTAGCTGTGTGTCTTGGGTTGCAAGAGTTTGAGGTTCTGGTTGGGAGTTGATTATTTCTAAGTCTTCGATGACAGGCTGTGCTTCATAAAGGATGGCGTTTAAAAAATTAATCAGGATGTCTTTGCTGTCGCTGGAACCGAATATTTTTTTGAACGCAAAGTCGATTTTTGGATTGATAAATCTCATTGTTTGAGGTATTTTGTAGAATGATTCACAGGGAAAAAATAACCTTCCCTTGGCTCTTTACTTGTCTTTACTTCGGCAAAAATAACCTTTTCTGTCTCTGCCTTTCCTAATTTTTTTAAGAACGCTGATATCGCAAGGCATCGATGGATTGGGCGGTCAGAAATACTCCTAAAATGATGTAACTGGCAAACATAATTAAACTGCTGGTATCGAAAACTCCCTTGACAAGATTGGTGTAATTTGTTAGGAGTGACAAATGTCCTAATGCTGTTCCGAAGGGGCCACCGATACTGACGGCGACTGCATCGATCACCCACAGAAATAATACTAGAGTGAAGGTGAGGATGGCGGATAAAATTGTGCTGTCGGTGAGGGAGGAAATAAACATTCCGAGGGACAATACTCCTGCTGCTAGTAAGATTAAGCCGCCGTGTCCTAGCAGAAGAACTCCGGGGGGTACGGGTGGGGTTGAGGAACTGAGGGCGATCGCCTCGCAGAACAGCAGGGGCACCAACATGGTGGTATAAAATGTTAAAACACCGAGGAGTTTGCCGGTAGCAACTGCCCAGTTTGTTAAGGGCGATGTGGCTAATAGTTCTAAGGTTCCACGTTTGCGTTCTTCTGCGTAAAGTCCCATTGAGAGTGCGGGTAGTACGAACAAGGAAAGGGAACCCATGATTCGCAGAAATAGTTGCAGAAATTCGTAGGCTACGTCGATGGGAGGTTCGGTAATTCCCATTTGGTCTCGCTGGCCGATTTGGGGAATTAACCCGTCGGGGGCTAGGAGGATGGCTATCAAAAAGTAGCCGGTGATTAGCCAAAAGACTGCTGCGATGGCATAGGCTAATGGCGATGCAAAATAGCTTTGTAGTTCTTTGCGGTAAATTGCGACAATATTACTAATCATTACTAACCTTTAGGAATTGGGAATGGGTAATTGGCTATTGGTAATTGGTTCATTCTGAGTCGCCTGCGGGTGGTGTTTCGCTGTCGTTGCTATCCTTTTGCTTCCTTTCTATTTGCCGCTTTTTGGTCATAGGCGACTGTTCGATCCGAGAATCGCTACTCGGTTGTGGCTTTTTTTTAAGTGGCCGATTTTTTACAACTTGTTGGGATTCTGGTTGAGAAAGTTCGCTCGACTTTGGCGCATCTAAAATCGGTTCTGGTTCTGGTTGAGAAAGTTCGCTCGACTTTGGTGAATCTAAAATCGGTTCTGATTCTGGTTGAGAATGCTCGCTCGACTTTGGTGAATCTAAAATCGGTTCTGGTTCTGGTTGAGAAAGCTCGCTCGACTTTGGTGAATCTAAAATCGGTTCTGATTCTGGTTGAGAAAGCTCGCTCGGCTCTACCATTTGAACAATGAGCAGATTTTCGACAACCTGTTCTAGTTGAGGATGTTCGATCGACTCTACCGTTTCTGAAACTTCTAGATTTTCGACAATCGGTTCTGGTTGAGAATGCTCCATCGACTCTACCGTTTCTGAAACTTCTAGATTTTCGACAACCTGTTCTGGCTGAGAATGCTCGATCGACTCTACTGTTTCGACAATCAGCAGATTTTCGACAATCGGTTCTAGTTGAGAATGTTCGATCGACTCTACCGTTTCTGAAACAACCGGCTGATTTTCGACCACCTGTTCTGGTTGAGAATGCTCGATCGACTCTACCGTTTCTGAAACTTCTAGATTTTCGACCACCTGTTCTGGTTGAGAATGCTCGATCGACTCTACCGTTTCTGAAACTTCTAGATTTTCGACCACCTGTTCTGGTTGAGAATGCTCGATCGACTCTACCGTTTCTGAAACTTCTAGATTTTCGACCACC
>NZ_JAUBQN010000105.1:0-2079 GCF_036701295.1 Microcoleus harperi Pol14_C6 | reverse complement strand
TTTTTTGGCATAGGGGGTTTGGCCTCCCTGTGAATCGGCTGCCCTTAATTATAACTAATTATCCGAACCTGATATAACTTGGATCGGCAAAATAGCCAAGAAGCAGGTTGTAACGAGTTCCTGTCAAAGCCTGTCCAAGTAGAAGACTTGCTAGAAGTATTAAAAAAATACTTACAAATAGAATGGATTTACGACCAACCTGCGGATTTGGCGAACGCAGAGCAGGAAGGTTTCACTGATTTATTAAACGTTCACAGTGGTGATATTGTAATACCGCCATCAGCAGAGCTGGTAGCGCTATTTAATGCAGCTCGGATCGGCGATATTGAAGTGGTTGAACAGGAAGCCAATAGACTAAAGCAGATAGACTGCAACTATCTACCCTTTGCTAATAAAATCTTGCAATTTTCGAAAAATTTTGAAGAAAAAGAATTACTAGCTTTTGTAAAAAAACATTTTGGGAAATAAAATGATCAACCAAAAAGACAATGTAATTTTAATTGTTGACGATAACCCGAATAACCTAAAACTTCTGTTCGATTTTTTAAAGGATTCAGGCTTCAAGGTTTTAGTGGCTAAGGATGGGGAAAGTGCTATTGAGAAGTTACAAGAAGTTTCGCCAAATATCATATTGTTAGATGTGATGATGCCGGGGATAGATGGGTTTGAAACCTGCTACCGCTTAAAAGCATCGGTGGCAACGAAAGATATCCCTGTGATTTTTATGACATCTCTTACGGATCGCGTGGATAAGGTTAAAGGTCTGTCAATGGGGGCAGTAGATTATATCACCAAACCCTTTCAGCAAGAGGAAGTCCTAGCCCGCGTGCAACTACACCTGAGACTGCGAAATTTGACCAAGACGCTGGAAGAGCAAAATGTGGTTCTAAAACAGGAAATTGAAAGGCGAAAAGAGGCGGAAGCCGCCTTGCAGAAACTCACTTCTGAGTTAGAGCAACGGGTGGCTTCTCAAATGGCTGAACTTAGAAAAGCCTACAATGAGCTTCAACAAGCTCAAGTTCAGTTGTTGGAAAGGGAAGAAAAATTAGGACATGATGCTTTTCACGATGCGCTAACGGAGTTGCCTAACCGCGCTTGGTTTATGAATCGGCTGCAACAGGCGATCGACTTGTCATACAGACGTGAAGATTATCTATATGCGGTGCTATTTATTGACCTAGATCGCTTTAAAGTAGTGAATGATAGCCTCGGACATTTGGTTGGAGATCAATTACTAAAAAGCGTTGCTCGTCAACTGCAAGTTTGTTTACGCCATACAGATGCAGTTGCGCGGTTTGGAGGAGATGAATTTGTGATCTTGCTGGAAGATATTAAAGATATTGATGAACCAAACAGGGTGGCTGAACGCATCCAAAATCAATTAAGACAGCCGTTTAATTTGAATGATTATGAAGTCTTTACCGAGATCAGCATTGGAATTATCGTTAGCACAATGGGTTACGATCGCCCACAAGACGTGCTTAGAGATGCGGATCTCGCAATGTATTATGCTAAAGCTCAAGGCAGAGGGCGTTACGAAGTTTTCGCTCCAGCGATGCAAACTGTGGCGATGACGCGCTTGCAGTTGGAGAACGACTTGAGAAGGGCGATCGCGCTACAAGAATTTTGCGTTCACTACCAGCCAATTGTCTCGCTTTCTACCGGGCAACTGAGTGGCTTTGAAGCTTTGGTGCGCTGGCATCACTCATCTGGGACGATCTACCCGCCTGCCGAGTTTATCCCTGTGGCGGAAGAAACTGGTTTGATCAATGAACTAGGGTGGTGGGTTTTGCGGGAAGCTTGTCACCAGATCAGTATTTGGCAGCAACAGTTTCCCCAAACACCTCCTTTGGCGATTAATGTCAATCTTTCCCCCGTGCAGCTTAAGCAAGTAAACCTACTCAATCGAATTGAGGAGATTTTGCAGCAGACTGGCTTTCCAAGTTACTGTCTAAAACTAGAGATTACTGAAAGCTGCATTTTGGAAACAGTATCCAGGGAAGCTGGGGGGGTGACAAAGAGGTCTACGAAATAGACTGTATAAGGGTTGCAGCCCGCATACCTTGTTGATAAAAGCGG
>NZ_JAUBQN010000062.1:0-21261 GCF_036701295.1 Microcoleus harperi Pol14_C6 | reverse complement strand
ATACGGTTGCATTGATGATTTTCCTCTCAATAGTTTTACTTTACTAAGTGTACCTCATAGCTGTGAAAAACGCTATAGGCTCGAACTCAACACTAGCGACTTGCGACCGTCCGCCAACAGCTTCTCTAAAATAGTCTAAACTGATTAATAACGTATTTCAGCAGAGCTAGTGAATCTCATGTTGTCAACACTCCTCGTAATAGTGATAGGCGTCTTAACTGCGACATTGATACGACTCAAACTTCAGCAGAACAGACTACAACACAAATTACGCAGTTTGGAGGAAGAAAAGTTAATCCAATCCTGGGCTTTTTACGAACCTCTATATGACTTTATACATTCTCGGGACTATAAAACTCACCTCAAAAAAATTCGGTCAGAGCAGAAAAGCATGGAAGACAATGGTAAAGCTGTTGTGAGTATCAGTAATAAAAACTGGACTCTTCAAGGGAACGAAGAACAAGGACAAAACTTGATAAGTGCCTATAAAATATTACTTTTAGAAACTTTTAAAAATGAGTGTGAATATGCTATTAACAAGCTCAATCATAAGAATATATACGCCAGAGAAAAAATACTAAAAAATCAATATTTAAGGTTGAATAAAATGTCAAAAATTGCTGAGGTTGAGATTTCTTACTCCTACTATGATTGGTGCTTAAAAGAGTTACAGCTTACATATGAATTAAAACAAATAGAACAAGAAGAGCAGGAACAAAAAAAGATAGAAAATGACGAGCGTCGTGTAATTGAAAAAATCAAAAAAGCCAAACAAGAAGCTGAAAATGCTCAGCAGAAAAAGATACAATATCAGCAAGAAATCGAAAAAATACGTTTGGAAATGCAACAAAGTGTAGGCATCCAGCTACAAGAATATCAATCCCAAATCCAGCAGTTAGAAAAACAAGTAGCTCAGGCTAATAGTGAGGAAGAAAAAGCGGTTTCACGTTATCAAAAGCTCAATTCAGGCACTCTATATATTATTTCTAATGTTGATTCTTTTAAAGATAAGGATATTTACAGGATAGGAATGAATAGAAAAAATTTAGATGGGTTTATCAGCGATATAAACCGTGCAGTTCCATTTCCATTTAATGTTCATGCCAAAATATTTTCAGAAAATGGATTACATATAGAGAAACTATTGCATGAGCGGTTTCGAGATCGTAGAGTAAATAAACTTAATACTAACCGAGAATTTTTCCGAGTTTCTTTGGATGAAATTAAGCAAGCTATATATGAAATATCTAAAGAAACTGGAGATTTAAAGAATATTCCTCCCTTTGAAATATTTGATAGAGTGCCTTCAGCACAGGAACCTCATAAAACTTTATCTAGGGAAAAGAATAATGAGTATTCTAGCACAAGTAAATCTTATCCAGATGATGAAATGGCATAGAAAAAATAAGTATAGTAAATTAAATTTTGATTTTTGTCCTAGCTTCTGGACAAAGAACGAACAATTCGGAAGCCGGTGTCATTAAATCCACGATTTGCATCACCCTTTAGACGGGAAGTGGAACTACATAGGCGCGGCTCATTACGCCAGGAACCACCTCGTATTACACGAGTTTGATTCTGGCTGCTAGCCAACCAGGCCGATCCGTTTATAGGCGCATTATCGTAATTATCGTGCCAATAGTCTAAACACCATTCCCAAATATTACCGTGCATATCAAATAAACCGAAGTCATTAGCTAATTGAAAACTTCCGACAGGAATTGTTTTTCCTCGACTGATTCCTTTAGGCTCCGAATGATATCTGCAACTACCATCGTAATTGGCTAATTCTGTTGTGATAGTTTCGCCAAAGTGAAAAGGAGTTGTGGTTCCAGCACGACAGGCATATTCCCACTCTGCTTCGGTAGGAAGACGATATTCGCAACCTGTTTTTTGAGATAAGCGATCGCAAAACTCAACGGCATCATGCCAGGAAACTTCGGTAACAGGGTGACTTTTGCCTCCGCAGCGGGATGGGCGAAGTTTTAGATTTTGACGTACTTCTGGCAAAGAAGCAACTTCTTTCCATTGTGCTTTAGTTATTGGGTACTTGCCGATCAGAAAGGGTTGGACTGTTACGGAATGTTGAGGTTCGTCATTAGCAGAAGCAGATTTTGGTTGAGATTTTGGTGAACCCATCAAAAATGTTCCTCCTGGAATTACGACCATTTCTAATGTCACACCATTACCTAATTCCTCAGTTAATTGCTGGGTTTGATCGGAGTGGCTACTCTTCTTTATACCTTGGAAATCAACTGTTACAACTTCAAATGCAAATTGGGCAGTACCGGGAATTAGTGGTTTGACTAATTTATCGCTCGGTGAATAGCTGAAATCCTTGGCATTTTCTCTGGAAGCAGGCGGGATAGATACTTTTTCTCCGAGATTCCTAGTATCCCTTAAGGATGCCTGTTGACCTAACTCTAGCAACAAAGGAGAATCAGACAAGTTTGTATAATTGACACTAATCTGTGGAAACTGATCGGGTTTTCCATGATTGCGGTTAAGTTGTGGCACACGCTGTTGTAAGTATTGCTCTAAAGAGCGTGGTGTTTTATGATTGGTCAA
The DNA here is from genome assembly GCF_036701295.1 of Microcoleus harperi Pol14_C6. Lineage (NCBI taxonomy): Bacteria > Bacillati > Cyanobacteriota > Cyanophyceae > Oscillatoriales > Microcoleaceae > Microcoleus > Microcoleus harperi. The sequence continues at coordinate 18,693 of NZ_JAUBQN010000062.1, read as the reverse complement.
ACCCTCCAATAACGCATAAGTAAATGCACCCTGCTGTAACTCAGTAATCTCATAAGATCTCTCACTTGGATCGCATGAAAAAATAGTGATAATTCCTCGTTGCTTTGCTAACTTTGCTGTGTCAGTTCCTAGATCGCCAACCCCTTTGCTGCCATCTGTATTTTTGTCGCGACACATATCCAGAGCTAGTACAACATTTCTAGCTTGACAATTCATCAAACAGCGAGTTACAAAGTCGATAGAAATCGCTGTCTCTTCTAAATCTCTGGAATAACCATCGCGTGGAATTAGGTAATCGTGATTATCTCTGCCAAGCATCCCGTGGCCACTAAAGAATAACCATAAATTATCTGCTCCTTTAGCACTTACAATTTCATCACGTAACAACCGTCTTAGATTAGAACGAGTTGGATGAGTTGGTATTTTCCTGTTGCCAATAGGTTCAGAATCATCAGAACAGAGGATAACGTTGTCACGAGAAAACCCAGCTTGGTTACACAGAAAGTTTTTGACGCTATCTGCATCGCGCACGGCATATTTTAAATGTTTTGGCGCAGGAAGATGTTCATAATAATTGACACCGATCGTGATCGCCCAATTGTTCGACATTTTATTTCGATTCAGCCCGCTTGAACTTGAGAGTTATTGCACCTTTACCATTGGCTTCACTACTGCAAGCCCCCATGATGTTTACTTGTCCCTTACCATTAATCTCGATCGCCAACGTAACCTCATCCAATTGCATCCCCAAATTGCCACTGGCCTCCTTTTCAGATTCCTGGATCAACTGCCACACAACTCGCATTGTCCGGTTCCACTCGTATTTCAGCTTTTCAGGATCGACAGGTTTTGGCATTAATGCACTAACCTTTTTAGCTGTGTCTTCTCCCCAACCTTTTGCTCCTTCTATGATTTCATCTTCGGAATCTTCACGAGTAACAATCCAAATCGGTTCTTCTGACATGGGTATTTTACAGGATACATTTACTGAAAGTGATTATATCATTTGAACTAAAATTTTTGCAAGCTAATAAGTTTTTGATAATGCTGCTTCAGCATATAAATAGAGACTCAAATGTAAGTGTGGACGCTCAAAAGAAAGTTCTCTGATATCATAGATATAACGGACTGGTAAATGACTTTCTATACAGATGACTATTTTTACTCTGCGATCGATAAAAAAAGACTTCGGCATCAAGGAACTCTTGACAGATGCCAGCTTCAGCCTCGATGAAGGCGATAAAGTCGGACTCATCGGCACTAACGGTTCCGGGAAATCAACGCTGCTGAAAATGATTGCGGGTATGGAGTCGATCGACTCTGGCGATCGCTGGGTCAATCCAGGGTCTAAAATTGTTTATCTCCCCCAACAGCCGGATTTAGACGAAAATCACACTGTCTTAGAGCAAGTATTTGCCGACAGTGGCGAACAAATGGCTTTAGTGCGGGAATACGAGGAAATTTCCGATCAACTGTCTCACGGCAAAGGCGATACAGACAAGTTGATGGCGCGTCTGTCTGCGGTGTCTGAACGCATTGATGAGGTGGATGCGTGGGATTTGGAAACCAAGGCCAAATTGATTTTGACCAAGTTGGGGATTGAGGATTTTGATGCGAAAATTGCCGACTTGTCCGGCGGCTACCGCAAGCGAATTGCCTTAGCAACGGCCTTGTTGTCCGAGCCCGATGTGTTGCTAATGGATGAACCGACAAACCACTTGGATGCGCTGTCTGTGGAGTGGTTGCAGAACTATTTGAACGGCTATCGCGGTGCTTTGCTGCTGATTACGCACGATCGCTATTTTCTCGATCGCGTTACCAATCGCATCCTAGAGATCGATCGCGGCGACCTTTACAATTATTCTGGCAATTACGCTTATTACTTGGAGAAAAAAGCCTTAGCTGAAGAATCGGCCGCCAGCAGTGTTCGCAAACACGCGGGTGTATTGCGGCGCGAATTGGAATGGCTCAAACGCGGGCCAAAGGCGCGGAGTACCAAGCAAAAAGCTCGGATCGATCGCATTAAAGATATGCGAGCCCAGGAGTTCAAAACAGCCAACGGCAAAGTCGAAATTGCGACAGCGGGCCGCCGGATTGGTAAGAAGGTGATTGAGTTACTGAATATCTGTAAAGCCTATGGCGATCGCACTTTAATTAAAAATTTTACCTACAATTTCACACCCGAAGACCGGATAGGAATTATTGGCAGCAACGGTGCGGGAAAATCGACGCTGATGGATATCATCACCGGACGCATTCAGCCGGATTCGGGTACTGTCGAAATTGGCACAACCATTCATATCGGTTATTTTGACCAGCATTCCGAGGATTTGACGCCCAACGAAGACCAGCGAGTTATTGAATACTTGAAAAGTGTGGCGGAATTAGTGCAAACGGCGGATGGGGAAATCATTACCGCTTCTCAAATGTTGGAAAAGTTTCTGTTTCCACCGAACCAACAGTATGCACCGATTAACAAACTTTCGGGCGGGGAAAAGCGCCGATTATTTCTGTTGAAAGTGCTGATGAGTGCGCCGAACGTGCTGATTTTGGACGAACCGACAAACGACTTAGACGTGCAGACTTTGGCGGTTTTGGAGGATTATCTCGAAGATTTTAACGGCTGCGTGATTGTGGTGTCCCACGATCGCTATTTTCTCGATCGCACGATCGACATGGTTTTCGCCTTAGAACCGGGCGGCAATTTGCGTTTGTATCCCGGCAATTATTCGGTGTATTTAGACTACAAGAAAGCCGAAGAAGCTAAGGAAATCCAAGGACAAAAAGAAAAAGAAAAACTGACACGCACCGCTGAATCTAACAATTCAAAATCTACCAATTCCCCTCAAAAAACTACCAAAGTTTCCTTTAATGAGAAGCGGGAATACGAAGAATTAGAAAGTAAAATTCCGCAGATGGAAGCTGAAAAAGAAGACATTGAGAAGATTTTGTCTCACAATGCTCCCAGCGGGTTTGCAGAGATGAAGAAGTTATCGGATCGTTTGGCTCAGTTGACGCAGGAGATCGATCGGGCGACTGAGCGCTGGTTGGAGTTGGCGGAACGGGTGGGTTAATTTAGGTTGTCCGAGTGTTGTGTTTAGCTCCTGCCCAAAATGACAGGAGCTAGAAAAATTATGGCTGAAAAATTTTCTGGCTGAAACGAATATATATTGACAAATTTCAATATTTTTTTCTTTTTATATGACAAATAGTGCTGTAAAAAAAATATTAGTAACAATGCTTATTTAGCCGAGGATTTGGCAAGATTTGACAATTTATTACCTAAGTGTGATGAAGCTATGGTATTAAAGTTATACGATCGGTTTCTTGTTACTACTGTCCAGCAAACTGACAAACAAACTTAAGACTGGTAAAAGTCTAAAATCGTTGTTAAAGCTGCAATGCGATCGGAAACAGCACCAAAAAAACCGCTTTTTTTGCGAGCCTCAAGTAAAGCTGTATGTCAAAAACTGTGAAGACCCGGAGGGTGGGTTGACAAAAGCAGTAGAATATGCGGTAAAGTCAGCTTAAGCAAAAATAAGACTGGCAGCAGCAAACAGGGACTAAAAGGCCCAAAACAGTTAAAAAAAAAGTCGAGCGGGCAAAGTAAGTTGGCCGAGGACTAAAAATATGGTGATGAGTGAGATACAATTGACCTGTCCTGAGCCAAGAATTGGTCAACATCACAAGTATCCTGTAGAAGTCAAAAGTTAACAGTCTCAGGGTTGTCGAGCAGCGCGAATCAGAGAAAACTATGCCTCAAAAAGTAATCGCCAAACAGATGTCTTTGGAATCAGCGTCCGATCCGATCTCCGTGGTTGCGACCGTCGAAACAGTGCCAGCCGAAGCAGTGGCGGTAGAGTCCTACGCCGACCAGTTGATGGACGAACTGTTTGAAGGAGTCGATAGAGCATTCGACGGCAGCGGCGGACTGCCATCGGAACCCGTGCAGCCTGAATTCGTGGCGCTCAAGTCGATCTCTGTACCTCAAATAGTTTTGTCGCAGTTGGCACCCCCCCAGCCGCAGGGGGCGGAAAAAGACGTAGAAGCCATCGCCCGTCAAGTCGCCCTAGAAACAGCCAAAAAACAGCAGTCCAAACAATCCTTCGACAGAATCCTGCTGGGAGCAGCATGTGGGTCGCTGCTGCTAGTCATGGGGTTATGGCTCGCAAGCCGGTCGGGACTGGTGCGCTTGCCCGCCGCCCCCGCACCAGAGACACCCGCAGCAAGTGGAAAAACAGCACCAGACACCCCCTTTGTAGAATACGTGCAGCGCTCGCTAGACGCGATCGAACAAAAAAAAGCACCCCAAGCTAACTCCCAACTTGCAGGAGTTCCCGGAGCCCCCACCCCAGGGACGCTGCCGAGCATTCCAATTTCCGGCGCGCCACCAGCCACTGCAGGTCTTTCGACAGCAGTCAACCGCATTGCTAATGCCCTCGAACAAGCTGCCTCGCAGCCGGGAGCACCAGCACCCCAAGTTGTAGTCATCCCTCCCCCCGCTCAGGTGACTGTGGCTCCGGCTGCTCCGGTAGCTGCTGCTCCGGCGGCTCCTCAAACCACCGCAGTGTCCCCATCGCCGGCGGCCCCAGCCTCCGGTCGTGCGATCGCCGCTGCAGGCAGTCGAGATCCCCTCGCTGCTTCCCCTTCCCCCTCGGAGTCTCCCCAGCCAAAGATTTTGGCTCGCGAAACCGAACCGGCACCAGCGCCCCCAGCCCAGCAATCCGCGCCCGCGCCGGAGCAATCCGCACCGGCCGTCAGCAGCGCCCCGACTTCCGCGCACACGTTGGTAGGGATTTTGGAGCTGGGCGATCGATCGGCTGCTTTGTTTGAAGTAGACGGCGTAGCCCGCAGAATTTATGTGGGCGAAAGCATTGGCGCTAGCGGTTGGACGCTGGCAGAAATCAAAAATCAAGAAGCCGTTATCCGCAAGGGAGGAGATGTGCGATCGGTTTTTGTCGGCCAAAAGTTCTAATCAGTCATCAGTTATCAGTCATTAGTCATCAGTCATTAGTTATGAGTTAGGTCATAGGTAATCAGTAATGGGCAGCGATCGGGCTGTATATCACGAGCAGTGAAAACAGTTATAATATAGGAACCGCCAAGACGTTCTTAATTGTTGAAACCATTGCTTTTATTGCTTCTTGATTCTATCCGTTAAATCGCTTCCCAATTAGTTACCGAACTTTTTTCTGCTATAACTAACAACTCAGAATCGATAATATATCCCCAGTGACTAATAACCAATGACTAATAACTCATGACCAATGACTAATGACTCATAACTGATGACTGAGGAATTATAAAAAATGGGCTTATTTGATGATTTCAGCCGCTTTCTAGAAACCAGATTAGAAGAATTTTTGCGTAGCAATCCCCATCTGGAATTGCAGGCAATAGAAGAACAACTGAAGGAACAAGAAGAAGACACCCTGCGACTGATTCTCGATATCCAAAAACAAGAGAAAAAACTGCAAGCCGAAATTCTCTCCGCCGCTCAAGAAATTCAGCGCTGGAACGATCGCATCAACAAAGCTAAAGCTGCTCAAAGGCTCGATTTAGCTCAAGCCGCCCAAGAGCGGCAAGCCGCTTTGCTGCGTCAGGGAAATCAGCGCTGGGGTCAAATGCAAGGCTGCAAAGAACGGATTGAAAAAGCCAAAGAACTCTACCGCCAAATTCAAGTACGGCGAAAAGAAGTCCGAGCAAAAGCGGCAGAAGCTGCAACTCGAACTACCACCACTAAAACAGAGCAGAATTGGGATACAAAGGGTTGGAATCAGAGTTCAAATTATAGCAGTTTTACGGCCGCAGACCCTTTAGAAGAAAAGTTTCAACGCTGGGAAGCTGACGAAGAACTCGATCAAATGAAGCGTAATATAGGCCGATAGTTACGAAAGCATCCCAATCCTTTAGGAACGGGTTCATCCCGGAACTCGGATTCCTGGTGCAACTAATGGTATAAACAAAAGCTCTAATCAAGTAAAAAAACTTATGATTTGTCCCGGCAGTCAATCCACCAATCTGACGGGGTGACAACCCCGTCAGGTGAAAAAGGCGAATTCTGAATCAAAAAACTGTTTTTTAATTTAAATCGCTGCGGTTATTCACAACGGTTGCTCTGCTTGAGAAGGTGGCTCTTCTGGCAGCGGAATAAACTCTGTCTCTTGAGGAACCTGAGCAAACCGTCCCTCTCTCCAATCGAGTTTAGCTTGCTCAATGCGCGAGTGCCGACTCGAAACAAAATTCCACCACTTATGCCGCTCACCAACAGGTTCACCGCCAATCACAATACAACGAGCCTTGCCTGAAGCAGAAATGTTTACTTCAGTGCCTGAATTTAGAACTGCCAACCGATGTTGTTCCAGAGGCACTCCATCGATCGCAAGCCCCTCTGTTACGCTGTAAACCGCCTGTTCGCTGTAATTGCCCGGTAAGGTAAATTCTCTTCCAGCAGTTAGTTGCACGTCCAGATAAATCATCGGTGAAAATATTTGAACTGGCGAAGTACGACCATAGCCATCACCGGCAATTAGGGTGAACGAAACTCCTGCATCCTCCCAAACAGGCAACTCAGAAGCCGGATGATGCCGAAACCAGGGGTCGGTTTCTTCGTATTCATCGGGAAGTGCTATCCAGGTTTGAATGCCATGCAGGATGGCTTCTTTGCTGCGCTCGTCGTCAGGCGTGCGTTCGGAGTGGACAATGCCTCGCCCTGCTGTCATCCAATTCACCGCACCGGGACGGATTTCTTGAACGCTGCCCACACTATCGCGATGCAGCAAAACACCTTCAAACAGGTAGGTGACGGTTGCTAAGTTGATGTGCGGATGCGGTCTGACATCCACGCCCCGGCCGGGTGGAAACACCGCAGGGCCCAGATGGTCAAAAAAGATGAACGGCCCTACCAGTGCTAGAACGTCTGAGGGAAGCAAGCGACGGGCTTGGAACCCACCCAAATCTTGAATGTGTGGCTCAATGAGATGCTGGATGGTATCCGTCATAATGTTTATGAAGTTGCGAACGCTAGTTGTCTATGTCAAAAGTGCATTATACAAAAAGCTATCCTTGTAGAGGCCGATCGCAATATCAGTGACTGGTCTAAACTTTCCCAATCGAAAGCTGTTGTAGAGTGTCGAGTTCTCAACGAGCTTTCTGCTTACGAGACGATGGAGAGTTCATCACTGACTTGAACCCGACCTTTGACCAGGGAGCGAATCAGACGATCGAGTGAGCCACGTTCTTCTTCACTGATGGACTCATCAAGGATAGCGGCCATCATGCCGTAGCGGTCAGCTTTGGTAACGCGGTGAGTATCTGTGACAGTGGCAATTAATTCGTTGATAGCGCCGGGGAGAAGATTAACTGGATACATGAGATTGTTTTGAACTCGACACCTTAATCATCTCGTGGTTTCTCTTAAGAGCAAGTGATGGTGCTGGTTTTTTTGCGTGATAATACTGAAAATATTCGGTGAACCAAGTCCGTGTTACCAGTGAGCGAAGTCACAGCATTGAAACCTATGCAGCGGTGGAAAAATTACAACCCACCTTCCGCCCTTTGAGTGTGAGAGTTATATCAAATCCGCCCTTCATCGGAATTATCCATCTCTCTTCCCTTCCTCTGTATCCTCTGCGTTCTCTGTGGTTTAAACATTCCGATCTAACCGGAATTGATATCAAAGGGCCCGACGTGGGGTGTAAGACACCAGAAAAATGATAATTAGGCACACTAAGTACCCAAGAGCAGGTATTAGGTCTCTTGACGACAGGAAATCAGCTTTTCCGGGTTAACGTTTCTCTGCTTCGCCAATGAGGGTAAAAGCTGCCCAATCTACAGGATTAGGATGTTTGACCAATGTCACCAGCATGGCCTTCCGCAGCGCTTGGGCAATATCAGGGGTTAGCTGCATCTGCCGATAAAATTCCGCCATCAACTCGGCTGTTGATTCGTCAGATACTGACCACAGAGAAACTACAACACTCGGAACGCCTGCTGCAATAAACGATCGCGATAAACCAATGATGCCATCACCTGTAATACGACCGCGACCCGTATTGCAAGCACTCAAAACGACGAGTTCGGCATTCAACCTCAAATTGAAAATTTCGCTAGCAGTGAGTAAGCCACTGTCACCCTTGCTTGGGGCAAGTGCGATGACTCCAGGTACCCCCAATTCCTCTACGTCATCCAAAATGCCGTGAGTTGCTAAATGCACGATGCGCGATCGCTCTATTTGCTGTAAAACAGCTACTTTTGTCGCTTTGTCGCCTGTAAGCGGTTCAGCATTCAAAAGCTGAGCGATCGCGATCGCTTCGGCTTCAGCGTGTGGGAGTGATGACAGTTGTTGAGGAGGTTGGTTCGTCGTAAAGGCAACACTTGGCATGGTAGGATTCCCAACCACTAGCGCACCTTTTCCTGAAGCAAGCTGTTGCTGTTTCTTTGTTAAAGACAGCACTTGAATTGAAGGTGCTGTTAAAATAGTATGTTTTTCTATCAAGTAGTTTCCCGAAGTATCTTGCAGCGCGGCAAAGGGAACTAAGAACAAAGATTCATGAGGAATAAAGGTAATTCGCGACGCTGGATCTTGAGGTAGAAGGTCAGCAATTGGTTCGATCAGTAGTTGATAAAGCTCTTGCAATGACGGATCTAAAAATCGTTGCTCGACAAGAGGCATGGTTGGGGTGGGATTTGTAGCTGGTTGGGATCGCTGCTTGTTTCGCAGGCAACTGGGAATGAAGCAACGACCTTGAGTAATCACGGCTTTTAATGAAGTTTTTTCTTCAGCCAAACGTTTCAAACTGATGCGACGAAATTCAATTTTTCCGGTCGGCTGCGTTACCCAGATATAAAGTTCTGAATCTTGCAGCTTTCTTTGACCATCAGCTTCTACAACTTCTTTGATAAGCGAGTAAGAAACTAAAGTAGAATTGTGTTCTTTAGCAATTTGCTGTATTTCCGGAATGTCGATCGGTTTTATTTGAGTTTCTGATGACTTTAGGGTAGCCTGTGCTGACTGGACAGAAAAACGGTGGTTCAATAATCTAACAAAAGCTTGCGCCCGTCCACGCTCTGCTATTTCTAGCGCTTCTTTATGCTTATTTTGATTGGCAAGCACTTCTTGTAACATACTATAACTTGTTTCTTGGGTTTCAAAAATTGAAATTAAATCGAGGTCGTTATTTTTTAAATTTGACCGCAGAGATTCCCAAATTTCAATAGCTGAAAATAAAACTTTGATAGCTTCTGCTGGTTGCTTTGCTTTGTAGAAAGCGTCACCTAAATTGCTGAGTGCGCGGCCTTCGGCGTGGCGATCGCTCAGTTCTCTGGCAATGGCTAAACTCTGTTGGTAAGACTCAATCGCTTGAGGATAATTTTTGACAGCATAGTAAGCAATTCCTAAATTTTCTAAAGCGCGACCTTGAACGAAACGATCGCGCAGTTCTAAGGCGATCGCTAAACTTTGTTTCTGCTCTTCAATTGCTTTGGCATAATCAGTCAGGGAATAGTGTACTAATCCTAAATTACTCAAAGCAATGGCTTCGCCTCGGCGATCGCGCTGCTGTTTAGCGATCGCTAAACTTTGCTCTTGATATTCTACTGCCCTTGTATACTCTTTTTGGGCGTAATAAACTAATCCCAAATTTCTTAGGATACTCGCTTCTAAATCAGCCGATTTTAGGGAGTGCGCTACTTCCAAACTTTGCTCGTAGTATTCGATCGCTTTTTTATAATTGCCAATCGCGCCGTAAGCAGCTCCCAAACCAATAAAAGCTTGTCCCTTTCCCAATAAATCGGCCCTGGATTCCGCTTGTGCTAACCGCTGTTGCTGGTAAGAAATTGCTTTTTCATAATCTCCGATTGCGTAGTAAGTTGTGCCTAGATTGTTGAGGGCATAGCCTTCCCTAGCGTCATCGCGGGAGAGTCTCGCCAGCTCTAAATTCTGCTGGTAGCAGGCGATCGCTTTGCTGTAGTCTTTCGGCGCAGTTTGGAGGGGCACTCCTGCCTGCTGCTCCAATAATTGTTCCTCAGTTAAGCACTGAATGGCACTCGGTGTCAGGCTTACTAAGCCATTGTTTAGAGGTGCGAGTTCAGGGAACTGAAAGCGAGGTAGTGCTGGTGATTCTGGTGGCACGGGGGAAGGTATGAACACTCGTGGTTCTGGTGGCACTGGGGAAGGTATGAACACTCGTGGTTCTGGTGGCACCGGGGGAGGTATGAGCGGTGGTGGTTCTGGTGGCAGCGATGGTTGTATTGCTGGCACTGGGGGAGGTATGAGCGGTGGCGGTTCTGGTGGCTGCGGGACAGGTGATGGTGCTGGCACCGGGGAAGGTATGACCGCTGGTGGTTCTGGTGGCAGCGCGGGAGCCACCTCCACCGAAGGATTTGGTGGATTGCTAAGGAAGCTGATCTCACCTGCCTTGATTCCGCTAGTGTTGATGTTGCCCGTACTGATTTTGCCTTCTGAATAAAGGGTGACGCTGCCTCCGTTTCCAATGAAGCTAGAGGTTGTAATTTCACCGATGGCGATCGCGTTTGTCCCATATAGGAAAATTGACCCACCGTTACCGGCTATCGAGGAAGCGTTCAAGGTGCTGGCGTTCGTATTTATGCTTCCCCCCGTGCTGTAGAGGGTAATATTGCCGGCATTGCCCGTTAAAGTTGAAGTATTCAGGTTTTCCGCTGTGATGTCCCCAGACGCTACCAGCGCGAGATCTCCGCCATTTGAAGTAATGGATGCTGCTTGAATGCTGTTTGCAGCGCCTAAAAAAACTGAACCTGCGATCGCGATATTGCCAACTTGAATGCTGGCAGGTGAAGAACTGGCCGGTGCTAGAGCGATCTTTCCAGTGAGGGGAGTGGGTAGGTTGCCAGCCGTTAAAACCAACTGCGGTCGATCGCTAGATGCGGAACTGCTGATAGCGAGATCGCCTGCTGCGATCGCGCCTTTGGCTTGCACTTCCAGAGAAGCGCCTGCGTAATTACCAAAAGAGACGTTTCCGCCTGAGACGATCGTAGAACCGCCTGAACTTGCGAAGTTGCCGGGGCTACCTTGCAGTGTGGCAATTGAGAAATCGCTGCCAGCTCTGAAGAGGGCATCACCGGATACAGTACCGTTACTGGTAAGTGTGATGCGGCCGCCAGCGCTCAGTGAGCTTTGGGAGTGATTGCGAGCCTGGATGTCTATTTGGCGATCGCCCTGCAGGGTTAGGTTTCCACCTGCACCTGCAACAAAATAATTAGCGGCGCTGTCGCGGATGCGGACATTTTCCCCCGCTTGCAATTTCAAGTCACCGGTTGTTTGTAGTTGCCTGTTTGCTAGAGTCAGGTTACGCGCCGCTGACACAGTAGCCGTTTGAGCAGACACTGCTAAATTTTGGTTCGCACCAGTTGCCTGAGTGTCGGCAATTGCCACATCGCCCGCTTCTACCCGCAAGTCTGAATTCGTTAGCTGTACGCTTCCGTCGCTGTTAACTGTAACGCCTGTAGCATTGCTACTACCCCCTGTCAGCAGTTGGGACAGGGTGAGGGGACTCAACGGCACAGAAGCCGAATCTAGATTAGAAGAGGGGGAAATTTCTAAACTCAGCAGATGCCCTGCTTGAGAAATGCGGACTAAGTTTTCTCCGGGCACCGATGCGATCGCAATCTGCCCGGAAGGTGCTGACAAAGTACCGGGGCTGAAAACTGTTCCGCCTATTAAAGCTAGCGTTTGCCCGTTAGGTACGCGCAGTTGACCGAAATTTGCGATCGCCCCTGGCTGAGCTGTACCAAAATTTAAAGTGCTTGGCGTTCCTATCAGCATAGCGTATTCATTAACGCCAACTGCCTGAAACCAATTGTTGCCAAATCCGATTCCGGTTGCTGTCGTTGCCAAGAATGAACCAGGCACGTTTAGTTGAGCATTGGAACCAAAAACAATCCCCGCCGGATTCATCAAAAATAAGTTAGAACTACCGCCTATTACTTGAATTAAACCGTTAATATAAGAAGCATCGCCACCCACAACTCGCCCTAAAATATTGCGAATATTTGGCTCAGAAATAAAGTTGACAATTTGACCGTCTTTGAGTCCAAACTGCTGAAAGCTATGAAAGAGATTAGTGCCGTCTTTTGAGAGCTGTCCCCGGTTGATTTTAAATTGATTGCCGGAGGAATTAACAGCAGTTCCTGTGCCATCTGGAGAAGGAGTAATTGGCTGTCCTGTAGCAGCAGGTGAGAACAGTAAAAAACCTAAAGATACCACCCATGTACAAGTCAACATTTGCTGTTGATATCTTTGAGTTATTCTTGTTATAATCATTATACTGCTCCCTAGATTTTTTTTGCTGAGCGCGCTTAAATTATAATAAAACTTTTTCCTCAAAAAACATGACTGGAGTTTAAGCTAAGCACGTTAAAAAGTGCGATCGTAGCTCAACTGGCGAACGTTTATAAAACCCAGTTGAGATATAAGAGGCTGCAAGCCTTATCACCATCAGCCTAATAACAATAGTCCGGAGAGTTTTTAATTTATAGTCTGAAACCCTTGATTTTTCTTTGGTATTTCGATTGCCGAATCGCCTTGAAAGCCATATTATACGGTTGGTTATCAAACACTGTCCGAAGTCTTGTAATAAAACAAAGATTAACCTTGGCACTTGCATCAACTAGAGTTTTCTAAAAATTACTGACGAGGATTTTGCAAGTCTCTATCCAAGCATTTGCCCATTCTATTCCCCTACTTTGCCACAACCGGAAAAAACAAGGATTCGAGGATGATCCACTCTTCGTCTGTGAGGCTGGTAGAGTAGGGCATAACTGCTGGATACGAATTTTGCAGTCACTTTACTTCAAGTAAAAAATGTCAAATGGGTTCTATAAAAGCGATCGCCCTTTTCACTCCTGAACCCCCGGAAGCCCGTGAAGCGTACCTATCCCAGAGGGAATCGCCCTTTTATCCAAAATCAAAATAAGTAGACAGACAAAAAAATCAGTCCGCCTACTTAATCGCTAACTAGAAATCACTCCCACTCGATCGTTCCCGGTGGCTTAGAAGTAATATCGTAAACCACCCGGTTCACCCCCTTAACCTCATTCACAATCCGGTTCGAGATCAGTTCCAACAAATCGTAAGGAACCCGCGCCCAGTCAGCCGTCATCCCGTCTTCACTCTTAATAAATCGCAGAACAATCGGGTAAGCATAAGTGCGCTGATCGCCCATCACCCCTACACTGCGAATCGGCAGCAAAACTGCAAAAGCTTGCCAAAGTTCACCGTACAATCCGTGCCGGTTAATTTCTTGGCGAACAATGAAGTCAGCATCCCGCAAAATATTTAGTCTTTCTGCGGTAACTTCTCCTATAATCCGAATCGCCAGTCCCGGGCCGGGGAAAGGTTGCCGGTTCACGATTTCTTCGGGAAGCCCGATCGACCGGCCGACTTTTCGCACTTCATCCTTAAACAATTTTCGCAGCGGTTCAATCAGCTTAAATCGCAAATCTTTCGGCAAACCGCCGACGTTGTGGTGGCTTTTAATTTTAACAGCAACTCGTTCGCCACTTTTCGGGTCTGCATTAGTGTCAGCCGACTCAATCACATCAGGATAAAGAGTACCTTGTGCGAGGTAGTCAAAGGGGCCCAGACGCTTCGATTCTTCTTCAAATACGTTGATAAATTCGTGACCGATCCGCTTGCGTTTTACTTCAGGATCGGTAATCCCTTCAAGTTGAGCTAAAAAGCGTTCGCGAGCATTAACATACTCAACATCAATGTGGAATTGCTCTTTAAATAATTTTACCAACCGTTCTGGTTCATACTTCCGCATAAACCCTTGGTCGATAAACATACAGGTAAGTTGGTCGCCGATCGCCTTGTGCAGCAAGAAAGCCAAAGTAGAAGAATCTACGCCGCCCGATAGAGCCAGCAAAACTCGTTTATCTCCCACTTGCTCTCGAATTTCGCGAATCGATTCCTCCACAAAAGTAGCAGTCGTCCAAGTCGGTTCGCACTCGCAAATGTGGTAAACAAAATTGCGAATTAAAGCTATTCCCCCGATCGAGTGAACTACTTCTGGGTGAAACTGAACCCCGTACAAATTTTTCTCGTGGTGAGCAACAGCAGCACACGGAGTATTGTCCGTGTGAGCGAGGATCTCAAAACCCGACGGTAACTCGGAACACGAGTCTCCGTGACTCATCCACATCGTGCTGCCTTCTTCGACATTTGTCAGCAAATCCGTCGGATCGTCAATAAATAGCGATGCCTTGCCGTATTCGGCTAACTTAGCCCGCTCTACCGTGCCTCCGAGCTGCTTTACCATCAACTGCATCCCATAACACACTCCCAACACGGGTATTCCCAAATTCCAAATGTCTGGGTCGCAGTGGGGTGCTTTTTCATCGTATACAGAACTCGGGCCTCCTGAAAGAATAATTCCTTTAGGATTGATAGCTTTTAACTGTTCTGCCGTAGTCCGGTAAGAAATAACTTCTGAATATACTTGAGTTTCCCGAATGCGGCGAGCAATCAGTTCGGAATATTGCGAACCGAAGTCGAGAATCACGATCGTCTGGCGATCGCTCTGCCCTAGAGAAGAGTTTGTGAGGTCTGATTCAGTTTTTATTTGAGTAGTCACGGTTATTGCGTAATTGCTAATTGCTAATTGGGCAGAAAGTAGGGGATGTATTTGTAGCGGCTTCACTACAAGACTGAGGAAGGCGAGCAAGCATTAGTCGCTAGGAATAAATCTTATTTATACTAGATTGCAGTCAGCGCTCGTAGTCTATTAATAGGGTCGAAGGCAAGCATAGATTTACTTCAATCCTTACCCTAATTAATTAAACTCTGGCGTCAGAAACTGCGTCCCCAAGCAACCTAGTATAATTAAGGTCTAGGGACAAAGAATTATTACTTGTTAAATATTATCCCTGAGCGATGTTTTCAACAGAATTCAGGGATATTCACACTACATTAACAAATTTGGGTCAAAAATGTATCTCCTATTTCACTTTTAACAATAATTTTGCGATCGCGCCCGAACATCACCGAGCCCACGGGGATGTGCAAGTTAGTGTGAGTAAAAATGCAATCCGATGACCGCAAGTCTATTTGTCGGGCGATGTCGCCGTAAATTCGATCGACCCAATTGTTGCCAGTTTGAGCGTCCAAAGCCCGCAGTTGTCCGAGAGCCTCTTCGGCTGTTGCTGCGGCAAAAATTGCGGAACACGCATCAGCCGGCATTCCAGCCTTAGCACAGTAAGCTGTGAGAATTTCCCTGCGCCCGTCAGCGAGGTGGTGGTGAGTGTGAAAAATTCCCGCCGCCAATTTCATCAGCTTCCCGTGATAGCCAAACAGCAAAATTGAATGCACCCCCTGACATCCAGCTTCTACCAGCAGCGGGCCGAGCCAATTAGCGGTTTTGACTAACCTCTCAGGATTAATCCCCAGTTGTCGAGCCAAATCCAAGCCGTTTTCGCCGATGCAGAAAACCAAACAGTCAAACAGTTTGGCTTTTTGTTGCAGTTGTTCGCGGTAAACTTCCAACTGTCCCGGGGCGCTCAGCGGTTGAGAAATGCCTGTTGTACCTAGCAGCGAAAGTCCTTCTACCACGCCGAAAGCTTCGTTAGAAGTGCGGGCGGCTAGTTGCCGACCAGACGGCAGAATCAGCGTGACAGTAATTTTTTCTCCCCGTGCGAGTTCTCGGCTCAGATTCGATCGCAACAGTCGCATCGCGTAATCATAGATTGCCGCTCCTCCACCTGCTTTATGATGTCCAATTCCCTCCCCGCCAACAATCTTTATTTGTTCCCCCTCTTCCCAATTCCCCAATTCCACCATTGCCCAAACGGGGGTATTGCGAGTCAGATCGAGATTGTCCCCCGGATCGGAGCGAGTCACTCCTAAAGCAGTACCAGTTTTGAGTAGAGAGGCCTGCTCGATCGGAATTTCTGCCGTTATTTGCGGTTCCAGTAAATTTATTGATACACTATCAACCGACTGGATACCCTCACGCAAGCACCGCAAAGCTGCAAGTGCGGCTGCACAGGCAAATACTGGCAGTGTATACCCGGATAAAGGTTGAGTTTTTGTCACAATCTAATGCAAAAATCCGTAAATTTGCTGATAATTGACATCACACATTAGCAGTGATATCTTTCAAACGTTTAAGTTTAATTCTAGAGTTTGCTATTATCTTCAGTTAGCGTAATTTTTGTCAAGTAATAATTTTGTCCTACCAGTTGCCGATCTCAGCCACACTTTTTTTGATGTGCGTTAGCAGAGTCCTAGTAGAGGATCGGCAATAACCTACTCCGAAGCTTTAGCGGCATCAGGGGGCGATTTTCACAAAAAACCCGGAATCTCGATCGTGAGCGCTGGGACTGAACCAACGGATTCCAGGAATTAGGTAAAAATAGTTAGCAGCTATACTCCGCAAGTCGATCGTCTTTCATTCTATAGATTTATCTAGCCCTAAAGGTTTGAGAGCGGAATAGAGGATCGGGCGCGAAATTTGTTTTAGCCCTTGGGGTGGCTTGTTTGAGGCGGAATTCGAGCAATTTTTGGCAGGCGAAATGCTGCGCTCGCTTCCTTGTTAAGCCCTAAAACCTACTTTTGTAAAATTAGCAAACTTATATCTCCCAAGCGGTTGATGTGTCAGCGATCGCTTGCCATCTATATTAATAACCATTACCCGGAACTACCAGTCTAGCTTTCAAGCTCACACCTTGAAGGCGGGGCTGGTTTTATCTTAAGAGGCTAGCTCAGAAATTTTGAGCGTAGAGATTAAATTTTATTGACACCTGCGCGTGAAAAATAATTTAATGACCAGCCAGCCTCAAACCCTTGCCACAGCAGGATTGGCCAATTCTTTAATCTCCGACTAAAATCCTATTACTTTATGTTTGAACCAGTTGCAGAGTTAAATGAACCTTTATCTCTTCAGACTCCTGAAATACTAGACAATCAAATATCTCAGCTCGTTTTATCTTCAAAAACAGATCTCAAATTTTCTAAAAAAGACGTTCGATCGACCCTGAAAGCCTCAACTCTAGACGGCGTTTTTGCCGCTATCTTCGAGTCTGCGACTGCCGGCGTGCTGCTGAGCAACTTCTTGCTGCAACTCGGAGCGAGCAGTGTGGAAATAGGTATATTCTCGGCTATTCCGATGGTGGTAAATCTCCTGCAACCATTAGGAGCCTACATCGCGGACCGGACAACCAGTCGCCACTGGTACAACCTTTTTGTATTCGGCGTGTCGCGGCTGCTGTGGCTGGTGCTGGCAGTGGCTATTGTTTGGGGTTCCCAGCACCAAGACCTCCACCAACTGCTTCAATGGACGCTGGTAACAGTCGTAGCAGCTAGCGTGCTGGCAGCTTTTGCCAATTCTAGCTGGTTCAGTTGGATGGCTGCTGTGGTTCCTCAGCGCTTGCGGGGACGCTATTTTGCCTTTCGCAACAGTGCTGTCAGCCTCATCACTTTGCTGGGAGTGCCGTTGATGGGATTGGGAGTGTCAACTTGGGGCGCCGATCCAATTTTCGGCTACGGTATTGTTTTATTTGTGGGTGTTTTGGCGGGAATGATTAGTTTGGGGTGTCAATTCTTTATGGTTGATGTGAATCCCCAGGTATACAAAAAAGACGCTGAGAGCGATCGGCTTACAGAGAAAAAAGAAAAGCAAATAACAGATTTTGTGCCTTCTGTGCTGAAAGATTCTAATTTTTTAATGTTTATTCTTTACTTGAGTATGTGGGCATTTGCAGTTAATCTCAGCGCACCTTTTTTTAATATCTACCTGCTGAAAGATTTAAGCTTGGATGTAAGTTTGGTAACGATTTACACCAGCTTAAGTTCCGGTGCAAATCTACTTCTGCTGATGTTTTGGGGTAAGTTGGCAGATCGCTGGGGAAATCGCCCCCTGCTAATTGGGGTGGGGCTGGTGGTGGCGATAACGCCTTTGTTGTGGTTGGGTACGGGCAATTACCCGTTTGCGGTGTGGGTATGGCTGCCGCTGCTGCACTTGTTGGGGGGAACGACGTTAGGCGCGATCGGGCTGTGTAGTAACAATATTCAAATGGAGATAGCGTCGATCGAGCAACCTTCGACTTATTTTGCGATCGCCGCAGCGGTTTCTGGATTAGCTGGGGCTTTGGGAACTACCGCCGGCGGCTTTCTTGCCGAACTTCCGGGCATGAGTTTGGGAGCACTATTTGCCCTCTCGGCTGCTGTGCGGCTATTCGGCTTGCTGCCTTTGATTTTGGTGCGAGAACCCCGCAGCTTTTCGCTGCGATCGATCGTCCCCACTTTGGGACGTTTCAATTTAAACCGCGACTAGGAATTTTTCGCACACATTTACCGATCGAGAAACCAGAAAAGCCCACAGATTCCTAAAAACTTCAAGCACATCACACAAAACCTGAGAGTGGTTGAAACAAATTTTAATCCAAAACATAGTCCAAAGCTGCTAGGTGTTCTGCCAATACGTCACCATTATCTTGCAGCCAACTGACAAATCGATAAGATATAGCTGTTCTAAAAACTGACCTGGCATAGCGTAAATGTGTTTAAATGTTTCTTAGCTAGGGCGTTGGAGCG
Source organism: Microcoleus harperi Pol14_C6 (assembly GCF_036701295.1). Lineage (NCBI taxonomy): Bacteria > Bacillati > Cyanobacteriota > Cyanophyceae > Oscillatoriales > Microcoleaceae > Microcoleus > Microcoleus harperi. Next base: position 122 of record NZ_JAUBQN010000062.1, on the reverse strand, counting down.
CTACTCCTGTTAGAAGAATCGAGCATTTTTCCATAACCAAAGCTACTATAGCAATCCTAAATGATTCGTAAAAACTTATAATTTATAATAGTTAAACCGTGTGTTAATATTTAGATTGGGAA
>NZ_JAUBQN010000104.1:0-2218 GCF_036701295.1 Microcoleus harperi Pol14_C6 | reverse complement strand
TGAAGTTTGTTCGCCATATTGAATTGCCTCTACTTTTACCCTATATTTTAGTGTACCTTCATAGTGAATTGGTATTAGGACTTACGCATAGAACCCCCAAACCCTTTTTCCAAGAGGGGCTTTCAAGTGCCCCGTTTTTTGAAACGGTTCCCCCCCTTTTTTAGGGCAGCACGGGGAAGCGGGGTTTCAGACCCTATAGTTCGTAAGTCCTGACTATAGTTGTATGCTTAGATCAATTAGTATTGAGGTCAAGAAATACAAGTTAATGAAGGTGTACTGAATATCCATGAAATCTGCGGGTAGGCTCACACTGCAACCCCAAGCAAAATATACCGCATTTGATATTTATGGAGATTCCGTCTCAAATGGGAGAGCTATTTTTTTTCATAAATGTGCAAGCTGTATCAGTATTAGCCACTCCTTTCATCTCGGTTATTCAACAATAAGATATCATTAAACCATTTGGCGTTAAAGAGAGAGGTAATCAATAATGTCAATAGAGCTGACGTTAAACGACCAAGAGAGACCAACTGCAGTTATTGAAACAATCCAAATACTAAAATGACTCGGCCATGACACAAATCCCAAATGAGCATAAACTTGCAAAAAGCCCTCAAAAAATCCCGCTACGCCTCGTCTTAGTCGTACCATTCGTGCTGCAAATCTTTACCGCTGTGGGACTGACAGGTTGGCTCTCGCTACGCAACGGCAAAACAGCCGTCAACAACGTTACTAGCCAATTACGAACTGAGGTAGTCGCCCGCATCAATCAACAATTAAACACTTACTTGGAAACGCCACATTTGGTCAATGCTATCAGCGTCGATGCCATTCGCCGCTTTGGATTATGGAATCCAGACAATATGGGTTCGATGAGAAGTTACTTCTTCTGGCAACTCAAGCAATTTTCCACCGTTAGTTACATCAGTTTTGGAGGGGAAAGAAAAGAATATGCGGGTGCTGGATATAAGGATGATGGCAGTGTTGTTATTGAAATCACCGATCGCTCTACTAATTTTATCAATACGATCGTCCGCGTAGATAGAGAGGGCAACCCGACTCAGTTTAAGGAAACCCACCCAGACTACGATCCCCGCATCCGACCCTGGTATAAAGCCGCAAAAGTTGCAGGCAAACCCCAATGGAATAAAATTTATCAATATTTTATTCAACCTAGCCTAGGAATCTCCGCTAGCCAACCTGTTTACGACAAAAATGGCACTTTTCGAGGAGTTGTAAGTACCGATCTGTTTCTCTCGAAAATCTGCGACTTTCTCCAAAGTTTAAAAATTGGTAAATCGGGAAAGACTTTCATCATAGAACGCTCTGGCTTTCTAGTGGCTTCTTCCACCCCCAAAAAGCCATTTCTCAACAGCAAAAATCGCAAAAAAACGCAAAGATTAAAAGCGAGTGAAAGCAGCGTGCCTTTGATACAGGGAACAGCGCAGCATTTAATAGAACGCTTTGGTAACTTCACCGAAATAGATAGCAACTCGCAACTCGAATTCATGCTAAATGGTCAGCGAGAATTCGTGCAAGTATCCCCATTCCAAGATGGTCGAGGTCTTGATTGGCTGATTGTTGTAGTCGTTCCAGAAGCAGACTTTATGGAGGAAATCAATGCCAATACCCGCAGCACTATCCTACTCTGCATTTTAGCGTTAGTGCTAGCGACGCTGTTAGGAATCCTCGCCTCCCGCTGGATTACCCATCCTATTTTTATTTTGAGTAAAGCGAGTAGAGCGATCGCCAACGGTGAATTAGACCAAAAAGTAGAGATCAATAGCATCGATGAACTGGGAAGTCTGGCTCAATCTTTTAACCAAATGGCACTGCAATTGCGCGAGTATTTTGCGGCTTTAGAAAAAACCAACTCAGAGCTAGAAAATCGAGTAGAAGAACGGACACTTGAATTAAAAGAGGCGAAAGTTGCCGCTGATACGGCTAATCACGCCAAGAGCGAATTCCTTGCCAACATGAGCCATGAACTTCGTACCCCCCTGAACGGAATTCTAGGATATGCTCAAATTATGGAACGCGATAAAACTATCACTCCTAAACAAAAAGATGCTATCCAAATTATTCACCAATGTGGTTCGCACTTACTTACCCTGATTAACGATATTTTAGATATTTCTAAAATCAATACTCCGGACAGTTTTTAAGCAGCCAGAGTACCATAAGACAAGACTGAAGGAAGATTTGGATGATTTAAAAT
>NZ_JAUBQN010000061.1:0-25088 GCF_036701295.1 Microcoleus harperi Pol14_C6 | reverse complement strand
TCATTGGTGGCCAGCGTGCGGCTGCTAATTGCGCTCCCACGCCCACCATACAAGTCCGGTGCTACCGGACTTGATATCACTGCCAGCGGAATGCGATCGAGTGACCCGGATCAAGGATAATGCTCGCTGGCAGGGTATAATTCCGATGTTAGGGTATTTGATATTACCCTTTTCCGCTTCCCAATTTCTAATTACCAATTGCTAATTTATTGCCCCAAATTTGAATTCCTACCTGTTAAATTCGATCGCACTGGAATTTCAATCAAAAACTCCGCTCCCTCTCCCGGCGTTGAAATACAGCTCAATCTGCCGCCGTGGCGATCGACGATAATCGAGTGAGAAATCGACAATCCCAAACCCGTGCCCTTGCCCACAGGTTTAGTCGTAAAAAACGGGTCAAACAGCCTCGATCGCACTGACTCCGGTATCCCCCGCCCGTTATCCGCAATAGATACTGCTACGAAGCCGGCAGCAGCCTGATAACTGCGAATAACGATCGTGCTGGGATGTCGATCGCACTCCTCGATTGAACGCTGCTTGTCCCGTTCTTCCAAAGCATCGATCGCATTAATTAAAATATTCATAAATACCTGATTTAACTCGCCAGGAAAACATTCAATTTGTGGCAATAGTTGGTAATCTTTAACTATCTTAATTTCTCCCGGACTGCTGTGAGATTTTAACCGATTTTGCAAAATCATCAAAGTGCTATCAATTCCCTCGTGAATATTAACCGACTTCCCAGCAGACTCGTCCAATCGGGAAAAATTACGCAACGATTTCACAATCTCGACAATTCGCTCGGTTCCTACTTGCATCGAATTAAACAATCTCGGGAAATCCTCAGCAATATAATCCAAGTCTATTTCATTAATTTTATCCAAGACTTGGGCTGGAGGATTAGGACAGTAATGCTGGTAAACTTTAATCAATTCCAGCAAATCTAAAGTGTAATTGCGAGCCGGATTGATATTGCCGTGAATAAAGCTAACAGGGTTATTAATTTCGTGAGCAACACCAGCAACTAACTGACCCAAACTCACCATTTTTTCATTTTGAACGAGCTGAGCTTGAGTCGTTCGGAGTTTGTTAATAGCTGCTTCTAACTCTAGCGCTTTTGAACGTTCTCGCGCTTCCGATTCCTGCAAAGCTGACTCGGCTTGTTTGCGATCGGTAATTTCACTTTGTGCTTGCTCGAACAGCATTGATTGCTGGATCGCGATCGCCAACTGCACGCTAATTTGTTTGAGACACTCGACCTCAATTTCCAGCCAGTGGCGGGGACCCGCGCACTCGTGAGCAATCAATAGCCCCCACAACTTCTCGCCTTGCAAAACTGGCACTACCAAATTAGCTCGCACCTGAAATTGACTTAATAAATTAATATAGCACTCGGAAATATCAGCTTTATAAATATCATCAACAGCTACAGTACGACCGTGTTCGTAAGCAGAAGCATAGCTGTCTTCAAAGCAGGAATCGTCAATAGTTATTCCCTGAATAGCCAGCCAATTTTTGCCCACTGACTCGACATTTACAAAACCGCTCCAATCGGGATTAAACTGATAAATTACTGTCCGATCTGTTTGTAAAAATTGCCGTACTTCAGCAACAGTTTTTGTCAAAATTTCTTCTAAATTCAGAGAAGAGCGAATGCGTTCCAGCATTCCTACCACCAGGCGTTCTCGCTTTAATTGCTGGCGCAAGATAGCCTCGGCAAGTTTGCGAGCGCTAATATCTTCAATCACACCAATTACATAGCTAGGTTCCCCAAACACCTCCCGCACTAAAGATACAGTCATATTAGTCCAAACTAATGAACCATCTTTGCGAATAAAGCGTTTCTCAATGGAATAATTAAAAATTTCCCCAGCTAACAGTCTGTCGCGCGACTCGACATCGGCTGCTACATCTTTGGGGTGAGAAATATCCCCAACATTTCGTGATTTCAGATCCAATTCTGAGTATCCGACAATATTGCAAAACCCTTGATTGGCATTCAAAAGTTGACCGTCTGGCAACACTTTCACAATGCCAATCGCCGCTTGTTCAAATACAGCGCGAAATCGCTGTTCGCTTTCTTGTAAAGCAATTTCTGCTTTTTTGCGATGGCTAATGTCCATTGCCGTGCCAAAGAGCCGCACTACCTGACCCAACTCATTTTTAACAGATTGTCCTTTAGCGTTAACGTGCCTGATTTCTCCTGATGAAAAATAGATGCGGTGGTCGATGTCGTAAGCTGTCCCTTCAGTCATTGCGTTTTGCACAACTTGTGAAAACCTTTCTTTGTCATCGGAATGAATTTGCTCTAAAAGTTCTTCCATTGTCGGCGGCCGATTCAATTCTCGACCGTAAACTCGAAACAGTTCTTCCGACCAAGTAATAATTCCTGTCTCCATATCGAATTCCCAATTGCCGATGCGGGCTATTCTTTGTGCTGTTTGCAACTGTTCGGCACTTAGTTGCAGAGATGCGATTAACTGCGTTTTTTCGGCTTCTGCTGCAACGCGGGCGCTGATATCTTTGTGAGTGCCTGTCATTCGCAACGGCGCACCCCATTCGTCGTACTCGACTATCTTGCCCATCGCCAGAATCCACTGCCAATTGCCCGCTTTGTTGAGCATCCGAAATTCAACTTCATAGATATTAGTCTCACCTTCCAAATATGAATTCAAAGATTTCATTACCTTCACTCGATCATCGGGATGCAGCAATTTCTCCCAACTTTTGAGGTTGTTTTCTATTTCTATTTCTGCGTAACCAAGCATTGATTTCCAATGAAAATCGAAATAAGTTTCGCCAGTAGCTATATTCCAATCCCACAGCCCCAAAGAACTGCCGGAGACCGCCAACTGCAAGCGCTCTTGACTTAGTTTTAATGCCGATTCAGTGCGTTTTATTTCTGTGAGATCGGAAATTATGGCTATCATTCCTATCGGTTGACTCGCGCTATCTTTAATGCAGTTAGCTCGTAATAAACTTTCTATAATTTCCCCATTTTTAGTCTTGATTTCAATTTCAGTGTCCCAGGAAAGACCTTTCCGCAGCACCCTAAATAACTTCCTCAAATCTTGAGATTTTGGGTACATTACTGCTGGGCCGCCGGCATTATTGAGTTCCTCAACTGTATAGCCGTAGCGCTGAATAAATGCTTGATTGTGATAAACGGAATAACCGTCCAAATCTGCGATCGCGATCGCATCACTAGCGCTTTCTACAGCTTGAGTTACCAGGCACAAAGTCAGTTCGGCTTGTTTGCGATCGGTAATGTCAAAAATCGCTCTGTCGAGCCACAAAACCAACCCTTCTAGATTGTAAGTTGGCCTACCTCTTTCCGACATCCACCGCACCGCGCCGTCAGCGCGAACAATCCGGTATTCTAGATTGTACGGCTGTTTCGACTCTACTGCTGCGCTGATTTGTCGATCGACCATTTCCTTGTCTGCCTCATGGATAATGCTAGTAAAACTCCAGCAGTTCTTGCCAATAAAATCCTCAGCAGGATAACCACTAATTTCCTCAATTTCATCGCTAATAAATACCATCGTACCATCAGCATCATACAAGCTGCGGCAGATAGCGCCGGGGATATTCTCAACGAGCGAGCGAAATCTGGCTTCACTCTCCCGTAAAGCTCCTTCGGTATGTTTTAAATCAGTAATATCCAGCACCATGCCTTCCCAAACTATATCCCCTTCCTGCCCTATTTCTGTGGGAAAATTAACTCGTTCCGGTCTCGAAACCCCTTGCAACCACTTAATTTTTCCCGATGGGAAAATCGCGCGCCATTCCTGGTACCAAAGCTGCATATTTGCCGCAGAAACAGCAATTGATTCTTCAAATTTTTGGCGGTCGTCTGGATGAATACAACTAAAAAGTAGTTGGGGATTTTGCTGAATATTTTCTGGTTCCAATTCATATAAATCGCGGCTAGCCGAAGAAATATAAGGAAAACTTTTTTCGCCGTCGGTGGATAGGCGAAATTGATAAATTATTCCCGGCAAATTGGCAGTAAGTTGCCGAAGTCTAGCTTCGCTTTCTTGCTGGGCTAATTGTTTTCGCCTATCCTGAGTGATATCTCGAATTATCCCCACGAGAATTTTACTGCCATCGGTATTTTCAAAGACAGTTTTTTTAGTAGACACAATGTGCTTTGCACCGTTGGCGTCCGTAAATATTTCCTCACTCTCGTTTTCTTTCCCCGTTCTAAACACTTGTTGGTCAGTATGCCAAAAAATCTCCGCTTCTTGTTTTGGGAAAAAGTCATAATCCGATTTGCCCAGCAGTTCCTCACGCTGCTTCCCGATCAGCTTGCAAAAAGCATCATTTAACAGTATCCAACGGTGCTGTTCATCCTTGACAAAAAGTGGATCTGCAACGGCATCGATTGTATAATTCAAAAACTTTTTACTAGCTTCTAGTTCGGAAAGTGCTAAAATTTTATCTGTAATATCATTGATAGTTCCTGTCGTACCCTGAGCCTCGCCGTTACAGCCAAACATAAAAAATTCTTGCACTTCCACCCACCGAATTTCACCATTTTTGGTAACATATCGACTTTCGTAACAACAGGATGTTTTTTGATTTGGTATCCGACCTCTAAACGAATTTAAATATTGGTGTTGATCCTCAGAATGAATGTAACTCAAACAGGAAGTTCCTAAGCTTTCATCAACGGTAAAGCCGGTAATTTCCGTCCAAGCCGGATTGAGAAAAGTCCAATTGCCAGCAGTATTGGTCTCAAAAACGACTTCTTTGATATTGCCAACAACCTGCTGGTATTTTTCTTGACTTTTTTGCCATTCTGCTTGCCGTTTCTGGCGGGCGATCGCACACCTGAGCGTCCGTACGAGCAGCCGGCTGTCTAGCTGTCTTTTAACCAGATAATCTTGGGCCCCGGCGGCAATTAACTCAACAGCCCGTTCTTCGTCATCGGCCGCTGTCAGAATGACGATGGGAGTATTTATACCGCAATCTTGAAGGCGGAAAAAAGTATTAAATTTTAGGCTGTCACGAAGTGAAGTATCTAATAAAATTACATCAAAACTTTTGTCGCTTAAAATTTCTATAGCTTCCCGGAGGCGAACTACATTGGTCAGATCAATTGATTGTCCTAGTTGGGGATGAGACAGTAATTCTTGAATGAGTTTTGCATCTTCGGCACAATCTTCTACTAAAAGAATTTTTAAACAAGCAGGCGTTAAAGTTGACTCAAAAACAGATGTCATACCATTTTATATGTTATATTTTTGATTTGAGATTTGGAATGACTGATGACTATGACCCTTTGGTTTTTGCGTACAGTGGCATTTTTTTACTGCTATCCTTTTGCTATTTTTTAGTAATTATAAAATCTCAGCAGCGGATGCAGCTACCTAGCTCATGATTGGGGAACTTGAACCGCACGCTTGAGAGTGCGCTGTGTGCTTGCAGACCCTGCAGATTTATTTGTAGAATTGAGCTCTTCGCTGCAAGTTTTCCGCCTCGCCCCAAACCTCGTGGCTCCAAACTATTATACTCTTACCAATATTGCAACTCACCTCTCTTTTAATTTACAACCTTTGGCAGGGGAATAGCAAGAGGCAAGTCAAAAGAGCGCGGAGTAATCAAAATTTGCATGGCTAATACCCTTTGAAAGTTTAGATTTTAAATCACCGTTTAAAGATTGCCTAAAGTGACATTCTTTTTTTAAGAATGCTATTACTACTAAGGTACGAGAATTACCGTTGATTTACCAAATAAGTCTGAGATTGTGTTAGCTTAATTATCGGCAGTTAGCGCCTATTTGTATCGATCAATGCAAGTCCTCTATGGATTAAGTAACCAATATTTGCATCGCTTGTTACAGACCTAATTACCAACTTAATTACGGTTGTATCCCCGGAGACAATTTAACTCAGTTGAGTCGCTCAATTTTTCTGGGGCTTGGGCAGCACAACGGTAAACACGCTGCCTTTACCGACATTGCTGCTAATAGCAATCTCACCGTTAAAAGGTTTTAAAAGTTCAATACAAGTATAAAGTCCTAGACCAGTGCCTGTCGGTTCCCCTTCTGTTTTTTCCTCGCCTTTAGGTGGCTTGGATGTGTAAAAAGGGTCAAAAATTTTTGGCAAATCTTCAGAGGGTATGCCGCATCCCGTATCTGCAATATCCATATATATGTTCGAGTCATCTTGCCGAGTCACGATAGTTATTTCTCTGCTTTTCTTTTCCCACATAGCATCCATTGCATTATTGATTAAATTATAAAATACTTGAGAAATATAGGAATAGATTAATGGAATGCTGGCAATTTCTTCGTCATAAAAGTATTTTTTTCTAATCTTGTTTTTAAAATACAGGTTACCTTCCAATAGCTGAATTTCTCTCTGCACTAAATCGTTGATATTCACCGGGTGCAAATCTTGCTTTTGTTCGTTTCGGCTTTTCATCATCAGAGTATCCATGATCTGATTGATTTTTGTGACCGCTTGAAAAATATACTTACTATAATTAAACAGAGAGTCTTCTTGAATTTGTGTAGCTTTTGTTTCAATCAAATCGACGCTAGTCTGAATCACTTGCAGCGGACTTTTGAGGTTGTGAACCATTCCCTGGGTCAAACGTCCAATGATGGCTGTTTTTTCCTGGTTTATTAATTGCTTGGTTTTTTGTTCAACAAGTTTTTCCAGGTTTTGGTTGAGGTGGGCAAGTTCGAGGTTTTTTTCTTCGAGTTTTTTTTGCAAGCTGCGGATTGTCAAGTGGGTTTGAATCCGGCTTAAAACTTCTTCGTGCTGGAAAGGCTTAGTGATGTAGTCAACGGCTCCTGTCTGAAAGCCTTTTACTTTATCAGGCGTATCAGAAAGGGCGCTCATAAATATGATGGGAATATCTTGCGTTGACGAGTCTGCTTTCAAACGTCGGCAAGTTTCAAAACCGTCAATTCCTGGCATCATGATATCCAAAAGAATCAAGTCTGGATGGATGTAGTCAATTTGCTCGATCGCACTTTCGCCGTCTAGAGCTACTAATACTTTAAACCCATAATTCCTTAACAACTCGAAAAGTACGTCAAGATTTGTTTGGTTGTCATCGACAATTAGTATGATGCTTCTTTCGGAATTCTTATCGTTCATATTCAAGGCAAACATTCAAGTTTTTTACTTTTTAGTTGTGGGTTGTGAGTTTAAATCGGATTCAAGTGATTTTCTGCGGCTCTCGAAACCCGGTTGCTTCGTAGATGCCTTTATTTGCAATCACTCTTTCTTTTATGGGCGGGTAGGATGCCCATCCCACCATAATTTCATTCTATTTGGAACAGGCATCTTGTCTGTTGCTGACAAAAATGCAAGATGTGAGATTTAACGGATTTTGAGTTGTGTGTTAGCTACAGTCAATTTTAGGACAAATGTTGCTTCAAAAAATCTCTAATTTGCTTGAGCTGAAATCCTTTAGCAAGTTGGCGCAGGTGATGAACGAAAGGCACTAATGTCGGGTCAGAATGTTCGAGTTTAGCAGTTTCTTCCAGAATAGCTTCAATATCGCCCATTGCAGCCAATCTTAACAACGTCAAGACTGACTCTGAGGCAGGAGACACCATCGTTGAGTCAGCAGCAGCAATCTCAGAAGATGCTTTTGCAGTTTTATCTATCCGCTGTTTGGTATGCGATCTTTCTTCGTAAACCCATTCTAGTCTCAAATGCAGGCGCAATAATTCTAAAAGCTCGTTAGTTTGAATCGGCTTGGTGAGAAAATTATTGCAACCTGCAAGCCTGCTCTCTTGCTTGGTAGTCTCGTAAACGTTAGCGGACAAAGCAAGGATCACCGTATCTTTTAATTCCGGCAACCGTCGCAGCCGCCTGGTAGCTTCCCAACCGTTCATTACGGGCATCAGCAAATCCATTAAAATTATATCCGGTAGAAATTCCTGTGCTTTATGCAAGCAGTCTTCGCCGTCTGTAGCTTCTGCAATTTCAAAGCCTAAATGAAAAAGCAGCCTGTGCAACATGGCACGATTTACTTCGTGATCGTCCACTATTAGCACTTTCCGCTGAGGGCCGGTAAAACCTACAAGCCGTCTTTTTTCTTGCCGGGAGGGTAGTTCCGAACACTGGGCGACTGCAGGCAAATCTAGATCCAACCAAAATATGCTGCCTTTGCCGGAGGTACTTTGGACGCGAATTTGGCTGCCCATCATTTTGACTAATTTTTGGCTGATGGAAAGTCCCAGTCCGGTACCTTCGACGAAATTGTTATGATCGCCCACTTGATGAAAAGGCAAAAATATGTCTTCTAATTTATTCTGCCCGATGCCAATGCCCGTATCTTCGATTTGAAAGCGAATTTTAGGGGTAGGGGCACGGCCGATATTTTCTGCTGTTGTCACCTCGCGCGCTTCTGTTATTCCTAGCGGCTGGAACGACATTTGCTGCGCGTCTAAATTGGCGGTCAAATTGATTTTTTGAGTGGCAATCTCCGCTGTAAAATTAGAAGTTTCGCAGTTGGTTTGAGGATAATTATCGGGGAAATTTTCTGCATAACCGACTTTGAATGTAACGCTGCCACTGTTCGTAAACTTAACGGCATTGCTGAGCAAATTAATCAAAACTTGACGCAACCTTTTTTCGTCTGCCAAAATTCCCTCTGGCAGCGCTGAAACCTGCTCGTAATTAAAGGCAATTCCTTTTTGAGCCGATCGCATCTGGAACAAATCAATAATACTTTTTACAAAGCTGGAAAAATGCACGTTTGTCAGCGACAGATCCATTTTACTAGCTTCGATTTTTGAAAGGTCTAAAACATCATTAATCAGCATCAGCAGGTGGTTGCCACACTGGTGAATGTTGTTAAGACTTTCCTGCTGATCGGCGGTAAAGTTTTTATCGACTTTGAGCAGTTGAATGTATCCCAAAATCCCGTTCAAAGGCGTCCGCAATTCGTGGCTCATGTTGGCGAGAAAGTCGGTTTTAGCGCGGTTGGCGGATTCAGCGGCTTCTTTAGCTAATTGCAGGGCGGCTTCTGCAAGTTTGCGATCGGCAATTTCGGTTTGTGCTTGTTCAAATAGCATCGATTGCTGAATGGCGATAGCCAACTGCACCCCCAATTGTTTTAGGCACTCTCCCTCGAATTGCTGCCAGGGACGCGGGCCCGTGCAGTGGTGGGCAATTAACAGCCCCCACAAGTTTTCGCCTTGCAAAATCGGCACTACCAGATTCGCTCTCACATCGAGCCGAGTCAACAAAGCCAAGTGGCAGTCCGCCAGGTCGGCATTGTGAACATCTTCTATTGCTTTGATTCTACCGTCTTGGTAAAGACGAACGTAGGCTGCCCCGAAACAGGGGTCATAGATTTCTATTCCTACAATTGGTCGGACATTTTCGGCAACAGACTCGACAGCGATAAATCCGCTCCAATCCGGATTGAATTGGTAAATAATAGTGCGATCTACTTGCAAAAAATGTCGCACTTCTTCGACACTTTTGTTGAGAATCTTTTCAAGATTTAGAGAAGATCTAATGCGCTCCAGCATGGCTACTACCAACTGTTCGCGCTTTAATTTTTGCCACAAAATTAGCTCTGATTCTTTGCGCTTTGTGATGTCGGTAATGACTCCAATTAAGCCAATAGAATTCCCATTAATATCTTGAATACTGTCGGCTCGTACCAAAGCAGTTACTGCTTCGTAGCTCTTAGTTCGCAGCGCAACTTCGCCACACCAAGAGCGACCGTGGCGAAGGCTTTTATAGATTTGTTTGTAATTTTTATGCCGGATATAAAGCGCAGTCATATCGCCAATATTATTAAGTTCTTCCACCGTGTAGCCGTAGCGCTGAATGAAGGCTTGATTGTGGTAAATAGACCGCCCTTTCAAGTCGGCGATCACGATCGCATCGCTGGTACTTTCGACGGCTTGAGTGACCTGAAGTAAAGCTAATTCTGCTGCTTTGCGATCGCTAATATCGGTCATCGAACCCACCATCCGCAGAGGGTTTCCGGCTTCGTCCCACACTGCTTGAGCGCGGGCGAGCACCCACTTATAGCTACCGTCTTTGCACTGCAAGCGGTATTCGGCGGCGTAATTGGGGGTTTGGCGATCGAGATAACCTTGGATCGCTGCTTGCACTCGTAAACGATCGTCTGGATGGATGCGATCGATCCATGCGCTGTTGGTGCTGTCGATTTCGCCGTCTGTGTAACCGATAATTTCTTGCCAGCGCGCCGATCTAAAAGCTTGATTTGTTTGAAGATTCAGATCCCAAATACCGTCTTGATTGCCTTTGAGAACTAACTGCCAGCGTTCTTCACTTTTACGCAATTCTTCTTCGGCTTGTTTGCGCTGAATATGATCGCCCAACTGAGTCGCTACAGCCTTAACCAACTCTACTATACGCGGTTCCATAATCGAGCGGTCGCGCTTGCAGAATACTAGAACTGCCAGCACCTTTGAGCTAGCGTGAATTGGCACTCCGAAACAAGCTTTCAATCCGACTGATAGCGCCATTTGCGATCGGGCAAAAAGATGATTTTTGGCTAGAGAAATATCTTCAATCCATTCTACCTTTCTGGTTGACCAAATGCGTCCAGGTACTGCCACTCCGGCGGCGAATCTAATTTTTTTACTTTCACGGCCAAACATATCTAAATCTCGATCGCTAGCGTACCAAGTTTCGCTGTGTTCCAAAAAAGTACCGTTAGCACTCGGTATCCAAGCTTCCGCAAAATTCCAGCCGATCGCATTGCACAGCAACCGCAGGATATGTGGGAGGGCGCTATGAAAATCTGCGGACTGACTAATGGCTTGAGTTGCGGCCAGCAACAGCTTTATTTCATCTTCTGCTTGCTTGCTTTCTGTAATATCAGTTCCCGTGCCGAGAATTTGTTTTAACTTACCATCTGCTGTTTTCGCAAATACAGTATCTCGGCTAACCATCCAGCGCCAAGAACCATCCTTGTGCCTAATTCTGTATTCAATTTCAAAGATATCCCCTTCGCTGCCTGTTTCAACTTGCTGTAAATAATCAGGCATTTTTATTAAATCTTCGGGATGAATTAAAGGTGACATCATCCACGGCTCCATTGCCTGAATCTCCTCTACTGTATAGCCAAGAATCTGGTAGATAGAAGCGTTCCCATAGATATTTTTTTTTTCAATTAAGTCACAAACATACAAAATATTAGGACTTGCTCCAGCAATTTGTTGAATGAATCGCTGGCTATCTCGCAGTGCTGCTTCTGCTTGTTTTCTTTGGGAAATATCGCGAACAACGCAAATAATTTCTCCCTCGGCTAGCATTGTCAGCGATACATCTACAGGAACTTTCGATCCGTCGCGGCGGCATCCTACTGCTTCGGTCATGCACCAACCTTTCTCCACTAAACTAGGCATAACTTGTTGCTCAAACCTTTGCCGTTCTGAACCTTCATAGAATACTTTCCAACTTTTGCCTAACAGTTCTTCGAGAGAGTCGTAACCGTAGATATTTAGTCGGGCTGCGTTGCAATAAATCAAAAGTCCGTCGGTATCGATTATGGCGATACCTTCGGAAGCGGCAGCCATTGCCGCTGCTTGCCTGTGGAGTTTTGACTCGAAACGTTTGCGATTGGTGATGTCGCGGACGATCGCGATAATTTCGTCATCGGTGCAAAAAACTATTCTCGCTTCAAAATCGTACAGTTCATCATTCACTGGCATTTGATATTCTACAACTTGAATCTCGCCGCTGGCGATCGCTTTTTGATTGCCGGACAAGATTTTTTCAGCAAAAGCAGCGGGTAATATGTCTTGTGCTTTTTTGCCAATTAGTGATTTTTGTGGGAGGATTTCCTCGAAATCTTTGGCAGGTTTGAAGTCTACAAAAGTGCCGTCTGCCCGACACCGAAATATCATGTCTGGTATCGCATTTAAAAGAGCGCGGTTGGTGGCTTCGCTCTTACGCAATTCAGCTTCAGCTTGCTTGCTAAATGTAACGTCGCGAGCCACTGCATAAATCAAACCTTCTTCTGCAAACGGCGATGCTGTCCACGACAGCCATTTATAAGTGCCATCTTGGCAAAGATAGCGGTTTTCTAAGCTAATAACGGGGTGGCTTTTTTGAAGTTTTTCTAATTCCGCTACAGTAATTTCTAGGTCTTCTGGATGAACGAATTCTATCAAAGGTTTGGCTAACATTTCATCACTGCTATAACCTAATACATTCGACCAAGCGGGGTTTAAGCGTTTGAAATACCCATCAAAACCTGCAATGCAAAGTAAATCCAGGGAGATATTAAAAAATCGATCGCGGTCTTGCTGGGTTTGTTTTAATTCCGTAACATCCATCACCAAACCGTCCCAAACTATATCGCCGTTGGCTTGCTTTTCTGGCTTCGACGCTCCTTGCAGCCATTTCACTCGATCTCCCATAACTTGTCGCCACTGGTGTTGCCAAGCTTGCTGAGTCGCCGCTGAAGTTGCCATCGATCGCTGCAAGCCTGAGATGTCGTCTGGGTGAACTGTTGCAAAAGCCAAAGTGGCATTTTCTTCTATTTGTTCTGGTTTTAAATTGTATATCTGCAAACTGCCAGAAGAAACGTAAGTAAAAGATGTTTTACCATCTACATCAAGCCGATATTGATAAATCATTCCAGGCACGTTGTCGGTCATTATTTGAAATCGAGCTTCGCTTTCCTCCAACGCAATTTGCTGGCGTTTGTATTCGGTCACATCTCGCATTGTCCCGACCAACATTTTACGACCATCGACATTGTTGAAAACAGTTTTTTTGGTAGATATAATGCGTGTTCTTCCGCCACAATCTGTAAAATTTTCTTCTGTTTCCTGAGAAAGACTTCTTTGCAATACTTGCTCGTCTTGTTGCAAAAAAAAAGTCGCTTGTGCTGGGGCTAAAAAATCGTATCCTGACTTGCCAATCAGTTCCGATCGCCTTTTTCCTATCAAATTGCAAAAAGCATCGTTTAATACGATCCATCTGTGCTGCTCATCTTTGACAAAAATCGGGTCAGGAGTAGAATTAATCGTGTGGTTTAAAAACTCTTCTGATGCTTTTAATTGAGCTTCGTAACGGTAGCGATCGCTTACGTCCAAGACTACTTTAATCAGGTGGTCTATCGAGCCGTCTAGGGCGCGGATACAGCGCAGATAAACTCTAGTATAAACTGTATTTCCGTCTTTTCTGCGCCACCTTTGGTCTAAAACATAGCCTTCACTCTCCCCTGCCAAAATTTTATTGAACTGCTCTAAGCTAGGCTGCACGTCTTCAGGAAAAACCCACCTCTCCCAATTCTCATGCAAAAAATCTTGGCGAGCGTATCCCAGCAAATCGCACAAAGCATCGTTCACTTCCAACCACTCGCATTTTTCTGGTGCTGAGTGGGAAATAGGAGGAGCCAGAATGGCAATTCCGACGAGAGAATTCTCGACTACCGAGCGATATTTTTCTTCGCTTTTTCGCAAAGCTTCTTGGTTGTGCTGTCGCTCGACTGCGTAACGAAGCGATCTAATTAACACTTCGCTGTCGATTCTTCGCTTGACTAGATAATCTTGAGCTCCGGCTTGGATTGACTGCACGGCAAGCTCTTCATCGTTGCGGGCTGTCAGTACGACAATCGGAGTATTTAGGCTATATTCTTGTATTTTGACAATTGTATTTAAGTCTTGGCTGTCGGGCAACGAAAGATCTAGTAAAATCACATCAAAATGTTCGCTGACCAAAAGTTCCTGCGCTTTGCTGAGACGGTCTGTACAACTTACTGATAGCCTTTGGGGTTCGGCTCTACTGACATTTGTTTGTAATAATAATTCTTCGATCAGATCGGCTTCTGTTTGATTGTCTTCGACCAGAAGAACTTTAAAGCCGTTTCGCTTTGCGGGTGGGCTCAAAACTGATATCATATACCTTGTTTTTTGTCATAAGGCAGTCTAGCGAACTATTATAGCATATAAAGAATTGTATAGCCACAAATCCCCCCGTTCCAGTTGAAAACTCTTTGGTGCAATAATTACAAGGGAGTATCTCATTTTTATAAAAAAACTTCTTTCCCCTCCTTCCTTCCTCCCCTTGCCTTCTGCCTCCTGCCTCACAAATCCGGTCTCAAAAATTTTATTTTTAGCTGGGTGGCATAAGTAAGATTATCCCAATTACAATGCACTCTATATCAGAGATTGAACTCTTCTCAAAAACGGGCTTTCCTGCCCATTTCACAAAGAGTAAATTTTCTGGGTATGGGTTCTTTTAACCCGCCCTTAAAAGGCTTATTGAGAATGGTGCAATATCTGATATCTATGCAAATGTGTTTTTCCTCTAAGTAAATCAAGGCCATCATAGGGAAAATTTTTAGGGTTTTTACAAGCTGGGTTTCAGGAAGAAACTAAGCTGCTGAGTATTTTTTGGGGAGATCGCCCCTGTGACCCGATTTTAGATTTTAAACTTTAGATTTAGTCCACAGATGAATCGGGGAGGTTGAACTAGAATCTACAATTTTGGGTGACTCACGACTCGTGTCGGAAAGTAAGTATAGGTTTTTGGGCGGGTTGAGCCGATCGCGCGATCGCACCTCACCCTTTGTTGCCCTTGGATTCCGCTAGCAAAAGGATCCAAGCGATATCCCCGCACCAATGAGCGCTCAACGCCAAAAAAGCGGTGGCAACTATCTTCGCTATTCATATTTTTACCACTTCTTTTATAATACCTTACATAAACTCATTACTGCGATTTCTTTACTTTTTGCAATCAAATAAAAAATCTTTCCAGGCCTTGCTATTTAGCCAAAAAGTGATAATCTTGAATTAGAGGCAATCGAAAACTCGGTTGATACAGCCTAGAAAAAAACTTGAGAATTTTAGTAACAAAATTACAATTCCCAATAAACTGTCTTTTGTTTACTGTCACAGAAATGAGCTGAAGTTGAGAGGAAAAAAGCAATGCTCGACAATTTAGGAATTGAACAAAAACCCGGTTTAATCCCCAAAGAAAAAGCCTTAGTATTGTTGTTTGATGAAGTCGGCATCGCCGACATCCCATTAGTAGGCGGTAAAAATGCTTCTTTGGGCGAAATGATTCAACAGTTAACCGCCCAAGGAGTCAGAGTTCCCAACGGATTTGCCACTACAGCACACGCTTACCGGTACTTCATCCAGTCAGGGGGTTTAGAAGCTAAATTGCGCGAAATTTTTGCCGATTTAGACGTAGAAGATCTGCAGAACCTGCGACAAAAAGGCAAGCAAGCGCGGGCACTGATTCTGGACACACCATTTCCGCGAGAACTCCAAGCGGCGATCGCGGATGCTTACGAAAAATTGTGCGATCGCTACGGCGACAGTACAGACGTAGCAGTGCGTTCCTCCGCCACCGCCGAAGACTTACCAGATGCCAGTTTCGCGGGACAGCAAGAAACCTACCTCAACGTCCAAGCTTGCGCTGGCGTCCTCGAATGCTGTCACAAATGCTTTGCTTCCATATTCACCGATCGCGCGATTTCCTACCGCCAACAGAGGGGTTTCGACCACTTTGAAGTCGCCCTATCAGTCGGCGTCCAAAAAATGGTGCGATCGGACTTAGCATCCTCCGGCGTCATGTTCAGCATCGACACCGAAACCGGATTCAAAAACGCCGTATTAGTAACTGCCGCCTACGGATTAGGCGAAAACGTCGTCCAAGGCACCGTCAACCCCGACGAATACTTTGTCTTTAAACCAACATTAAAACAAGGTTTTCGCCCAATTTTAGACAAGCGCCTCGGCAGCAAAACACTCAAAATGGTGTACGACATCGGCGGTTCTAAATACACCAAAAACGTCTCCGTTATAGCAGCAGAAAAAAATAAATTTGCCATACAAGATGATGAAATTCTGCAACTTGCAAAATGGGCGGTAGTCATCGAAGAACACTACTCTAAAGTGCGCGGGACTTATACCCCGATGGACATTGAGTGGGCAAAAGACGGCAATACGGGCGAATTGTTTATTGTCCAAGCACGACCTGAAACAGTACAATCTCAAAAGTCTGCTAAAGTTTTGCGAAACTACAAATTGCAAGGTACCAGTACAGTTTTAGCAAAAGGACGGGCCGTTGGCGAATCAATCGGAAAAGGAAAAGCCCGCGTAATTTTAGATGTTCATAAAATCGCTGAATTTCAAGCAGGAGAAGTTTTAGTTACCAACAAAACAGACCCCGATTGGGAACCGATTATGAAAAAAGCAAGTGCGATCGTCACCAATTCCGGTGGCCGTACTTGTCACGCCGCCATCATCGCCAGAGAAATGGGAATTCCCGCCATTGTCGGCACCGGCGATGCCACCCAAATCTTGAAAAACCATCAAGAAATCACTGTTTCTTGTTCCGAAGGAGACGAAGGCAAAGTTTATGCCGGTTTGCTTCCTTTTGAAATTCAAGAAACTGCGATCGAGAATTTACCCCGCACCCGCACTCAAATTTTAATGAATGTCGGGAACCCAGAAGAAGCCTTTGGTTTATCAGCAATTCCTTGCGACGGCGTAGGCTTGGCGCGGCTAGAATTCATCATTGCCAATCACATTAAAGCACACCCGCTGGCACTGATTCACTTTGACGAATTGGTGGATGAATCAGTCAAGGAAGAAATTGCAGAACTCACAGCACTTTACCAACACAAACCCGATTTCTTTACCGACAAACTCGCCCACGGAATTGCCACAATTGCCGCCGCATTTTATCCAAATCCAGTTATAGTGCGGATGAGCGATTTCAAGAGCAACGAATATGCTAATCTTTTGGGAGGGCGGCAGTTTGAACCCAACGAAGAAAACCCGATGATCGGGTGGCGCGGCGCCTCTCGCTATTACGACCCAAATTACCGCGAAGCTTACGCTTTGGAATGCAAAGCATTAAAGCGAGTTCGCGACGAAATGGGCTTGACAAATGTGATTCCGATGATTCCATTTTGTCGCACCCCGGATGAAGGACGAAAAGTGTTAGCCGAGATGGCCAAACACGGTTTAGTTAAGGGCGAGAACGGCCTGCAAGTGTATGTGATGTGCGAATTGCCGAGCAATGTCATATTTGCTGACGAATTCGCCCAAGTTTTTGACGGATTCTCGATAGGCTCTAACGATTTAACTCAGTTAACATTAGGATTAGACCGGGATTCTGCTTTAGTCGCACACATTTTTGACGAACGGAATGAAGCTGTCAAGCGCATGGTAGCAATTGCCATTAAAGCCGCCAAGAAGTACGATCGCAAGATTGGGATTTGCGGTCAAGCGCCCAGCGATTATCCTGAGTTTGCTCGTTTCTTAGTTGAGTTGGGAATTGATTCGATTAGTTTGAATCCCGATTCGGTTTTGAAGACTTTGTTGGATGTTGCTAAGGTGGAAGGCGCGGGTTCGTTGATGGATTTAGCCGGGGATATTGCTAAGGTTTAACCCTTTCAGGTTTTTGAGAGAAACCGGGTTTCTTAAACAATAGCTAGCCCATGTTCTGACTTGCTTGTTTTTGAACCGATCCGGTTTCTCATATTTAGTCCTGTAAAATAACCGATTTCGCGTTTGTAGTGATGAATCCAAGTCCTCTGATTTTTATCAGGACTTGCATTCGTTACTACAAACCTATTTGATTGCTGGTAATTGACCTGAAATAATATCACATATCTGCACTTCTGGCTTTTTTGGGCCCGAACGATGCGCTTTACGAAAAAAGTGGCGTCAGCAGCGATCGCCCTCCTCACTCCCCAGCTAACGGTTAACACACGGGCGGCCTAGTTTGAGACTCGATCGGGAACTTTTCTTATTTAAAACCGTCTTCTTGGGAAGGATTTTTTCTTGCCGATCGCCTAAATTAAAATAAATATTCTCCACATAAGCTCTGAAAAAGTGCTAACTGCTCTCCTGATTATTTTGATAGGTTTAGCTCCGTCGCTGCTGTCTTTGTGGGTGATGCGCTCTGCCCAGAGCCAAGCCCGCGACAGAATTGCAGCGGCCAGACTTGCGGTAGCGAATAGACCCATGCGAACTCAACTACCAACTGCCGATCGCACTTACATACAAAGCCTCGGTTATTCGATCGGCGATATCACTTGCGAGTATAACGCCCGCTCTAATTACATTCGCTGCGCTGTCAATCCTTCTGGGCCCTGTCAAGATTGTCGGTACTACCAAGCCAGAACTCTTGACGCTCGCGGTGAAAAGATATAGCTTATATTGGTGCTTGTATCTACGCCTATTTGCGGATGTAATAATCAATGAGTTAAGATGTACTTACGTGTAAGGATTATTGTTGGAGCTTGTTTTGGACGACCCACGCCAAAACTCAGCAATTAAAACCTAATCGAGCATTACTGCTTGGTTACAGTTGCCATAACAGGGGAATTGCGATCGGTGTTTTTCTAGTTGAGGATTTACGATCGGAAACAAAGTTGAGATGATAAATTTTGGTTGGGTGGCGAGAAATCTAGGAATAAATTGGGTTTCTAGTCTCTTAGACGTAACTCCTGCAGTTAAGAAAATTAGCCAACAAAAATCGTAAGTAGCTGAGGGGCAAATCTCCAAATCAGTTTCTCCAAAATATCATGAAAAATTCTGCGCGAAACATTGTCCCGAGCATTGATCTTAAACAGAAACCAGCTCGAAGACTCTAAGTTGACAACTTGAGAAGTTGCTGGTGGGCGGCACTAATATGTTTTTGCTATCGTAGCGAAACAGTCTCAAATCTAGATTGCTATCTCCAGACTCCAAGTCAGGAATTTTTAAGACGCTTCGTCGATACAGGGTATGCCAATTTCAATTGAATCTCATATGTTGCACCATTTTCAAGAATAGGCTTTCTGGCCTGTTCCACAACAAGTGAATTTTTTTATGGGCTGGGCAGTAGAACCCCCCATAGAAGAGTTATTGAGAATGGTAAAAGATCTCAGTTGAATGACACTTCGGGCACGGTCGCCATAATTATGTGACGGCTATCACTCCCTAATTAATGCCTGGTTGCTATTGTGAACAGGGCTTGCACACCAAAAGCAAAGAAACCGAGTTTTTTACCGGGAGCGAGGGCTGCAAAGAAGTCTTTTCGTCCCTCAAACCAGGTTTATACGTCTAGAAATAGGGAATTTTCTCTGCAAATAAAGTGCATTAGACGATGTACAGAAAACCTCATTAAGTAAATTTTTGAGAACTGGTGTTATTATCTACTGCGCGATGTAAGAGATAAGCGTGTAACAGATACACTCGCTAACAGAAAAGAAAAAAGTCGAACGCAAAATATCACCCGATAGAGAGATTATGGGGATTTAAACCCCAAATCCTCAGCGCTTCTGCCGGCGATATTGGCAATGCTATTAAATATCAATATAGCAGTGCTTTGTGCTGAGTAAAATTCGCTTTTTGCTCTTTATCCACGTCAAGCTACACCGCCTATTACTCTGAAATTAAACCTTTTCAAGAGGTGATAATGATCGTCTGGAAATGGGTACATCATCTACAATTCGTGAGCCACTTTGACCATGCAAAGCATCTGCAACCAACCAATTTTTGTCACCCCCAAAATATGTGACTCCACCGCAAGGATTGCGGGCGCAAAATCCCGAACAACCGCAACTTATCATCAGAAAAAAGCAATAAAAAAAGTAAAAACAGAGGAGTGTTTCCTGTCCCAGAAACTCCGTGGCGACAGGGGAATTGGGCATTCCCACAGAGAATTTTTGCGAGCAACCCAGTCTGTGGGCGCCCCGACTCTAAAAAATGTACTGTTCCTCGATGCCAGAGTAGACAACTTCGACAGCTTGGCAAAAGGAGCAACAGCCGATACGGAGGTATTTGTACTGGACTCGATGCGGAATGGAGTCGAGCAAATTACTAGAATTCTGGTTAATTACAGCGATTTAGACAGCATTCAGATAGTTTCTCACGGTCGAGAAGCGGGGGTGCAGCTAGGGTCGATCGAACTCTGCAACAACAACTTAGAAACCTACAGCCATTTGTTACAGCAGTGGGGAAAAGCCCTCAGCGAGAGAGGAGATATCTTGTTATTCGGGTGCAGCGTCGCAGCGGGGGAAAGCGGCGAGACCTTCGTGCGGCGGCTGAGCTTGATGGTCGGTTCAGATATTGCAGCTTCCGACAACTTGACGGGGAGTGCGGCACTCGGCGGCGACTGGCAATTAAAATTTGCGACAGGGGAAATAAAGGCGAGAATCGCCATTGAAAAAGAAGTGCTCGAAGCCTACCCTTACGCCCTCGGCACATTAGTTAACGAAACTTTCAAAAACTCCACAGTTAGGGGGCCTTGGATTTACGGGGGAAACAACGGGGCACTGTTCGATCCCAGCAGTGGGGTTCCAGCAGCCGATCAACTTATCCCCGGCATTACCGGAGGCACAGTATCCGGTGTACTTCCGGCTTTGGGCGGTTCGACTCCCGGCGATGGCGCTCTGCTATTAACTCCAGCAATAAATCTTCGGGAAGCCTTCGTCATTTACAACAACCCCATTCCTTCAACCGACGGTATCAGAGTCCAGTTTGATTTTTATTCTTACGGTTCAAGCCAGCAATCTAATGCTCCGCAACCATTTATTACCCCTCAGCCAGGGGACGGGCTGGGTTTCTTCTTGATTGACGGCACTGTTAGCCCAACAAGGACTGGGGGTTATGGCGGTTCTGTGGCTTACGCTCCACGAACGGGTATACCCGGTATTGAGGGAGGTTATTTAGGCATTGGGCTTGACGAGTTTGGCAATTTTTCAACATCTGCAGAAGGGCGCTCTGGCCCTGAGCCACCTCCGATTCCCGGCTCCTCTATTGGTTCTTTCAGACCTGATTCAGTAACTCTTAGAGGAAATCAAGCAAACGGTTATAAGTTTTTAACAAATGCGATCGTTCCCTTCGGCATCGATAACATTCCTACGAGCATTGACTTTAGTGGCCCTGCACCGGGCAGCAGTTTTAACTTCAGCAATACGTTCACGAGCGATCGCACTTTAGCCAAAAGATCCGTTCAAATTACGCTGAATCCATCTAACGATCCAGTGAATCCCTCTCGCCTCACCGTTGCCTTCGATGAAAATTTCGACGACATCTACGAAACTACATTGATCGACATCCCCAACTTAGCAACCGAAAACGGCCCAGTACCGCCAATTTTCAAATTTGGTTTTGGCAGTTCCACAGGAGACGCCAACAACATTCACGAACTTCAAAACCTGGTAGTTGAAACTATCAATCCTCCCACTCTCGCGGCTGAGGTTGCCACTATTAAGACCGGCCCGCAGTTCGTCAAATCCGAAGGCAGCATTACCTACACGATTACTACTGTAAACAGGGGGCCAGCGCCTGCTACAAATGTTCTGATTCAAGACGAAATACCTTTAGAACTGCGTCCGGGCGGATTGCAGCCGGATCTGATTGCCTCCAACAACGGCACTTACGTGAACCAAACCAAGGCAGTCACATGGCCGTTAATTCCGATTCTCAATCCCGGCGAGACTGTGACTTACACCCTGACAATTGATTTGCCGCCCGGTTTAACCAGCGGTAGCAGTTTTGCCAACGTTGCATTCAGCACTAGCTCGACTTTCGACCCCGACCTCAGCAACAACAGCGGTGTGCTCGCACCAGGGCAAATCGAGGGGCCTGGTGTAGTGTCTACCACAGTTGTCGATACAGTCGCGGATTTAGTTACTACCAAAAGTGGCCCTGTGACTACTTCGGCTGGGTCAAGCGTCGCCTACACATTGACTACCACTAACATGGGGCCAGACCCCGCTGCTGATGTGACTATCACTGACAGCATTATTCCGGGTTTAACAGGAGTCAGCGTATCGGACGGCGGCACTTACGACCCAGTTTCGGGCATTGTCACCTTCCCAGCACTGACAGCCCTGGCAAATGCTGCGACTGAGACCCGCACCGTCAGTTTCACTGCCCCAGCCAGCCTTACTGCCATCAGCAACACGGCGCGGAGCACCTCGGCGACTTTCGATTCGATCGCCACTAACAACAACGGCTCGACAACCAACAAAGACGGCACTCCCACTAACTCTACGGTTACGACAAGTATTGCGCCCAACGCGGATTTGGCAACCACCAAAACCGGCTCTACGAGTGCTACTGCCGGTAGTTCGGTCAGCTATACGATCGCTACAGTCAACTTAGGGCCGAGTCCTGCAGAAGCTGTAACCATCACTGACAGCATAGTTCCCGGATTAACCGGAGTCACGGCATCTAACGGCGGCGTTTACGATCCAGTAACTGGCATTGTCACCTTCGCGCCCGTGGCAATTGCCAACGCGGAGACAGTCACCCGGACGATCGGCTTCACAGTACCGCCCAGCCTAACTTCCATCAGCAACACAGCAAGAAGTACCTCCATCACTCCCGACTCCACTCCGACCAACAACAACGGTACTAACCCCAACGCCACCGTCACCACCTCGATCGATGCTGTGGCCGATGTTGTCACCCAAAAAACGGCTCCGGCCAGCATCAACGCGGGCGAAACGCTACTTTATACAATTACTACTGCCAACAACGGGCCGAGTCCTGCGACCAACGTAGTCATCACCGACAGCCTGATTCCCGGCTTAACTAATGTCAGCGTGTCCGATGGCGGAACCTACAACCCAACCACAGGGACGATCGAGTTCCCAGCGATCGCGACTTTAGCCAGTGGCACCAACCAGAGCCGCACCATCAGCTTTGTACCGCCGACTACCCTGACGAGCATCACCAATATTGTATTGAGTCGATCGGACACTTTTGACCCGGACTTAACAAACAACAACGGCTCGACAGTCGCAGTGCCCGGTGAGGCGGGGGGGCAAGTCATTACCTCGATCGATGCTGTGGCCGATGTTGTCACCCAAAAAACGGCTCCGGCCAGCATCAAGGTGGGCGACACGCTACTTTATACAATTACTACTACCAACAACGGGCCGAGTCCTGCGACCAACGTAGTCATCACCGACAGCCTGATTCCCGGCTTAACTAATGTCCGCGTGTTCGATGGCGGAACCTACAACGCAACCACAGGGGTGATCGAGTTCCCAGCGATCGCGACTTTAGCCAGCGGCAGCAGTGTCACCCGCCGCCTAATTTTGATACCCCCACCTACCCTGACGAGCATCACCAACATTGTATTAAGTCGATCGGACACTTTTGACCCGGACTTGACGAACAACAACGGCTCGACAGTCGCAGTGCCCGGTGAGGCGGGGGGTCAAGTCATTACCTCGATCGATCCTGTGGCCGACCTGGTTACGTCCAAGAGCGGTCTCACATCTGCTCCTGCTGGTAGTTCCGTGACTTATACTATAACTACCGCCAACAATGGGCCGAATGCTGCTGAAAACGTAGTGATTACAGACAGCATCATTCCCGGTTTAACAGGAGTCAGCGCATCCGATAACGGCACTTACGACCCAGTGACAGGGGTTGTTACCTTCCCAACAATTCCCAGTTTGACTAGCGGCAGCAACATCAACCGCGAGGTAACAGTAGTCGTTCCAGCGACGGGCGCAATTAGTAATACTTCCCAGAGCCGATCGACCACTTTTGACCCCAAACCCAGCAATAACAACGGTTCCGAGTCCAGAGCCACTGTCACCACCGCCATCAGCGCGCAGCCCACACCCAACAAACTTCCATCAGCCTACAGCAGCAACGCTGCGCTAGCGCCCAACAGCGTTGTCCAAATTAGCGGACTCGGAGGCAGAGACTCAGACGGCACAGTGGTTACATTCACCATCAGCACCCTGCCGCCGGCAAATCAAGGCGTCCTGTTCTTGGGCGACCCGGTTACCGGGGGAGTCGCCGTCACGGCAGGTCAAAGCCTGACAGCCGAGCAAATGACGCAGTTATTCTTCCAGTCGGCCGGCAATTTCACAGGAGCTAATTTTACCTACAGCAGCAACGACAATCTCGGTGGCAGCAGTCCTGCCGCCACAGTTTCTCTAGTGTCGCTGGCGTTCAACTACCCGCCGGTACCCACAAACTTCAGCAACACCCTGGCGCCAAACACCACCGTCAACCTCACAGCCCTGACGGCTAAAGACCCCGACGACTCGATCGAATTCTTCACTATCAACACCCTGCCAGCGGCAAATCAAGGCGTCCTGTTCTTGGGCGACCCCAGCCAGGGAATCCGGGTCACGGCAGGCCAAAGACTGAGCACAACTCAAATCAACCAGTTATTCTTCCAAGCAACAAGCGAATTCGCAGCCACCAACTTTACCTACAGCGCCACAGACCGCCGCGGCGCCATCAGTCCAGCCCCCGCAACAGCCTCCCTGCTAGCACTATTACCTCCCACCGACCAGCCACCCGTCGCCAACAACTCCAGCCTCGCTGTGTTGCTGGGAAAAACCGTGCAAATCCCCGGACTCGGAGGAACCGACCCAGACGGGACGGTGGTTTCCTTTACCGTAAACACCTTGCCACCCGCCAATGAGGGGACGCTGTTTTTGGGTGATCCCAGCCAGGGAGTGCGGGTCACGGCTGGTCAAAGCCTAACAACCGAGCAAATTACCCAGTTGTTCTTCCAAGCGTCCGGCAATTTCACAGGGGCAAACTTCACCTACAGCGCTACAGACAACCTCGGCGCCACCAGTGCGGCAGTCGCCACTGTCTCTCTCATTCCCCTTAAGGAATCGATACCGACGCCAACACCCGCGCCGATACCCGTGCCGACACCGGCGCCAACTCCAACACCAACAATACCGGCGCCAACTCCAACACCAACAACACCGGCGCCAACTCCAACACCAACAACATCGGCGCCAACACCCACACCAACAACACCAACACCCACACCAACAATACCGGCGCCAACTCCAACTCCAACAATACCGGCGCCCACACCCATACCAACAATACCGGCGCCCACACCCATACCAACAATACCGGCGCCCACACCCATACCTGCAGCGGAACCAGTGCCGACGCCCATACCAGCGCCGACGCCCATACCCGCGCCTGCCCCTGAACCAACTCCAACTCCAACAACAACTCCAACGCCCACACCCACACCACCAACAGCAACACCAACAGCAACACCAACACCAGCGCCAACACCAACACCTATATTCGGCCCAGTGCCGGAACCGGATACCGGTTGCGGTTGCGACCCCTTGAAAGGGCCACCGAACTTCACATT
>NZ_JAUBQN010000060.1:0-26124 GCF_036701295.1 Microcoleus harperi Pol14_C6 | reverse complement strand
CTGCCTATCTTTTTTGAGCACACATTGGCTCAATCCTTACCAACTCTGGGTTTGAGCCTGTTTGTCACCCCCCCAGGTTTCGTTGACTAGCTTCTCTAAATAATGTTTCTAACAATTATTGTCCGTGTTTGGCGGTTTCCTCGTAAGTGTGCCGATTGCAAGGCTATCTGATATCCGTAAATTAACGCAAGCTGACAACAAAAAGTTTATCTTATTTTGACCACTGGACGATCGGAGTATAATAGCTATTCATGGGCTATAATACTTAAAATTACCAAGCTCACTTAAATTATATGAAATATAAAGATGGATTATTTAAAATGGAATAATTCAATCGCAGCTCATTTTTTCAAAAATGAAATGGCAGGGCGCAGCGTTCACCTGTATGTCACAGAGGAACTAATAACAGATATTGGTCAAAACTACGGTGCGGATCTTCCCGATTTTATTAAGGCAGTTAAGGCTGGTCCTATTGGGATGCAAGGGAAGGGCATCTGCGAGAAAGCCTTGCAAAGTATGGATGACTGGAAGTACCGACACGGACAAAAAGGTTATCCTCTTTACATCGGCTATTTGGCGCTATTCGTCCTCGCTGCTGGTATCGAAGAAGATTTTGCAGCCCATGCCTACTACCGCCGTCTCCGGGCATTACTGCGTGAACAATCTACATCTGGACAGTATCGAGGCTTCGACCAGATGAGGAGGCTTTGGGATGACTTAGCGCGGTGGGCAAATGAATACACATCAGGTGAAGTAGGGATCTTCAATATCAACAGTGCTGGGCGTCGGATTCATGTTGGCATACCCATCGCCCAAACTCTTTTGACTGAAAAAGAGCGTCGCGCACTACCTGCTATATTTGCGGCTGCTGACTTAGATCCTGTTTCACATCCTAATGAGGGGGCGATCGCACTTTTGTTAGCCAAGCACGGGCGTAAACAACTGCGATCACCGACGCTGCGCTTATTAGAAGAAACCAGCGACAGTGACGAACATCGCCAAGCATTGCTCGAATGGATTATTGATGAATTGCGTGGTTGGGATGGAACTGCTGAAGTTTCAGATCGAACACAGATTTACGCACTTTTGAGATTGTGCTGCCAACTCGATACAATTGCCAAACGCGCCACCCTAAGCTTGCGTTGCAGTACCAAACACGAATTTCCAGAAGACGATTTATTGTTATTTTTAGATGGTAATTGTCAGCCTTTCTCTTGTTACGAAGATAGTGGGGGTTGGTCTTCACCTCTGATATCTGAATCAGACGGAAAACCACTGGTTGCCTCTGAATTTGATTGGTTGAAAGGTTTGCAAGTGCGATCTGATGACTCTAAATGGTGTTTTAGGCTGCCAGCATCACCCATTCGAGTATTCGTTGATGGAGGGAGTCAGGGATTACCGGGATTTGTAGAAGTGCGACAGTTGCCGATTGAAAAGCCATTTTATTTAGCAGCTCATCAAGAGTGTTTGGAATTGCTGACAAGATGGGGAGACTCTAGCTGTCAAGACTTTGAAAATTTGCAAATCATAAATGGTTTGCCCAGTGGGTGGCACTTCTTCAAAGCGAAGGTGGCTTGCAGTGACGAGCTTGTTAAACGAGAATACCCAATCTTAGCTTTCCCGACTAATGTACGGCTAGAGTTAGCTGGGGGAATCCGCCTGGCAAAAGGTAATAAATTCTTTAAATTTGCCCCGCCGAAATTGGTGCTGCAAGGTGGCAGCGAATCAATAAAAGTATATTGCAACGATCGCCTATTAGATTCCACGGAAGCAGCAGATATTTATGAACTGCCAGCCGATACTCCAGCGGAAACAAACTTGCTAATTGAAGCACGCAGTGGAGAGGATATTATCAGGCGCTGTTCTCTGTTATTGGTAGAAAACTATTCTTTGCCATCCCAAACCAACGCCCAACAGTTCGATCGCTTCGGGAAGCTCCAGACACGGGATAATGGGAGCGCGGGCGTTGCTGGCGCATTTGTGCAGGGCCTTGATTTCCCAGACTTTAACTTCAACACTTTTTTACCAATACAAGGAAAGCAGCGGATTTTCTTTGTTGGTAAAGAACCAGGTCAAATAGCAATTTGGCCTGGGGAATCACTGCCTACAAATTGGGAGCCTGTTTGGGCTATTTCTAAAGGTCGCCATCGCGGTCAAGTAATGTTTTGCAGCACCAATTTAGCCGATTCACAACCGTCGATGTCAAAGTGCAAAGATCGCAAGAAGATGCGGGCATGGAAAGAAATATTGTGGCACGACCGCAAGAAAATTTCCCCGCCCGATCGTTCTAATTTGAAAGTATTGTGGCAACAGTTTCAAAAGGAGGCAGAACGTGTCTGAAAATAGCGAAAAACTGCTGTACATTATTTCTGCAAAAAAGGAAGTTGCTTGGCTATCTTTTAAGGAAACCTTTGATTATTTGTATAATCTTGAGACGGGTGTGAGGGAGGAAAACACAGACAAAGACGGAATTAAGAATAAAAGATTTCAAGTAATTCGCGCTCTCGATTCTCTGGGTCACTGTGACTTTAATTTTAGCGATGATAGCAGTAAGAATAAGGTTTATGCAGCTCCTCCTGTATTGGTGCGATTGCCAAGTGCCGGCTTTCCTCAAGCCATTTTAGCGGGAGCGCGATCGCCTGCTACTATCCAACAATTATCAGACGCTTGTCACTCTGTGGGAACTCACATCAACGTTGAAATCAAGGAACAAGCGAGTGAATGGGCGCTGATACCGAAGCGAGTGGCTGTACAAGCAGAGGATGTGAGGGAATTAGAGGCGATCGCATCTTCTGTCGGCATACATTTTATCGAAACGCCTTCAGCTTGGTCTTTGCTGCATTTTGCCGCGAGTATTGACGACTACTTAGCTACCCTCAAATGGTCTAACGATCCCGAATTGACCTGGAAGCGCGAAACCTTTGAACCTAATTCATTACAATTTAAACCCCCCAAAGAAACAGACATTAATATCCGTATCAGCCGATACAGTCATCCCTCCCGAAACACAAAAATTTGTTATCTTTGGCAAGACGGAAGGGGTACGGAAATAGACCTTGATTGGGGAAGGTATGCTATGCTCAAAGCACTGCGGCTGAATGTTCTGATCTACGACAAACGCAGATTCACTATGGCAGTACCAGCCAGCGCGAAACTGCCGCGACTCCTAGAAAGAGCCTTAACCCTTTGTTCGGGTTATGCAGCAACATATGTAAAAAAATTGCCGTCCACTAACCCGCAAATTCAGGGATTCAATTTATTCTCCGCTGTACCACCTCAAATAGCAGAGATGACCGCAGCTAAATTAGGGCAAACACTCTTGCAGCAATCTTTAGATATAACAACATTATTATAACAACATAGTGAGATAATTTATGCACGACCCAATTAACGCCTTTAACACAATCCGCGATAACTTCTTACTGTACATAAAAACTGCTTTCGCAACTCAATTCCCCGAAATAGAACAAGAACGGGAAAAGCGACTGCTGGAACCAGGCGTATTTTACCAAGAACCTTGGATTGAACCGTTAGCCCGCTATCAGCGTTCTGGAAAAACTATCCACGAGCTTGAATTATCAGATGTTCCAGGCTTAGATGAAACAGCCATTCAAGACTTCAAAGAACTAGCCTCGTGCGGACTGGTTGGCCCTTACGAACTCTACAGTCACCAAGCGGAAATGCTCCGCAAAGCATTAGAGGGGCAAAATGCAGTAGTAACGGCCGGTACCGGATCGGGAAAAACAGAATCTTTCCTGTTGCCGCTGTTTGCTTACCTTGCTAAAGAATCAAGAACGTGGGATGCTCCTGGAGCGCAACCAGCTCGCCTCAATGACTGGTGGGAAAACGAGGCTTGGCAAAATCAATGCAACCCGACGGTAAATAAAAGACGCCGACAGCAGCGTTCTTGTCGCGTCTCACAAAGAGAACATGAAAACCGCGATGTCGCTGTTCGGGCAATGATTTTATACCCGATGAACGCCTTAGTTGAAGACCAGCTAACTCGACTTCGCCGCGCCCTCGATTCCGATTTAGCTAGAGAGTGGTTTCAAAATAATAGAAACGGAAACAGAATTTACTTTGGAAGATATAACGGAGTTACACCCGTACCGGGGCATGAAATTAACCAGCACAACAACCCCAACACAAACAAAATAGAAGAACTGGTCAAGGGTATGCAGCAGATGGCTGTATCGGCTCAAGCTGCTGCTATTTATGCTGGTGAAACAGAGAATGACGAAGTGCAATTCTTTTTTCCTAAGTTGGATGGTGCAGAAATGCGATCGCGCTGGGATATGCAAGATGCTCCGCCAGACATCCTAATTACAAACTATTGTATGCTCAGTATTATGTTGATGCGGGATGTCGATCGAAATATATTTGACAGAACGAAAGAATGGTTAAAGAAAGAGGGCAGCGTCTTTCACTTGATAGTAGACGAGTTGCACCTCTACCGGGGAACTGCTGGAACAGAGGTAGCATATCTTTTGCGGCTGTTGTTGGAACGCTTAGGACTTCATCCAGGTCATCCCAAGCTAAGAATTCTCGCTTCTAGCGCATCTCTCGATCCAAATGATGAGAACAGCCTAGAATTTTTGTCGCAATTCTTTGGCACAGAATGGCATCCCGAACAGATTATTCCTGGCTGTTCAGAACCAATTCCAGCAATCGAAAGTGAAGATTTCCTTTCTAGCGAACCATTCATTGCTTTAGCGGAATTGCCCCATGCTAATAACCCAGAAACCTTAGCAGAAACACCCGAGTATCACACCTGCCGCGAAATTCTCGAATCTGAAACTGTCCCGGTTAATGCCAGAATGCTAAATGCCTGTACTGATGCTTCAGGAGAAACTCGCGCTGTATCGCTAACTCAATTTGCCAGCGGAATCTTCGGCAATGATTTGGAACATAACACCTTGCGGCTAGCAGCAAGGGGTTTGCTCATGGCTCGCGGTTTATATAATGGCCCGTCGCCGCTACCATCCTTCAGACTGCACTGGTTTTTCCGAAATATTGAAGGGTTGTGGGCTTGTATTAAACCGGGCTATCGATTCAACGGCGAACAAACCCGACCTGTTGGCAGGTTATTTGCACAAAATCCCCCTATCCGCTGGGGAAATTACCGAGTTTTGGAGCTGCTTTATTGCCAACAGTGCGGCACGATTTTTCTGGGTGGAAACCGCCTGTTACTGCAAAACAATCAAGGCTGGGAACTATTGCCTACAGAACCAGATATTGAAGGCATTCCTGACCGTCAAGCTGCAAGGTTTTTGGAGCGGCGGACCTACCGAGAATTTGCTATATTTTGGCCGTTCAGAACTCTTAATGCAGATGTCCCTAACTACTGGAATCAGCCATCAAGACAAGAAGAGCGAGGACAGAGAGCTTATTGGGATATAGCGGCGCTAGACACCCGCAGTGGTCGAGTTATTTTAGGAGATCCACCTACAGATACACCAGCTAACCAATGGGTGAGAGGCTATATTTTTAACTTGCGGCAGGCGCAACTGGAAACGCAGGAAAATATAGGAGCGTTACCTTCAATTTGCCCTTGCTGTGCAGCCGACTATAGCAGGCGACAAACTCGAAGATCGCCGATTCGCGCCTTCCGTACGGGCTTTTCTAAGGTCAGCCAACTGCTTTCTAAGGAACTATTTTATCAGCTACCGAACACTGAAGAATCCCGAAAATTGGTAGTATTTTCTGACAGCCGCGAAGATGCCGCTTCAATATCAAATGGAATCGAGCGCTCGCACTACGAAGATTTAGTACGAGAAGCCCTATTAGATGAATTTACACAGATAGCGAGCGGTGAATTTCAACTGTTAGAAGACCTGCAACAATACAGCCAGCCTATGAGGCCTGGAGCCATTCAATTTGCAGACCGAAATCCCAATCGCGTTGCGGAATTACAGCAGCAGATTGAGTTGGGTAATATGATTTTACCCGCTGGACTTCCTCCTATAGCATTACAAACACTCCAGGTACAGCGCGACAGCGCGCAAGCAGCACTTAACGAGATTCAGCAAAGAGGAAATACGCGCACAGTGCCTCTGAGAGTGATGTTTGAAGGCGAAAATCAAGCTCCTGGTTTGCTAATTCAGCGCTTGGCAGCTTTGGGCGTCAATCCTGCTGGTAACGACATTCTTTATCAAGAGTACGAATATGACAAGCACTGGCATCATTGGACGGAGTTGTTTGATTCCGACTTGACCTCTCCTAGATGGCGATCTGACTTGTCTCCTGCTGCACAGGAACGACGAGAAAATAGACTTCGCCCCAAAGTTCAGTCTGAGGTTTGCATACCCCTATTCAGTCGCCTGTACTTTGGCATTGAGGCGTCGGGCTTGGGCTACGTCCGCCTCAATTTAGCGCCAGAAACAGTCGATAACTTGGCTGTTCAATGCGGTGCTTCAGCCGAAGTATTTGAAAGTATCTGCGACGGATGTCTGCGAGTTTTAGGCGACTTGTTTCGATACGAGCAAATCGATTCGCAGTTTCCGATCCACGAATGGCAAAATTGGAATGATGCTCGCGCAAAATTGCGTAATTATGTCAAGGAGAGCGCTGCACAGAACGGACTTTCGGATCAAGAATTGCGTCAGTCATTGTGGTCAGCTATTTGCGATCGAGGCCAACACAATTTCTTTATTCTTAATCCCCGGCATTTATGGGTGCGAGTGGGTATTCCTGACGATCCGGTGTGGCAGTGCGACTCCTGCGGACGCCCTCACTTACACCGTGCGGGCGGTATTTGTACCAATTGTCTCTCCCAGTTGCCCCCATTGCCTAACAAAACTTGTGCAAATTTGCGCGCTCGCAATTATTACGCCAAAGAAGCCATAAATCAGCGCCAACCCTTGCGACTCCACTGTGAGGAATTGACAGGACAAACCGACGATCAGGGCGAAAGGCAGCGCCATTTCCGCAATATTGTGGTCAATACTCCCAATCAGGAACGGCAGTTTATCCCTCAGGTAGATACCATCGATATTTTAAGCGTTACTACTACGATGGAAGTCGGAATTGATATCGGCAGCTTAATGGCTGTGGTGATGGCAAATATGCCACCGATGCGCTTTAATTACCAACAGCGAGCTGGACGTGCGGGGCGTCGCGGTCAAGCTTTTGCTATTGTGTTGACCCTTTGCCGAGGCCGCAGCCACGATGAATTTTATTACCAATATCCTGAGAGAATTACTGGCGATCGGCCACCTGTTCCTTTTTTGTCAATGTCACAGGTTGAAATTGCGAGGCGTTTATTAGCAAAAGAATGCTTGCGGCGAGCATTTTTAAATGCTGGCGTTCAATGGTGGGAAAGTCCAACACCGCCAGACAGTCACGGGGAATTCGGCACAACTGAGGCATGGCGAAACGATCGAGAACGACGCGATCGAGTTGGCTGCTGGCTAGAAACTTCTTCTGATGTTAATGAGGTGGTAAACGCGCTGCTTGTAAATGTTGCAGGCATCGACCCGGTTAAATTTGAATTGTTTGCCCGCCAAGAGTTATTTCAACAGATTAACAATTGCGCTAATAATTTGGAATTGGCAGGAGACGGGTTGGCAGAACGTCTTGCTGAAGGCGGAATTTTGCCCATGTACGGTATGCCTTCAAGGGTGCGGGATTTGTATCACGGCGTCAACAAGACCAGGAAGCAGCTTTATAAAATTGACCGAGATTTAGACTTGGCAATTACGGAATTTGCGCCCGGATCTCAAAAGACCAAAGACAAACGCATTTATACATCCATTGGTTTTACTGCCCCGTTGCTTTGGGAGCAAAAGTTGCGTCCCGCCAACGGTGAATCTCTTTCTCAACGTAACTGGATGTTGAGGTGCAGTCGCTGCCAGTTTACGCAAACCTCCGATCGTGAGTTTCCAGACGAAGTGTGTCCCAACTGCGCGGCAACTGAAGATGAGGGATTCCGAATTTTTCAATGGGCTGTCCCCTTGGCTTTCCGTACAAGCCTAAGTCGCGGCTCTGATGCTAGAGATGAAGATGAATTGATAGTTGCTGTTGCTGGCAGTGTAGCAGAGTCACAACCTCAACATTTTGAGAATTTTGAGCTCATAGAAAACACAAATACTAATGCTACATTTGCAAGGACAGGTCGCGTTTTCCGCGTCAATGACAATCGAGGTCTTCTTTTTCGCGGAGCAATGGGAACAGCTTCCTTAACAAGAAATTGGTTGGAGTTACCCACTCAGTGGATTGACGATCGCTTCCAACAAGGTGGCAACGCGGGGGTGCAATTTCAGTCACAAGGAGAACCAGAGGCGATCGCGATCGCAGCCCCAAAAACAACAGGTGTTTTGCGAATTAAACCTGCTGCAGTACCTCCTGGTTTGTGTCTAGATCCGCTTGCGTTTGGCGCTGCCGTTAAAGCCGCGTTCTACTCAGCGGCTTTCACTGTCCGTTCTGTTACTGCTGAGGAGTTAGACATCGATCCAGAAGAATTAGAAGTGAGCGGTTTGCGACAAGTTCAACTAGAGGATCGAAGAGTAGGAGAAATTGTAATTAGCGATCGCCTGCCAAATGGTTCCGGGTTTACCTATTGGCTTGCCCACCACTGGCAAGAAATCCTCTTCGGCATTGTGAATGCTGACCCTGAAGCTGACACCTTTGCAGGACATCTAATATCACCGCAACATCGCCATAATTGCGATTCTTCCTGTTACGACTGCTTGCGGCAGTACCGCAACATGAACTATCACGGCTTGCTGGATTGGCGATTGGGTATTTCCCTGCTGAGGGCGCTAGCCAACCCTGATTTTTCATGCGGTTTAGACGGAAATTTTGACTCTCCAGACTTAGAATACTGGCGAGAAAACGCTGTGTCCCTCCGCAATAACTTTTGTGCATCTTTCCACTATTGTGATCCCAGGGAATTCGGTGCTCTACCGGGTTTTGCAGTGGGCGATATCAGCGTTATTATCGTTCATCCTTTGTGGAATATAAATTGCCCTCAAGGCTTATTAAATGAAGCGAAGGAAGCTGCTGCTACAGTCTCCGCGCCCGATCGAATTCGATACCTAGATACCTTCAATCTCCTGCGGCGTCCAAGCTGGTGTTATCAGTCACTAGGTAATTAGAGCAACGCAGTCCCGTGCTGCTTTACCAGATGGCCTAAAGCGTGCAGAATCTTCTGTTTCGATCGACTCATCTGCCAATTTTCAGTCTCTGCGGACTATCGGTCTACGGACGATGTGTCACATATCTGGAAAGTTCGATCGCCCCAAATTCCCCATCCCGACTCAAGACGGAGGCCTCGCAGAGGTACAATAGGACGATCGCATTCCCCAACTCCCACCGTGATAGAGCGCTACACCTTGCCCGAAATGGGCAACATCTGGACTGAAACCGCCAAACTCAAAACCTGGCTGCAAGTAGAAATCGCTGTCTGCGAAGCTCAAGCCGAACTCGGCTACATCCCCGCCGCCGCAGTCGAAGAAATCAAAGCTAAGGCTAATTTTGACCCGAAACGAGTCCTGGAAATTGAAGCCGAAGTCCGCCACGACATGATCGCCTTCTTGACAAATGTCAACGAATATGTAGGCGATGCCGGCCGCTACATTCACCTCGGCTTAACCAGTTCCGACGTGCTCGATACCGCTTTGGCGCTGCAATTAGTCGCTAGCGTCAATATCTTGTTAGAACGTGTCGAAGAATTGAGTCAAGCTATTCGCTATCAGGCTCAACAGCATCGCAATACCGTCATGGTCGGCCGATCGCACGGAATTCACGCCGAACCCATCACCTTTGGCTTTAAACTAGCAGGATGGCTGGCCGAAGTCTTTCGCAACCGCGACCGATTAGTGAATTTGCAATCGTCCATTGCAGTCGGCAAAATCTCCGGCGCAGTCGGAACCTATGCTAATATTGACCCGCGAATTGAAGCGATCGCTTGTCAAAATCTCGGACTCGAACCCGATTGTGCATCGACTCAAGTCATTTCGCGCGATCGACACGCCGAATACGTCCAAACCTTAGCACTGTTAGCAGCATCGATCGAGCGTTTTGCAGTAGAAATCCGCAACCTGCAACGCACCGACGTTCTCGAAGTCGAAGAATTCTTTTCCAAAGGGCAAAAAGGCTCATCCGCCATGCCCCACAAACGCAACCCGATTCGATCGGAAAGACTCACAGGAATGGCGAGAATCGTCCGCGCCAACGCCGTCGCAGCCTTAGAAAACGTTGCACTTTGGCACGAACGAGACATCTCTCACAGTTCCGTAGAACGGATGATTTTGCCCGATAGTTCCACTGTCACCCACTTCATGTTAGTAGAAACCACAGACTTAGTAAAACATCTGCTAGTCTATCCCGAAAACATGAAACAAAACATGAACCTTTACGGCGGAGTCATCTTCAGCCAGCGGGTGATGTTAGCTTTAGTAGAAAAAGGCACGAGTCGCGAAGACGCCTACAAAATTGTGCAATCTTGTGCTCACGAAGCTTGGAACAAACCGGGTGGCAATTTCTACAATTTAATTGCTAAGGACGATCGGGTAACAGCTAAGATGACGACCAAAGAAATTGATGATTGTTTCGATCCGCAGTATCAATTGAGGCACTTAGATTTAGTGTATCAGCGCTTGGGAATTTGAGGATAATTAACAATTAAAAATGACTCAGAGAGAAAAGAGAGCGAGTGTTCTCGCGCTTGTCCCACAGTCCGCCGGGGGTTAAAACCCCCGTCTCATAGCTAAAGTCGGTTAAAACCGACTGAAAGACTCATAAAATAAAAGTTTTAGAGAAATATTTCAGTCCTCATAACGAGGGCTTTAGCTATGAGACAGGGGTTGAAACCCCTGTCGGTCTGGCGGGCTGGCAGACAACATGAAAAGCGCGAAAATTCCCCAAAATATGAAATGTAAAAACTCTATTAAATATCCACTTAACAGAGCTATGAAATTCAACCGATTTACAAAATATTTAATTGTATTCGCTCTAATATTACTATCTACAACCATACTGAATTATACAATATCTATTCGCGCCCAGGAGCCGCCACAAGTGCAAATTACCCAACCAGAACCAAACCCAGTAGTACCTGAAAGTATTTTCATGAGTCAACTTCCCCCTTCGGCACGACTGGTTGACATCCGCACCGTAAATCCCAACATTCGCCTCGATATCCGATACGCCACTACTAACAATTTCTTGAAGAGAAAGCTTTACCCTATATCGAAATGCGCCTTGAGAAGTTCTGTTGCTCAACAGTTAGGGCTGGTTCAAACAGATTTGGAAAAAATCGGATTGGGTTTGAAAGTTTACGATTGCTACAGGCCTTTCTCTGTGACTAAGCAAATGTGGCAAGCTTGGCCAGATCCGCGCTATGTTGCTAATCCTGCTAGGGGTTCGCGGCACAATCGTGGTGCTGCTATTGATTTGACTTTAGTCGATCGCACCGGCAAAGAATTAGAAATGCCCACACCTTACGATGATTTTACCGAAAAAGCTCACGGAGATTATCAAGGTGGCAGCGTGGAATCTCGGAAAAATCGTCAAGTGCTTAAGGATGCGATGAAAAAACACGGATTTATGAGTATCACAACTGAATGGTGGCACTTTGATTCGGAAGATTGGCAGAAATTTGCGATTCTTGATATCTCACTTGCCGAGATTCCTTAATTATACTATTTATTAAAAATCGCAGATCCGGATAGGGGCAGGGCAGTGCCTGTTCCCACAGAGGTCAAGTAAATTAGCGCAATTTAACCGAAAATTCGTAATCGTATCCCCGGAAATTAGAGTCTAATTGTAATGTGTAATTGCCTGTTACTGGGACTTTTCCAGTCCACTCTGTTTCATTGCCTTGATAAGGAGCTCCAGCTAAAAGTTTGCCACGAGGAGTTATAATTTGCGGGAAAACTTCTTGCCGATTCCTAACAGTCATTGTTTGACCTTTTCGGGCGCGAATCCGGTAAGAGTGGCTGCCGCCACCGATAATTCGACCTTTGACGATCGCCTCATCTCCTCCCGGCAGAAAATTAATCTGCTGGTTCACGTTAGAACAACTGCTTTCGGTGCGTTTTTTCGCAACCCAACCGGAAACTGGATCGGTAATTCGCAGCCAACCGTTTTGTTCTTCGGCGACTGAAACAAAGGTATTATTTTTAAGTTTTCCTACTATGTTGCTGCCACTTACTTGCGGGATAGATCGCACATTTAGCGGTGGATTCGGATCGCTGACTACCGCTTGGCTGATTTTGCAACCCGAATCTGGGGGTGTGACAACTACTGCCTCAACTTTTCGTGGAGAGACTCCTGCAACTAGCGAGGATTGAACAGCCGGGGTTTTTGCAGGTTGGGGTGGGGATTTCGGAGATTCTGCAGGCGGGGTTTGTGCTTGCACAGATTTTGGTTGCCGAGATTCAGGGTTGTTCGTCGGCCCTGCAATCTGGTTTCTGGTGGATGCCGGGGATTCTGCAAGGGGAAGATCGGATTGTTTCATCGCACCCGACTGTATAGTGGCAACAGCCACTCCCACCGCTGTTGCCAGTCCTGCTAAGCTTACTGTGATGATTTGAGCCTTCGTAAATGACATAAAAAACCCTCTCTGTATCTATACTAATAATTTTTGTTTGGGAGTTGGGGCGATCGCCAGTTAATTTACAGTGGAAATACCTAGTGCTGCCCACAGGGTCAGGATTTTTAGATAAAATTTCAGAGCCATAATTGTCGCAATAATTTGAGTCAATATATACTGGACGCCTATACTGATGGTAATCTTGCTCTGGGGTATTTGCGCGCAAATTTGCGAAGGTAAGCGTTCAGCGCGAGGTACATAAAATGTCAAAATTGATTCCTCTGAGATTACAACCTCCCCGCGATCGATTGTTGGAGGAGGTGAAGCAGGAAGTCCAAGCAGGACGATCGCAGTCTTTGCACGCGGCTGTGCTGGCTAACCTCAGTCAAGACTCGCAGCCTGTTGGTGTTAACCGCTGTTGGGATGTGGAAGTGAAAGCGGGCAACCGTCCGAGTTTTCGGCTTCCTCCCAAAGCAAGCATTGCTAAAGTCTTCGATCGCGCCGGCGGCAAATTGGTAATTTTAGGAGCGACTGGTGCAGGCAAAACTACGACGCTGCTAGAATTAGCTCGCGTGTTAGTTTCTCGCGCCCAAAAAGATGCTAGTTTGCCCGTACCAGTGCTGTTTGAACTCGGATCGTGGAAAGCAGAATCTGAGGCGATCGCAGAT
This sequence comes from Microcoleus harperi Pol14_C6, assembly GCF_036701295.1. NCBI lineage: Bacteria > Bacillati > Cyanobacteriota > Cyanophyceae > Oscillatoriales > Microcoleaceae > Microcoleus > Microcoleus harperi. Next base: position 12,921 of record NZ_JAUBQN010000060.1, on the reverse strand, counting down.
TGGTTAATTGCTCAACTTCAGTTCAAATACGGCATCTCTCCTGCTGTCGGCAAAAAATGGCTTGCCGAACAAAAATTGCTGCCTCTCCTCGACGGCTTGGACGAAGTAGAAACCCACCGCCAAAATATCTGTATTCAAGCAATCAATCAGTTTGTTGAAAGCGAATTTAAACCAAAACATTTAGTAGCTTGCAGCAGTTTTGAAGCTTACAAAAACTGCGAAACTAGATTTCGCCTGCAAGCCGCAGTTTTATTGAAACCTTTAACAGAAACTCAAATTAAAAATTATCTGCAAGAAGCCAGAAGCCGCGAACTTTGGTACAGCATTGAGCGCGAGCCGGAGTTGTTGAAAATAGCAAAAGTTCCCTTGCTTTTGAGCATGATGGCTCTGGCTTACGACGATATTTTAATCGAAGCTTGGAAGCGGCTAACTTCTGCCGAAGAACAGCGCAAATATCTGTTAACTGCCTATATTCGCCACCAAATGACCGGACAAGTCAAGCAGTATCCCAGAGGTAAAGAACTGCGGCCGGAACAAATTCGCCACTGGCTGGGATGGTTGGCCAGAAGGATGGAACAGCAAGGAATTCAAGAATTTTACCTCGATCGCATACCGTCTAGCTGGCTGCAAACAGACGAGGAACAGCGCAAGTATCAGTTGGGAGTTAAGCTGGTTGGCGGGCTGATTTGGGTAATTTTAGGATTAATTGCCAGCCTAGTCTCCGGGTCAATTTGGGGAATAATTGCGGGTGCTGTTGCTGCGGTAATTAGTGCTTTTTTGCCGGGAATTCCGGGGATTGAAAGTTTTATATTGCGCCTGGTGCTGTGGTCGAACGGCTACATTCCTTGGGATTACAAGCGTTTTCTCGATGCTGCGACCGATCGCCTGCTGCTGCAAAAAACAGGCGATCGGCGCTATCGATTTATTCACGATTTATTGCAAAAACATTTTTCAGAGATATAAATATCGGAGCTTGACAAAATTAAATAGTTATGATAGTGGTTTTGCCCATTATGCACGGTTCCATTACCGAATTTGCGATCGACTCCTAGATCGACACCCCCGAAAGGTTAAGATTCTAATCTGACCCTCCTGCAATTATTGCTTCACCTCCTATGGCAGAAACCTTATTGTTCAACGCCCTCCGCGAGGCGTTAGACGAAGAAATGGCCCGCGACTCCGCCGTATTCGTACTCGGCGAAGACGTAGGTCAATACGGCGGTTCATACAAAGTCACCAAAGACCTCTACAACAAATACGGCGAACTTAGAGTTCTCGACACCCCGATCGCCGAAAATAGCTTTACGGGTATGGCAGTAGGCGCAGCAATGACGGGACTGCGGCCGGTCATCGAAGGCATGAACATGGGCTTTTTGCTGCTGGCCTTCAACCAAATTTCCAACAACGCCGGAATGCTGCGCTACACATCCGGTGGCAACTTCAAAATGCCAATGGTAATTCGCGGGCCAGGCGGCGTGGGCCGGCAACTCGGCGCGGAACACTCCCAGCGCCTAGAAGCATATTTCCAAGCAGTACCGGGTTTGAAAATAGTCGCCTGTTCGACTCCCTACAATGCCAAAGGACTCTTAAAATCAGCCATCCGCGACGACAACCCGGTTCTGTTTTTCGAGCACGTCCTTCTTTACAACCTCAAAGAAAATTTGCCCGAAACAGAATATTTAGTGCCGCTGGACAAAGCAGAAATTGTGCGATCGGGCAAAGATGTCACTATCGTGACATATTCGAGGATGCGGCACCACGTCATGCAAGCGGTACCCGCACTCGTAAAAGAAGGTTACGATCCAGAAGTAATCGACCTCATTTCTCTCAAACCCCTGGACATGGAGACCATAGGCGCATCCATTCGCAAAACTCACAAAGTAATTATTGTAGAGGAGTGCATGAAAACAGGAGGCATCGGTGCCGAATTAATTGCTTCGATTAGCGATCGATTTTTTGACGAGCTCGACGCACCAGTTTTGCGCCTGTCTTCACAAGATATTCCCACACCTTACAACGGCAATTTGGAAAGACTGACAATTGTCCAGCCTACTCAAATTGTCGAAGCAGTCCAAAAAATGGTAGCTTTGCGAGTATAAATAGTGATTAGTCAGTAGTCATTGGTTGACTGTTGACTGTTGACTGTTGACTGATGACTGTTGACTGATGACTGATGACTGATGACTAAAATCGGCCAACCGCCAACTGCCAACTGACAACTGCCAACTGACCAATGACTAATAATTAAATATGCAAAAACAACGTTCAATATTAGCCCTAATTTTTGTTTTAATCATCGCCGCTATTACTGTAATAGTAACAATTCCGACGCGGCTGGGATTAGACTTGCAAGGAGGGTCGCAACTCACAATTCAAGTAAAAACTACCCCCACAATTCCCAAAATTGACCAGGGAATGTTAGAAGCTGTGCGGCGGATTGTCGAAAACCGCGTCAACGGTTTGGGTGTTTCCGAGGCATTAGTCCAAACAGTAGGAGAAGACCAAATTCTCGTGCAGTTGCCCGGAGTAAATGACCCACAGCAAGCAGAACGAGTCTTGGGTGGCACCGCCAAGCTAGAATTTCTGGAACAACTGCCCGGAACAGAAGCACAATTAGGCATTGAAAGGCAGTTGCAGCAGGAATTACTCGCCAAACAAGCAGAATTGAAAACTAGCCCGAATGAGGCAGCAGTTAAAGAAAATCAGGCTGCTTTGAAAAGAAGCAATGAGGCGATCGCCAAACTATTCAAAAGCAGCGGCCTCGGTGGTGAAAACCTCAAAGACGCTCAACCTCAACCCTTGGCCTCTGGGAACAACTGGAACGTTGCTCTTGTTTTCGATACCAAAGGAGGCGAACTATTTGCCCAACTTACTAAAAATTTAGCCGGCACCGGACGCACAATCGGCATTTTTCTCGATGACAGAATGATCAGTTCTCCAGTCGTCGGCGTTGAATTTGCCCAAACAGGAATTACAGGTGGGAGTGCCGTAATTCAAGGCAACTTTACAACGCAAGAAGCCAACGATTTAGCAGTGCAATTGCGGGGCGGTGCTTTGCCGGTGCCTGTAGAAATTGTAGAAAACCGCACGATCGGCGCTAGCTTGGGTAAAGACAGCATTCAAAGCAGTATTAACGCAGGTATAGGTGGCTTAGTTTTAGTCTTGATTTTCATGGTTGCCTACTATCGACTCCCCGGCGTAATTGCCAATATTGCGCTGTTAATTTATGCTCTGTTAACTTGGGCAGCTTTCGTGCTTTTGGGAGTGACATTAACGCTGCCGGGAATTGCTGGTTTTGTGCTCAGCATCGGGATGGCCGTGGATGCTAACGTGCTGATTTTTGAGCGCACGCGGGAAGAGTTGCGGGCAGGGAAATCGCTTTATCGATCCGTCGAATCGGGTTTTTACCGCGCTTTTTCCAGCATTTTAGACGGCAACGTCACAACAGTTATTGCTTGTGCTGCTTTGTTCTGGTTGGGCGCTGGTTTAGTTAAAGGGTTTGCTGTAACTCTGGCATTGGGGGTGGGAGTGAGTATGTTTACTGCGCTCACTTGCAGTCGCACTCTGCTGTTCGTAGTATTGAGCTTTCCAGCATTGCGGAAACCTCAGTGGTTCTGTCCTAATTTGTCCAAAACTGCTAATAGTTAACTGTTGACTGTTGACTGTTGACTGTTAACTTCTTCCTTCCTTCTTACATCCGTTACATCCGTTACATCCGTTAAGCTGAGGCGTATCTAAATTTGACAATCAAATTCGAGCAAATTCTTGTGGGGTGGGCGTCCCGCCCGCCCAAAAATACAATTTAGATGCGTAACAGCTTACATAATCCGTTGCCGAACTTCCCTCTTCCTTCAAATTATGAAATTTAGTGTAATCAAATATCGATCACTCTGGTGGAGTATTTCCGCCGCTATAATCCTCGCAGGTATAGTGTCGATGGCCATTTCTTGGACTCGTCCCGACATCCGCGCACCACTGCGCCCCAGTTTGGACTTTATCGGTGGCACTCGGCTACAATTTGAACTCGACTGCACGAAACCGGGAAATTGTAAACCCATCGATCTTGCTGCTGTCCGCGAAGTGCTGGACGCCCAAGGTTTAGGTGGCAGCAGCATTCAAGTTATCGGCAAAGAACAACGAGGTTTATCGCTGCGAACGAAAACCTTAGATGTCGAACAGCGGACTAATTTACAAACAGCTTTGAGCGAAAAGATAGGTGCTTTTGCTCCTCAATCTACTCAAATTGATACGGTTGGGCCTACCCTCGGTAAACAATTATTTACTTCGGGATTGTTGGCTTTATTTCTGTCCTTTGCTGGAATTACGGTTTATCTGACATTCCGGTTTCAGTTGGATTACGCCTTTTTTGCTTTCGTTGCTCTATTCCACGACGTGTTGATTACGCTTGGCATTTTCTCAATTTTGGGTTTAGTTCAAGGAGTGGAAGTTGACAGTTTATTTGTGGTCGCTCTCTTGACAATCATCGGTTTTTCTGTTAACGATACAGTGGTTATTTACGATCGCGTGCGCGAAGTAATTAAGCTGAATCCGGGACAGTCGATCGATCAAATTGTCGATGATGCGGTCATGCAGACGCTGGGCAGGTCAATTAACACGACGATGACAACGCTGCTGACTTTGTTTTCAATCTTTTTGTTTGGCGGCGAAACCCTCAAATACTTTGCTTTAGCATTGATTGTTGGCTTTATTGCTGGTGCGTATTCGAGTATTTTCATTGCCAGCACGCTGCTGGCTTGGTGGCGCAGTCGCACGGGCCACTCTATCCCCGTGCCCGCAGAAGGAATCAACCAGTCAGAGGAAGTTTAGTTGACTGTTAACGGTTAACTGTTAACTTGTTGACTTTTGACTGACTAATAACGAATGACTAATAACTAATGACTAATGACTAATGAAAGCGACGCCAATTTTCAAATTGAAGTCCAAAGGCTTCACAAACTAACAGTTTATGGCCGCTGGTTAACTGTGATATTGCTGTGGATTAGCGTCGGTTCTTTGAGCATTTGGGGTTTGCGCCGCGAAATCGCTTTGTGGTTAGAACACTTCACTTGGGCGGCGGTGCGCTACGGTTTATCTTTTAATCGGTGGCCGACTCTCGGTTTGGGTTTGTGCTTGGGAATGACTTTAGCTGTGCTAACTTGGCAAAGTCGCAATATGGTGCGAGGATTGCCTCTGCGGGAAAAACAGGGTTTGGAACAACAAGTTCGCCGGATTCGCCAGCGGGGGCCGAGTCATCCTTTGTGGAAGTGGGTTTGCAAAGTTTCGCGGTAGCCGACGGGCTTGATTCTTTAGTCTCAAGCTAGAAAAACGAAAGTTTGACTCTTAAGCGGTTTCAACGGCCGAGTCCCTAACTTTTCTTCCTTCTTCCTTCTTCCTTCTTCCTTCTGTTGTATCAGGCAAAGCGAGGCAAAATCTGTGCTACGGAAGACTGTTGAAGCGGAATTTCGATCGCAAATTCTGCTCCTTTTCCCGGTTCCGAAAAGCACTTCAATGCGCCACCGTGTTGGTTGACAACAATTTCATAGCTAATGGACAGTCCTAAACCCGTTCCTTGGCCGACCGGCTTAGTAGTAAAGAAAGGGTCAAACAGCCGCTTCCGAACATCTTCTGTCATTCCAGGGCCGTTGTCAGAAATTTTAATTAGTACCTTTTTTTTCTCAATTAACTCGGTGCGAATCCGAATCGTAGGAACCAGGCGGGTAGACTTACAAACTGATGATTGAGTCTTTGTACAAGACTGCTTTTCTTCGCCTGATTGCGACTTATTCGCGCTTTTTTTATCAACATTTTCGTGTTTATTAGACTCAACCAGAGCGTAAATTGCATTAAGTAAAATATTCATAAATACCTGATTGAGCTGTCCGGGATAGCACTGCACCAGTGGCAAGTCGCTGTATTCTTTGTGAATTTCTATCGCCTCCTGCCCCGCTTTCCCTTTAAGCTGACTTTGCAAAAGCATAATCGTGTTGTTGATACCCTCGTGAATGTTGACCTGCTTCATTTGAGCTTCGTCCAACCTGCAAAAATTCCGCAGCGACAAAACAATGTCCCGCACTCTTTCTGCACCTTGCTGCATGGAATTTAACACTTTCGGCAAGTCTTCAACTAAATAATCGAGTTCTATTTTTTCGGCTTCTGCTGCAATTTCCGGTATGAATTCGGGACAGTGCTGCTTGTAGATGTCGAGCATCCGCATTAAAGCTTGCGTGTACTCTTTAGCGTGGTATAAATTGCTAGATATAAAGCCGATCGGATTGTTAATTTCGTGAGCTACTCCTGCTACTAACTGCCCCAAAGAAGACATTTTCTCTGTTTGAATTAGTTGAGTTTGAGTGCGCTGAAGTTCCAGCAGGGCAAGTTCGAGCTGTTGGGCTTGATGTCTTAATTGCGCTTGCGACTCGCGCATCGCCACTGTTGACAACTCGTGAATTTGCAACTGAGAAAGCAGCAGTTGGTGTACGTCTAAAAGTTTGTAAGTTTCCGGTTCTACTTGTACTACAATTGGTTCGTGGATGAGTTCGGGCGATCGCTCCAAAGACTGCCGCACAGCAGTCATAATTGAGGTTTCGCGATCGAGAACCAACATATCCGTTTTAGTAAAGCGGTAGAGTATGAACAAAGGTTGTTGAGAAAATAACTCCAAACTGTAGGGGCGGCTCATGTGTTCAAAATAACGCCGCCGCGAAATCATCCCTATAAACTTTCCTTTCTGAGTGATGATGATGCCGGGAACTAAAGGGTTTGCTTGAAAAATTTTAGCAACTTCGTTCCCCGGACACTCAGACTCGAGGAGAAAGTCGTACAGGGTTAATTCCTGTAGAGTCGATCGCAAACCAAGCGGTGATTTCAGGGGACTCAACCCGTCATTTTCATACACTGCTCCCTCCTTTGGTAATTGGCAGTAGCGGTTGGGTGCTGGAGTATTGCTTACTATTTAGACGGCTTTTTCTATTTTTTTTATAGCTATGAAATGAACTCTACTCTGCTCGCTCAAATTGAGTTACTTCAGCAGAAATTTTTGGGTCTTAAATCGTGCGGGTGTCACACGAAACGATATTGCAGGTTAGATTAATTTAACAGCCGACACTCCTTTGAAACCTAATTATGTAGTAAATTTGACAGATCCCAGATTCTACTAATCCGAATATAGCAGTCATAACTATTTTTTATGTTTGATGACATTAATTTGGTTCAGATTGATAGACATCTGCGACCTGTGGTAGTACATTTGGTATTACCCCTTGCGTAAAATTATATTACAATAAGACAAGAATAGCGACAAATCGGCAGCCGATAACCTATTTGACTATTCAGGCCAAATCGGTTTCGGGGAATTGCCAAGAAATGTCAATTGTCAGTTTTTTCGTACAAATGCCGATCGCACTCAACCCTGGAATTATATTGTAGGTAGTCTTCCAGCCAGGGACAGCCGATGGCGAGCAATTTGTCAAGTTCGACAGCTTATACTTTACTAGCATCGAGCCTTCAAAGCTTCACCGACGAATTTTTCCCAGCCGATGCTAAAGTTGTGCGATCGCAACTAAACCTCACATTCCACACATCCGCTTGATGTGCCTTAAAAGTTTACAGAAAAGTAGCGTCGAGCCACCAACTTGATATTCAGATTCTGTCACTGGCAAATCGGATACGGAGAATCAAGAGGAAGCAGAAGGAAATAATAGTATTTTACCCGCCTTTTCCCCAACCTCCACTTCAATTTGAGGAAGTTGGTTTGGTTGCGATAGTATTTCGATTACGATTACTTCTCATCCCCCTTGATTTTAGGCAATTCTCATTAGAAACTCTAAGATGTTGATTTGAGGAACCTCGGGGGGGCGAGTTTGGTTGGGCGATCGCACTGAGTTAAATTCAAATGACATTTGAGGAAAGTAAGCGACGGTTTCCATGTGCGGTTTCCCGAACTAGAGGTGGTAATTGTATACACGGCGGGACGATCGTACTTTCAGTACAATGTCAGTATTTCAACCGATACACCTGTTGAGTCTGAGTTTTTGACAGTGTGAAAGTCCCTTTAATCCTTAGCCTGTCTGGATCGGAGGTTTTTGAAGAGTAGGGCGGTGCGAGGCCCAGAAGCAGACTGTTAACCAAGCGGCACTAGGGAAGTCGGCAGCTAGGGCCTACCGAGGAAGGATTTTAGGCGATCGCCGTTAAAGATCGAGAGAGAAAAGCACGATAGCACCAGCAGCAATATCACCCAAAAGAATGATTGATCGACAAAAAGTTGCGTGTTATATTTCTAAATAATTCTATACAAAAATACTTTTACCTAAAAGGAGAACAAAAAATGGACACACCTACCGATCGCGCCCAAGAACCAGTCGGGACAAGAGAACTCGAATCAATACCTGTATCTGAAAAAGTTTCTTCCCAAAAAGTTACTGACGTTAATTTTGAAACGACTCCTTTAGAAACCCCTGCTTATACTCAGCAAAAAGTTAGCGTCGAGGAGGTGAAAATTAACGGCGACGATTTGGTTGCTAAAGTTAAAGAACTGATTCACGAAGGAAATATCCGCCGCATCATTATCAAAAATGAAGAGGGACGGATTTTGGTAGAAGTTCCTCTGACGGTGGGAGTAGTCGGTGGAGTCATCGGTGCGGCGTTGTTTCCAGTCATTGCAGCAGTAGGAGCGATAGGTGCATTAGTCGCTCACATGACTATCATCGTTGAAAGAACCGAGTAAAAAAAATTCACTTGTTAGTAAGGCTCCTGTCCGGTTAATTTCCGGTAAGAAAGCTTGTTGGTCGTGAGTACGACTATCCTCTCTTGATGGATGAGAAAAAACTTGCCTTGATTACTAAAAACTTAATTCTGCTTATCTAACCGGACTTAAACAAATTTCAAGATAAACTGGCTTGATAAATAGAAAGCTAGTAACTGTTACTACTCCCTTTTCTTTTTTCCAGATTGCTCTAATGAATTGTCTTCCCATTCCGACCGTAAAGTGGCAACTTTTAAGGGTGTCATGAATCATCTATAGCAATCCTCGCATCATTTGTGAATTTATTACTTCCTCCCCGCGAGTTCGGGGAGGACTGGGGTGGGGTCAAAAATTTACGACTCTTGCGATTGCTATATGCTTGCAGAGCAAGCATTATAAATAACTAATTGAGCCGGTATTCTTTGTTGAAGTCCGGCTAATTCTATTCCTTTGGGGACTCTGGCAATCACTCTGAGGGTAGAGCCTGCTTAATACCTTGGCGAGTTAGATTTAATACACATGAAGGACAAACCAAAAGTTCTCTAAACTCCCTAAGCAGAAAGCTGTTAAGCATTTAAACTCGTATGAGCCAAACACCCAACGCTTACACCTGAATCTTGACAGTAAATCAAAATAAGTGATTTAACTGCTCAATAGCTTAGCTCAAGTTTTCAAACCAGGGCCTCTCCTACAGACAAATATTTTTTGAATAGTTGTGGCAAAGATAATTATGAAACCTAACGAAGAAAATAGCTCTAGCCGTGAAATTCATCAAGAAGTTCACACAGATGCAAGTAATGGTCACGTCAGTACAACCCGAACCACTACAAGTGTTCCGAGTACAACGGCGAAGGCTTCTAAAGAAGCAGCTCATCACCAAGGTTATGTACAGGGTGAAATGGCCGAAAACCACCGCCAACTTGGAGTCCAAGAAGTCCGCGATAATGAGAATGCGGGCCGCGGGTTACTGTTAGGGATTCTTCTTACTTCTTTGGTAGGCTTAGTTCTGGGCAGTGTATATTACTTCAATCGGGGCGAGGAGGCTCCTGCTCCTACTGCCGATCCTGTGATTGTTGTACCGAAAGCGAATCAGCCTTCAGCAACACCAGCTCCGACCCGGACTATAGAGAAAGAAAAAACGATCATTCAAAAGATTGTTCCGGTTCCGGTTCAACCATCTCCTGTTCAAAAAGCTACGCCTGCTCCTCAACCAAGTCCAGCTCAACAGGCAACTCCGGCTCCTCAAACAAGTCCGGCTCCCAATATCAATATTACAATTCCAAATTCACAGCAGCAAGATGCACCCGCTCAGGAAGCAGCGCCGTCTCCATCTTCGCCGTCAAATAATACCGATACTACGGTTCCGAATTCGCAGAGGGAGCCAGCTTCCACTCCGCCAACTCCAGCACCGGAGAGTTCAGCTACTCCATCTCCAACTCAAGATGATGGTGCTTCTGGAGCAGGTACGAGCGGCGAAACTAATACGGAAAGCCAGAGCAATTCTAATCCTACGGGTACGGCTGTACCTGATAGCAACTCCGGCGCAGAGGGTGCGGCTGGTTCACCGCAATAGAAGTTGGATGTCGAATTAGTCCGCCAGGGGTTCAAACCCCAGACTCATAGCTAAAGTCCTTTAAAGAGGACTTTTTTTATGGTTTAAACTGAGATATTGCACCATTGTCAATAAGCCTGCTATGGGTGGGATCTCTTCCCAAACACCTACTCCCCACAAGAAAACTCATTCTTTGTGGAACGGACCCCAGAGCCCGTTATTGAGAATGGTGCAACATCTCAGACTAACCGGACATTGTGGCTGAACTCAAGACACCAGGTTTCTGCGATGGAAAACTTTTTAAGATTGTGCCAACCTATCCTAAGAAACTGTTTGGTGAACTAATTTAACTTTCCCTAAAGCCGTCTTTCTGCTATCAAAAAGTTTCATCACGCCGGAGGAGATGGTCTCGATGACATCGGGAGCGCAGTAAGAGAGAAACTCTTCCGAGGAAGTAGGATCTGCAAAAAACTCTTGAGCTTTCTTCAACAAGTTTTCTGTTTCAGCAAAGCCGATAGATTTGATAATAAACGTAGAAACCGGGGAGTTTTTAATATCATAGCGCGATTCTTGATTGCGTCCTATTTCTAGCAGGTATAACACTTCTCTTTGCAACTGACTCTCTAGAGGATAGGCGATCTGTAGGTTGGGCAGGTAATCCTCCAAAACCGAGGTTTTAAATCCTGGTGTCCGCAATTCTCCCATCATCGTTGAAAGCGGAATATCGCGCCCCAAACGGTAGGAAAGAGCTTCTAAAATGGCGATGGTAATTAGCTTGACACCAAAATAAAGTTTAGCAACTTCGATATTTTTGCGAGTTCGGGCAATCAGGTTAGCGTAGGTTGCATCGTCCGGCTCTTGCCTAAACTGCTGGAAAACCAGTTCTGGTTTGAGGAACTTCAAAAATCCTTCCATTTTTTGCAGAGACCTGCGATATCCGGCAACCGTATAGGAATTGGCATTGGTCAATTCGTGGTTGGTTTCTGGCATCAAGTTCCAGGTATTGTCTAAGAAATTAGAGGAATTTGGAAAGGCAAAATTCTCTACATCCCGATTTGCTAACCTGACCGAGCGCTTGACAACTTCTACGGTTTGGGCATCGCTCCATCCCAAGTTAAAATCGCGGTTCGCACTTACCAAACGCTGGTGCAAAAGTTCGATCGCACTCAAACCGGTGGGCGAAACGGGACGAAAAGGGATAGTAGCTTCGATGCAAGCTGTTATCTCAGCGATCGTACTAGCTGGCAAAAAAGGCTCCAAAGATTTGGCAGCAATAACGGCACTCAAAAATTCGTTTTGGCCGCCAAACGGAGAGAGAGTCTTGCCGGGAATAAACCCAAAGACTGAGGCTACTAGGTGATACATGGCATCGTCGGGCAGTTCGCTTTCATCTCTAATCACTAACTGCGATCGCACCTCTTTGACAAAAGGACAAAGGGCGCTGCTAATATTGAAACTAACGCCATGATCGACTTGCACGTACACGAGGTCGTGAAACAGCGCAGCCAGCACCTCGATCGGATCGACTGACCCCCCGACCTCAAAAATGTGTTCCGACGTGTGAAAGGAGCGCCAAGGCCCTGTCATCGTTTGAATGATTAGCTCAGCTATCTGCTCCAGCTTTGGAATGTCTACTCGACCTCCCAATTGCTCGATCGAGCTTACCAAGCAATCCAAGCACCGTTTTTGTTCTGCCAAAAGCTCCATTTACACACCTCCAGTGCATTCCCTGATTGTCTTGCGCTTGATTGCATGGTATCAAAACGCGCTGCGATCGTGCCATGATTTGTCACTCAAAAATTTAAAATTTTAAGGTGAAACAGCGAGAGGGGGCCGGGGAAAGAGGAAGAGTGAGGAAGAGTGAGGAAGAGTGAGGGAGAGCGAGAGCGAGAAATTAAATATTAAAAATTCAGCCGTTGGGAAGATTGGTGCAACTGTGGTGATCGGTATCATAAATTACAGTAAAAAGGCCAAAAAGTGGATAAAAACTTGATAAATTTTTGATGAAATTATGAGGAATTTTTGACAAAAGCTGTGGGTGTGTGGCATTGACACCAGCTTCAAGCTGGGGTGGTATAAATACTGCGTGTTGCCTCAGAATAAGATTTGTAGACGTGGTGATAAACCTCTTGATATTTGCGCCGATCAACTTGAGTTGATTAACTTTCGGGCAGTTGGTCTAAAGCTGCCTCGATTGCCACTTTAATTACTGCCTTGGTTTCCTGTTGCCTCCCCCAATATACAGCATATTCCATGTATATATGATACACTCTATTTAGTACATAAGCGAAAAAAATGAAACCTTATTCGATTGAGTTGCGTGAGAAAATAGTTAAAATTTATGAACAAGGTGATACCTCAATTAGAAAAGTAGCCGCCAGATTTGATGTGAGTAAAGGGTTTGTTCAAAAAATTTTAAAACAAAAACAAACGACTGGTCATGTTCAACCCAAACAACAGGGTGGAAGCCTAAAAAGTGTCTTAAACTCGCGCCGGACTGAATTGACACTGATGGTAGAAAAATATCCGGATAGCACGTTGTCAGAACCCAAGTGAATATTGGCGTTTGCTCTACAACGAAGCTGTCAGCCCTAGCATGATGTGTCGTGAACTACAAAAACAAAATTTG
>NZ_JAUBQN010000059.1:25408-26248 GCF_036701295.1 Microcoleus harperi Pol14_C6 | reverse complement strand
AAGTTACTAAAAAAGATATTCATAACTGGTTTGCTCATTGTTGTTACTGTACCTCATGACTATAGTAAACGCTATATTTAGTAATTCACAATGAATCTACTCGAACTTTAAATATCACTGCCTTGATCTTTGATATGGATTTTCGGATTTTACAAATCTATCCCAAAGGTGCGAATTATGAAGTTGTAGAACCCAAACAAGAGAAAAGAGTAAAACTCACACTATCATTGCCAGAAAATTATGAGGAAGGGGTAAATGTAATAAAAGTATTTGCAACTTTGGATGCAACAAATTATCACTTGTGGGAATTGCCAGCGTTAGACCAAGATTTAGACGGGCGAATGGCGGAGGTTGTGACTGATGCGAGTGAGGAATGGACGACGGAAAAGGTGGAATATGTGCTGAGGTGAAAAAAATGTAGTGCGCCCATCTTGCTCGCGGGCTGTTTTTGCCTAGTCCTTTTTGATTGACTTTTGGTTGAGGTAATCAGAACACATCTGTTTATCCTCTGCTGTCACTTTCGGGTTGTTTTTGAGATAATCACTTATTGACTCGCAGCCTAATGCCATCAGTTTATCGAAATCCCAAGTCCACAGTTTGATGGTCTTGTCAGCGCTTGCAGAAGCCAAGGTTTTGCCATCTCGACTAAAAGCGACGCTATAGACCTCTTTGCTATGCCCGGTGAGGGTAGCGATCGGTTTTTGGGTTGGCAGGTTCCACAGTTTGATGGTCTTATCAGCGCTAGCAGAAGCCAAGGTCAAGCCATCGGGACTAAATGCGACGCTATTAACCCCATTGCTATGCCCGGTGAGGGTAGCGATCGCTTTTTGGGTTGGCAGG
>NZ_JAUBQN010000059.1:0-25308 GCF_036701295.1 Microcoleus harperi Pol14_C6 | reverse complement strand
TTCCACAGTTTGATGGTCTTGTCACTGCTAGCAGAAGCCAAGGTTTTGCCATCGGGACTAATCGCGACGCTATTGACCTGAGCGCTATGCCCGGTGAGGGTTGCGAGGGGTTTTTGAGTTTGCAGGTTCCAGAGTTTGATGGTCTTGTCAAAGCTTGCAAAAGCCAAAGTCAAGCCATCGGGACTCCATGCGACGCTATTGACCGAATAGCTATGCCCGGTGAGGGTTTTGATGTTTTTTTGGGTTTGCAGGTTCCACAGTTTGATGGTCTTGTCACTGCTAGCAGAAGCCAAGGTTTTGCCATCGGGACTAATCGCGACGCTATTGACAAAACTGCTATGCCCAGTGAGGGTGGCAATGGCTTCTTTGGTTTGCAGGTTCCACAGTTTGATCGTGTTGTCACTGCTAGCAGAAGCCAAGGTTTTGCCATCGGGACTAATTGCGACGCTATTGACAAAACTGCTATGCCCAGTGAGGGTGGCAATGGCTTCTTTGGTTTGCAGGTTCCACAGTTTGATGGTGCCGTCCGCACTAGCAACAGCCAAGGTCAAGCCATCGGGACTAATCGCGACGCTATTGACCGCACTGCTATACCTAGTCAGGGTTTTGATGTTTTTTTGGGTTTGCAGGTTCCACAGTTTGATGGTGCCGTCACCGCTTGCAGAAGCCAAGGTTTTGCGATCGGGACTCCATGCGACGCTATTGACAAAAGTGCTATGCCCAGTGAGGGTGGCAATGGCTTCTTTGGTTTGCAGGTTCCACAGTTTGATCGTGTTGTCACCGCTAGCAGAAGCCAAGGTTTTGCCATCGGGACTAATCGCGACGCTATTGACCTGATCGCTATGCCCAGTGAGGGTGGCAATGAGTTCTTTGGTTTGCAAGTTCCACAGTTTGATGGTCTTGTCACTGCTAGCAGAAGCCAAGGTTTTGCCATCGGGACTAAAGGCGACGCTATTGACAAAACTGCGATGCCCAGTGAGGGTGGCGAGAGGCTTTTGAGTTTGCAAGTTCCACAGTTTGATGGTCTTGTCAGCGCCAGCAGAAGCTAAGGTCAAGCTATCTGGACTAAAGGCGACGCTGTTGACAAAACTGCGATGCGCAGTGAGGGTGGCGAGAGGCTTTTGAGTTTGCAAGTTCCACAGTTTGATGGTCTTGTCAGCGCTACCAGAAGCCAAGGTTTTGCCATCTGGACTCCAGGCGACGCTAATAACCGGATTGCTATGTCCAGTGAGGGTAGCGATAGGTTTTCCGGTTTGCGGGTTCCACAGTTTGATGGTGTTGTCATCCCTAGCAGAAGCCAATGTCTTGCCATCTGAACTAAAGGCGACGCTTCTTACCAAACCGCTATGCCCGGTGAGGGTTTTGATGTTTTTTTGGTTTTGCAGGTTCCACAATTTGATGGTGTTGTCACCGCTAGCAGAAGCTAAGGTCTTGCCATCTGGACTAAAGGCGACGCTAAAGACCGAATTGCTATACCCTTCCAAACTATTGCGCTCTTTTACTTCGGAAACTGCTTGTTGCAGCGCACCCATCACTTGTCCTTTGATGTCTTTTCTCATGTCGGCTGAAGGATCTAGTTTTTTAAATGTTGTTCCGGCTTTCAATGCTTCCAGCAATGCTTGAAATGTCTGTCCAGAAATAAATGATTGATTGGAAAAAGCACTTTCCTGGATGGTATTTGATAAATTATTAGCTTGAGTGACTTGCTTCCCGGCAAAAAAAATTGCCCCAGTTGCAATTAACATAGCCACCCCGGCAAAAAAAAAGGTTCCAATTCTAATCGATCGTATTTTTTGCTGTGCCTTGGTTAGCGTCTGATTCGCTTCAGTCAAAATTTTATTAGCTTGTCTCTGAGTTTCTATAGCTCGTTCAATTTCCCGCACCCGCCGTTGTAATTCCCGACTGGCATTTAAAAACTGATAATCTAAATGGCTCAAACTTTTCCCGGCTGCCCAAGTTTGAGCCTCTTGCAATGCCTGCCCCCGCAATAAACGTGATTCATCCTGGCAATCGGACTCTATCCAAGCTTTAAAACTTTCGCTATAAGGGCT
Organism: Microcoleus harperi Pol14_C6; assembly: GCF_036701295.1. Classification (NCBI taxonomy): domain Bacteria; kingdom Bacillati; phylum Cyanobacteriota; class Cyanophyceae; order Oscillatoriales; family Microcoleaceae; genus Microcoleus; species Microcoleus harperi. The sequence goes on along the minus strand of NZ_JAUBQN010000059.1, from coordinate 23,257 downwards.
GAGATTAGCTAATTGTTTTTCCACCCAATCTCTTGTAAAAACCGATTGATAAATTGGATTGTAAACTTTCAGTTTGCCAGACTGCTTAACCACTAATCCGGTTAATCGCAGTTCCATTTGTTCGGGAGTGTCATCAGCCACTATTTCATGGTGCTGCCAAATTGGCTGATATATCTTCAGCAAGCGACTGGCACGTTGTTCGCTGCGTAAAATTCGATCGCGAATCGTCTTCAAATGTTCCGGTTCATCCTGCCCTTCCCAATTATCAATTACCTTTTGTCGAATTAAATTGGCTACCCAATCGGCATGAAGTTCGATAAATTCTAAATCGAGATGAAGTCCGATCAATTTGCAAATTTTTTGGGTTAAAAATGGCTGCCCGCCCGTCCAATATAATACTGCTTTTAACAAGAATTGAGAATTTTGTGCTTGAGTTTCTAAGCCGAATGCTAAAGGTTTTGCTTCCTCAAATTTAAACCCCGTTAACTCAATAGCGCGACCAATATTAAACGGAGTGCGGCGGCGATCGCTTATCAAATCAGAAGGCGTTGCTACCCCAATCAAAGCAAAAGTTAAGCGGTTGTATTCTGGCTTATCTGCCCGCTGGTTGAAACAGTCGCGAATCACGGCAAAAAAATCATCACTATTAAATGGCAAAGCCAATACGCTGTCAATTTCATCAACAAAAATAACGATACTTTTATCAATCAAATCCAGCAATCCCTCTCTGATAAACTTGCTGAAGCGTTGAACGGGAGACAATAATTCATTACTTGTCCACCATTCATAAGAATCAAAACGCTCGTAAAATTCAAAACTATTCACCAGCGAGTCAATAATTCCAAAATACCACTCTTGAGGAGTAATATCTGACGTACCAATTGACGTGATATCAACCGCAGCACAGGCAAATCCTTCTTGCTGCAATCTCGCCATTGTCTGCACCCGCAAGCTAGATTTACCCATCTGTCGCGAGTTGAGAACGTAACAAAATTCTCCGGCTTTTAATCCGTCATAAAAATCTTGGTCAGCTTGTCTCCTAACATAGGTTGGTGCATCTACAGGTAGGCTACCACCTACTTGATATTCGTAATGTAAATCAGGTTTGTCATTCATTAATGAACTCCCAATCGATCTTTAAAATAAAGGCGGTAGAGATTGCACAGAGGAATTACATCATTACCCCGCAGTTTCACCAAACCCAGACTGCGAAGTTTAAACGCTAGATTTGCTTCTAATCGTACCGGATGGGAGCTAGCAATTACTTGTTTCATTGCTGCTGCCAAATTAGGATCGTCAGTGACATTAAATAAATGTCGGCGTAAATGATCGCCATAAATTCCTTCTTCTGTAGGCGCAATCTGTAAAAATTGTTCTAGGTTCAAAGAACCGCGAGCAATTTCATAGAGCGCTTTTCTTAACAGGTAAGGATGTCCGTCCACCATTCCTATCAGTTGTTCAATTTCACGGGCAGACCACTTCAGTTGATGTTTTTGTACTAATTCATTAATTTGTTGCTCGTTGAATTCGGGTAACTCAATGGGTAAACCGACATTAAACGGCGATTGGTTGATGTTGAGGGGAATATAAACTTCTTTGGAATGAGAGATAACTAAACGCAGTTTTTTCCAAGCTGGTTCGTTTTTGCCTTTTTCATGCCACGCCCGCAGCAATCCAAAGAATTCTTGGGCAATCTCAGGATACTGAAAAACTTGATCGACTTCATCCAATCCCAAGGTTAAGGGAGAGGTAATGGTTGCCAACAGATAGCGCTGAAAATAGTTGCCGCATTTTTGCTTGCTCCCCATGCCTTGTTTCCAGTAGTCTGCTACCCGATATTCTAAGTTTAATTCATTGGTGATGTCGCCACAAAACCACTGCAACAACTCATCCAGATTGGTGAGAAAACTGCCATCAGCCGATTGAAAGTTTAAATAAGCTGTTTGATGTCCCTGTTCCCGAGAATGGTGCAGAATGCGCTGTACTAAAGAGGTTTTTCCCATTTGATGGGGTGCTTTTACTCGGATCAAAGCTCCTGGTTTGAGAATGGTTTGGTAGCAGTCGGATTCGATGGGAGGACGATCGACATATAGCTGACAATCTAAGCTAACAGAACCTTCTGGGTTATCTAAGTTGGCAATTGAAATAATCGGTGAGGCGATGGATCGGGTATTTTCAATCGCAACTGGTGGATCTTCAACATTCTCGCTTACTGCTGTATCTAAAGCCTCTGTCTCTTCAACTGTTGTCTCTACAGGAGAATCAGGCTTTGTCTTCAATACCGGCGTGAGGTCTTCAGGAATGCCGGCCATACTAATACTGGTACAACCCCATTCATAGGCAAATTCGACAGTTTTGCCGGCACCCAATGCGTCGTAAAATCCTACCGCGAATTCTCTGGCAGCATTATCACCGACGGCTTGGTTCATGCCAATCACATAAGGAATATAGTCAGCGATGGCTTTGGCTTGCACTTCTGAATAACAAGCGTTTAGTACCACACACTCTACTTGATTGTGAAACAGTTTAAAAAGACCGGCTAATGCTTTTGCATTCACCAGCTTAATTTGTCCTGTGTCATCTTCAAGGGCTAACCCGCCTTCTCCTGCCCCATGTCCGGAAAAATGGACAATTTCTGGATTAAAATCTAAGACTGCTCGCTGCATTTCTCGTGGCGTCACCGCCCACTGTTGCTCGAGTTGAAATTTGTCACGCTTTTTAGAACGTTGCAACCCATCGGCAATTTCTTGAACCTCTTTACCTAAGCGCAGGGGCGTGGAGTTTTTGGGGTTAGCTGCCAAAAACAGGATAGTTTTTTTCTTTCTTGGGGAACTACTCATAAATGGGACTTTGATTAGGGGTGATGCACTATTACTCCCTTTGGCCCCCAAGAATATCTAGTGAAGAGGACAAGGCTTTGCTGCGGCCTTTGATAGATATTGGCTCGCGATCGCCCCTACAAGATATTATTGTTTTTTTGGTGCCGATCTACTTAGTAAATTAAGTGTACCAGCTCTACGGGAATATACTGTATCATGTCAGGTAAATTAACCATAATTATTGTAGAGACGGGTTCACGCGCGATCGGCAATATCAGCCATAACTCCCGTAAACCCGATTCGATTGGGAACTTTTAAGCTCGAAAATTTCCCAAAGCTTTCAATGCAAATTGCGGCAAAGCTAACATCCTGCGCCACCGCCACGGTTCTTGATAAAGTCGGTACAACCATTCTAAATGATTGTCGCAAAACCAAGCCGGCGCGCGGTCTTTTGTTCCCGCCCAAATATCGAAACTGCCGCCTACTCCCACCCAAATTGACTGAGGACAAAGGTGTCGGTGTTCGGCAATCCAAAACTCTTGACGAGGCACTCCCAAGCCGACAAAAATCAGTTTTGGCTGCATTCTTTTAAGGCTTTCACGGAATTCTTTTTCTTCCTCTGCGGAAAGATAACCGTGTTGAGAAGCAATCGACAATCCGTTAACTTTTTGCTGCCAACTTTTGGCCGCTGCCGCCGCCACTCCTGGGGAACCCCCAAAGAAAAATATTGGTTCCGAATCCGGCAATTTTCCGGCTTGTTGCAGCAGCGATTCTGCTAATTCAATCCCCGGATAGCGCTGCGCCGGTTTGCCGCGCATCCGCAAGTACAGCACCACTCCCGAACCGTCGGGAATCACCAGTTCCGCTTTGCGGATTACATCTGCTAAAGCCTGATTTTGCTCGGCTTGCATCGCCATTTCAGCATTCAGCGTCACGACGTGACTTCCTAACCCTTGATGCAGGCGCTGCATCAGCCAACCTGCATAATCATCTAATATGTGAACTGGTAGTCCCAGGACTGAAAATTGCGGGCGCGATCCATCCATATTTTTTTCTTTGAGATTCCTACACACCTAGTTATTTAAATTAGCTGAGATTGGCGATCGACGCTAGAGCAGTCTTGGTCCCAAAAAACCCGGTTTGTGCCACCAAAAGTCTGTTAAGTCATCGTTCTGTGGCCCAGGAACCGTTTTTTTTGTAAGCGACGAGTCGCGCAAGTTCATTAGAGTTTGCCAGTCAAGTGCGATTGAGCATTAGTGTTCGATTTTTTTGACCGACCCGTCTGCGTACCATTCCATCGGTACTAGCTCAATTTTACCATTTATTTTCACTGTAGAGTAGACAACTTTCACGAAAGGAACGCTGTTGTTATTGTGGTTTTTCGTAGACATGGCAATTACCTTTTTGTGTTTGGATAACTTGAGAAACCATCTAATATCTGATATATTTAAAAGTCTATTCACCGCAATTCGGCTCGCATCAGGAAAAAGAAGGAAAACGAAATGGCGATCGCAAAAACCCAGCGGCAAACCAGGTTAGATTATTACTACCAGCAAATCAAAAACATCATCCTCAAGCGCCAAAATCCAATTACTGGTTTGCTGCCGGCGAGTACCGCCGTTAACGCCCACGGCGACTACACCGATGCCTGGGTGCGCGACAACGTGTACAGCATTCTCGCGGTTTGGGGTTTGGGTTTAGCTTACCGCAAAATTGATGGCGATCAGGGCAGAACTTTTGAACTCGAACACAGCACAGTCAAACTGATGCGCGGCTTGCTGTTTGCGATGATGAAGCAATCGAGTAAAGTAGAACATTTTAAAAATACTCAGTCGCCGCTAGATGCGCTGCACGCTAAATATAATACTCAAACTGGAGATATTGTTGTCGGTGATGACAAGTGGGGACATTTACAGTTAGACGCTACATCTATATTCTTATTAATTCTTGCTCAAATGACGGCTTCCGGGCTGCACGTAATTTTTACAATAGATGAAGTCAATTTCGTGCAAAATTTAGTTTACTACATCGGTAGAGCCTACCGCACGCCGGATTACGGAATTTGGGAAAGAGGTCATAAAATCAATCGCGGCAATGCAGAATTGAACGCCAGTTCAGTTGGCATGGCTAAAGCAGCGCTGGAAGCAATAAATGGGTTGGATTTGTTTGGAATTAAAGGCTCTCAAGCATCGGTTATTCACGTGTTGCCAGACGAAATTGCCCGAACTCGCATAACTTTAGAATCGCTTTTGCCTCGCGAATCTAGTTCAAAAGAAGTAGATGCCGCTTTATTGAGCGTGATTAGTTTTCCGGCTTTTGCTGTGGAAGATCGAGAATTAATAGAACGGACTCGAAATAAGATTATTGACAAATTGCAAGGAAAATACGGCTGCAAGCGGTTTCTGCGGGACGGACACCAAACAGTGTTGGAAGATGCCGATCGCCTGCACTACGAACCCACAGAGTTAAGACAGTTCGAGCACATTGAATGCGAGTGGCCGCTATTTTTTACTTATTTGCTCTTGGACGGCATATTTCAGGGAAATCAAGCTCAAGTGCAAGAGTACCAGCAGCGTTTGGAATCTCTAGCAGTCGATCGCTCTGGTTTGTCACTGCTACCCGAATTGTACTACGTCCCCGCCGAAAATATAGAAGCAGAAAAGCTAAATCCCCGCAGCCAGCAGCGCTTACCCAATGAAAATATTCCCCTCGTTTGGGCGCAAAGTTTGTACTTTCTCGGTCAATTGCTAAATGAAGGATTAATCGCAGTTGGCGATATCGACCCGCTGGGAAGGCATCTATCAGTTGGCCAATGCAGAGAACCTTTAGTGCAAATTGCACTGTTAGCTGAAGACGAAGATTTGCAAGCAGAATTAGCCGCTAACGGCATTGCCGCACAAACCCCAAAACAGGTAGAACCAATTCAAGTCCGCCAGACTAAAGAATTATCAGCTATTTACACGCAAATTGGACGCAACGACCCATTAGGTTTAACCGGGCGGCCGGTGCGCCGTCTGCGGAGTTTAACAACTTCTCAAGTGTTTAAAATTCGCGAAGAGGCGATCGTATTTCTCCCCTCATTTTTGGACAGACAAGAATTTTATCTAACTCTAGACTACCATTTTCTAGTAGCTAAAATCCAAAGCGAAATAGCTCACATTCACCGCCACTGGTATCAGTTGGGACGCCCCACGGTAACGCTGATGCTGACTCACACGATGCTGGAAACCGGCCGGGAAGCGTTGTTAGAATTAATGAAGGAATTCCGGGATGGGTATTGTAAAAACACGCCCGTTAAACTAGGGAATCTTAAGCAGTTAATGTTGACTGCTGGTACAGAAATTATTGATTTAATGCACGACTTTGAATTTACTGAATCTCCTGTGACCGGTGCCGTAGAAACGCGCCGATATCTGACTTATAATCCTGACAAAACTTGGCCATTGGGTCACACGCAAGAATTTAAATTAGAGTGCGAAACTAATACTAGCTTCTTACTAAACAGCTTGCGCGATTCAGAAAATTTGTACGAACAAATTGAGTTGCTGCACACGTTGGTTCGCCTCAAAGGATTAAATTTTGATACAAGATTGGGAGGTACGGAAGAAATAGTTAAAGTTGTGGACTTGCTCAACGAAGTTTATACAAAAGCTGGAGAAAGTTCGCAATCAAAAATCCAATGGGCAGTGATCCGCCATGCCGCAGGTTTGCTGGACAAAGTTGATATCAGCTTGTCCGATGCAGTGACAGACATTTTGGTGCGACAAAAGCAAATTGCTGTGGGGAAAGCCTACAGCGAAGATTCGATAATTTCGCGACCCGGATCTTACACGGAAGTGATGGACAAAATTCGCCAATTCTGCGGAGAAGACATTCGCGATCGAGTTCTCACCCAAGAAATTCTAATTTACCTCAGCGTCCTAATTAAAGCAGAACCGCAATTATTTAAAGGTCTGCTGACACTGAGAGTTAGCTACTTTATTCTGCTGTTAACAAGCGAATTAGCCCGCGAATTGGGAGTTACGCAAAATGAAGCTTACGAATATTTAATGCAGCTAAGTCCCTTTGAAATCAAAAATCGCCTGCGCCAAGTGTTGGCAGAATACGAGGAAATGAATCAAATCCTCAAACAACAAGAATCCCTACGCGTCAAACAGCCGGAAAAAGATATTGAATGGGTAGTAGCGCCAGTTTCCGAAGAACCGCAAGTGCCTGGGGGAGGATGGCGCCGGAAGCGGCAAATGGAAGGTGCAGTCAATCGCGTACCGAAGGATTTTTATCCGAGTGTTTGGGGACTGCTGCGGCACTGCAAAGGCTTGATTATTGGCGACAAATTAGAGCGACGCAATCGGTTAGATAGCCATATCATTTTATCGGAAATGACCCCAGGCGAAAAGAATTTTGCGCTACAAATCGAGCATTTGCTAAATAAAATTGTCGCGCCAGAATACCGACAAGTGAATATTGAGGCGCTGATGGAGTTGGCAGCAATTGCCCAGCGTAACCCTGAATTGCAAGTAGAAGAATATATCGTTTTAGATGTATTAGTCGGTCACGCGGTGCGGCTAAATTGGCTAGGAAAACACCAGGAAATAGCCGATAAATATGACGAAGACAAAGCGGCGGCTTGGCAAGCTTTTTACAATACTTCGCCTTACGTTTGCGCCAGTCACGTACTCGATGCTTTCCGATTCTTGACGAAGTTGGGATAGATTGAGATAGTTCGGCTGTTGAAACCGCAACGACACAAACTAAGTCCGCCTCTACGGACTAAGAAATAAGGGAGATATTTAAGCTCGATCGCGATTATGCGAGATCCCTCATGAGCGCGAGCGATGGCTATGGGAAAGCAGCGATTACCCGCACTGCACGTCCTTACACGTCTGCTACACATCATCACCTGCACCGCATTTTTGGTGCGGTTGGCAACACCCGCGATCCTTTCAGGAACGCTCGCGCCGTTCAGGTCTGAGGCAAGCTCATCATGGCATTGCCACAGTATTGTCGGTTTCTAGGAATAGCTTTGTACGGTTTTCTTCACTGCCACTTAATTCCGAGTCTTTCGCACTTATTCTGGCAAATACGACTAACTGAGTAGGGTTTTCCTGACTGTTGCTCCCACTTGGAAAGCGGCATCATAATAACTGTAAGCAACGAGCTTCAACCCAAACTTTCGTTATAAAGTCTTACCAATCTTTGAGGTAACAGATTATGTTGATGCGCTATTGGCAACCATTCACAGAAATTGAAACGATCCGCCAGCAACTCGATAAAGTTTTTGACCAACGGGCAACAACGAGAGATAACTCAGAAGCCGCTTGGATGCCCGCTGTGGAATTTGCTGATGCTGGGGACAACTTCGTATTAAAAGCGCAACTGCCTGGAATTGACCCCAAAGACATTGACGTTCAAGTCACTCGCGAAGCAATTTCTATCTCTGGCGAACGCCGCTACGAAAACACAGACGAAAAATCTGGCTACGTTCGCTCTGAATTCCGCTATGGCAAATTCCATCGGGTGCTTCCCTTGCCCGCACACATTCAAAATGACTCTGTGCAAGCTGAATACAAAGATGGCATTCTAATGCTAACCCTACCCAAAGTAACTGAAGCCCGCAATAAAGTCGTCAAGATTAATTTGGCCGAAATTGCTGGAACTCCAGCAAATCCAGCTTTGGAACAGGCTAATCAATAACGATCGGCTGTGCTTAATCGAGTGAGGCAAATTTTCCCAAATTGAGCCTAATTGGATTTACTTAACAACAACAGAACTGGAAAAGTTGATACCGGGAGCTACACTTGCTCTCGGTATTCTTTATTAGGGAAAGCCCAGCGAAAAACCACCTACAACTGTCCTGCACCCACAGTGAATTCAGTAACGCTTACAAGGCAGGCTTCTAGTAAATGCAGCAGAGAGCTAGACGAGCAGAATACCCAATCGTGATCCCAGGCTTGGAAATCCCTTAGTCTTCCGTCCCATCCATTTCTGTGGCGAATAAAGAAACTTGGGCTATGTTAGACCACAGGGCGCTTTTACGGTCATCAGAAACTCTGGGGAAAAACGCTTGCGGCTATTGCATCTAATATATCTTGCAGCCGTTCCGCTTCCCGCCTCATAGTGCTACAGCCTCCTCTAAAATGCGATCGCGAATGCGTTCTTTCAACATATCCACGCTCCGCGCTCTCATGAACCCACGATTGCTAGAAGCGAAACATGAGCTCACTTTTGTTGAGTAAATTACTATGTTACAATCAGCTCCAATCATAATTAAGTTTTAAAACAGCCCTTAACCTCACGCTCAATTCCCTTACGATCTGTAGAATAACAATGACTATCAACTTAGCTGGCTATCAATTCCTTGAAACCCTCCACAGCGGGATAAGAACTTCAGTCGATCGCGCTCGGAAGGAGTCGGACCTTTCCAGCGTGATCGTCAAAACGGTAAAGGCTGAGTATCCCACTCTTTCTGACATCACCCGCTTGCGCCACGAATATCAAATTTTGCACAGCTTGAACGTAGAAACAATTATCAAACCCATTAGTTTAGAAAGCTATAAAAACGGTTTAGCACTGCTATTAGAAGATTCCGGCTCTAAGTCTCTCAACGATTGGATGAAGGGGAAAAAAATCACAAGCATTCAATTTATTTTTTTGGGTATACAGCTTGTCTCTGCTTTAGCAGAAATCCATAAATCTAACATTATTCATAAAGATGTAAAGCCACAAAATATTATCATTAACCCAGTTACTGAAAAAATTAAAATTATTGATTTCAGCATCGCTTCGCGCCTGGAGCGAGAAAATTCGACGCTCACCCATCCAGATTTGCTCGAAGGCACACTCGCCTATATGTCCCCAGAACAAACTGGCCGGATGAATCGGTCAATTGACTACCGCACTGATTTTTATTCACTAGGCGTTACCTTCTATGAAATGCTCACAGGCGAGTTGCCCTTTAATTCCACAGACCCGCTGGAATTGGTACACAGTCATATTGCCAAAACTCCCATTCCCCCTCACCAGCTAAATCCTGAAATCCCACCACAAATTTCAGCGATTACTATGAAGTTATTAGCTAAAAATGCTGAAGACCGCTACCAAAGCAGTGACGGGCTAAAATTTGACTTAGAAACTTGCTTGATCAAACTACAGGCTAGCGGATATATTTCCAACTTTGTTGTGGGAAGTGCGGATAAAGCAGGGCAATTAAACATACCGCAAAAGCTCTACGGTCGCTACAAAGAAATTGAAAAAATTCTCGAAACTTTCGATCGCGTTGCCAGTGGCACCACCGAATTAATGCTGGTTTCCGGTTATTCCGGGATAGGCAAAACCGTTTTGGTCAATGAAGTTCACAAACCCATTGTGCGGCAACGAGGCTATTTTATTGCGGGTAAATTTGACCAGTTCAAGCGCAATATTCCTTATGCTTCCCTGATTCAAGCATTCCAATCCTTAACTCAGCAACTTCTAACCGAAGGCGAACTAGAAATCCAAACTTGGAAAGAAAAACTGTTATCCGCTTTAAGCGATAACGGACAAGTCATCATTGAGGTTATCCCTGAAGTCGAATTAATTATTGGCAAACAGCCACCAGTAGCAGAACTAGGGGCAACTGAAGCTCAAAACCGTTTCAGTCGCGTCTTTAAACAATTCATTGGCGTATTTACGACTATTGACCATCCCTTAGTTATTTTCCTCGATGACTTGCAGTGGGCGGATTCAGCATCATTAAAATTAATAGAATTGCTAATAACTGATTCTGATAGCAAGTATTTATTGCTGATTGGCGCATATCGAGATAACGAAGTTTCTCCAACTCATCCGACGATTCAAACAATTGACAAGATTCGCCAAACTGGTGCGACGGTGAATAATGTTGTCCTTCAACCATTACACCTGGTTCATGTCGAAGAATTAATTGCGGATACTTTAAATGAATCTGGCGGTTCGGAATCCCTGTCTGTAAAAACCCGAAATTTCGCGTCTCTACTTTTTAATAAAACGCAGGGCAATCCTTTCTTCATAAGTCAACTCCTAAAAACTCTCTATCAAGAAGATTTGTTGACTTATGATTTATACTCTGGCGTCTGGCAATGGAATATCGAGCAAATTCAAGCGATCGGCATCACCGATTACAATGTTGTCGAACTGATTGCTAGAAACATACGCAAATTGCCTGAAGATACACAAAAAGTATTAAAATTTGCTGCTTGTATTGGCAACACTTTTAACTTAGAAGTTCTGGCGATTGTCAATCAGGAATCATCCTTAGTCACGGCGGCGCAATTGTGGGCAGCACTTCAAGCGGGCTTGATTTTACCTTTGAGCAATGAATACAAAATTCCCCTCGTATTTAGTCAGGAAGAATCGGGCGGTTTTACCTTAACTGATGTGAAGGTTGACTACAAGTTTTTACATGACAGAGTGCAGCAAGCTGCCTATTCTTTGATTCCCGATGAGCAGAAAAAAGAGACCCACTTAAAAATTGGTCAACTGCTGCTGCAAAGTACAACGCCCGAAAACCGAAAAGAAAATATTTTCGCTTTAGTTAACCAACTCAATTATGGTACTGACTTACTTACGAGTGAATCCCAAAAATATGAACTAGCCCAATTGAATCTGATTGCAGGTCAGAAAGCGAAAGCTGCTACAGCCCACGATTCCGCCGTCAAATATTTGCAAGTAGGTTTATCTCTGCTAGCGGTACATAGTTGGGAAAATCGCTATGAACTGGCATTAAGGCTGCATGAGGAAGCAGCAGAATCAGCATATTTGAGTGGTGATTTTGACGGAATGCAGAGATTCGTTGAGATAGTACAAAACTGCGCCAAAACGCTATTGGACAAAGTAAAAGTGTACGAAGTCCAGATTCAAGCTTATATGGCGCAGAACAAGCTGCTAGAAGCATTGAATACGGGGCTGCAAGTCTTAAAGCAGTTGGAAGTAGAGTTTCCCGACTCGCCAAACCCATCTGATATTGGGCAGGCGCTGGGGGAAACTGCGGCAATTTTGAGCGGAACGCGAATTGAGGACTTAATCGATCTCCCTGAAATGACCGATCCTTATCAATTAGCAGCGATCAGGATTTTGTCAAGTATATTTTCTGCTTGCTATTCTGGGATGCCCGTACTGGTGCCTTTAACAGTTTGCAAACAGGTCGATTTATCTGTTCAATATGGCAATGCTTCTGTGTCTCCCTTTGCATATGCGGTATATAGTCTTCTTCTTTGCGGGGCGGTAGGAGATATTGAGCGGGGCTATGAGTTCGGCCAATTAGCTTTACGTCTAGTGTCAAAGTTAAATGCCAAAGAAATCGAAGTCAAGACTTGCCACTTAGTGTATGCAGCCGTTCAACATTGGAAAGAACACGTCCGAAATACCTTAGAACCTTTCCTGGCAGCTTTCTCTACTGGACTGGAAACTGGAGATTTAGAATATGCTGGCTATGCCGTCATGGTGTGGAGTCATTACTCGTTTTTTGTTGGCAAGCAACTAATGCAACTCGAACGAGATATAGCAACTTATACAGATGCAATTCATAAAATCAGCCAAGAAACAGCGCTTAATAATACAAAAATCTGTTGGCAAGCCGTCTTAAACATGATGGGAAAAAGCGAAAATATATGCCTGTTAAAGGGGGAAGTTTACGACGAAGAGAAAATGCTGCCGCTATATCAGCAAACCAATAACCAACTGGCAATTCATTACTTATACTTGCATAAACTTGCGCTTTGTTATGTGTTTGAAAAATACGCGGAAGCTTTAAAAAATATCCCTCAAGTAGAAAGTTCTTTCGGATCATCTACAGGGCAGCTAACTGTTGTTATCTTCTATTTCTACGATTCTCTAGTACGGCTAGCTGTGTATTCTGAAACTTCGCAGTCCGACCAACAGGACATTCTTAACCGAGTACAAGCTAATCAAGAAAAATTGCAAAAATGGGCGCATTATGCCCCAATGAATCATCTACATAAATTCTATTTGGTAGAGGCAGAAAAAAATCGTGTTTTAGGCGAAAAAGTAGAAGCGATCGAGATGTACGACAAAGCGATCGCTCTGGCTAAAGAAAACGAGTATATCAACGAAGAAGCACTAGCTCACGAACTCGCTGCTAAATTTTATTTTTACTGGAATAAAGAAAAAATAGCCCGAACCTACATGACCTATGCTTATTATGCCTATATGCGCTGGGGAGCTTTAGCTAAAGTTAAAGATCTAGAAGAAAAATACCCGCAATTAATAGCGCGATCGCCTGCGGTCATGGGAACCCCTTTCGACCCTACGATGACAATTGATCCTTTGACCATTACAGGCGCTCAAACAGAGTTGCTAGACTTGGCAACTGTAATGAAAGCATCTCTTGCCATTTCTAGTGAAATTGTTCTACCTAACTTGCTCACCAAGTTAATGAAAATTTTGATAGAAAACGCAGGCGCTGAAGCTGGAGCGCTTATTCTATCAAAAGATGGTCAACTTGTTATAGAAGCGGCGGGGACTAAAGATCGAGTCCGAGTGCTGGAATCTTTACCAGTATCAACTTCTGGGCAAGTGCCTATCTCGGTACTTAATTACGTCACCCGAACTCAGAAAGATGTCGTTTTAAATGATTCGGGCCGCGAGGAAATCTTTAACGCCGACCCCTACATTACCCAACACAAACCAAAATCAATTTTGTGTGCGCCTATCCTATATCAAGGTAAGTTAAGTGCCATCTTGTACCTAGAAAACAACGTGCTGGCTGGCGCTTTTACACAGAAGCGGGTAGAAGTGTTGCGGATGCTATCGGGACAAGCTGCGATCGCCTTAGAAAATGCCAACCTCTATCACACTTTAGAAGTCAAAGTAGAAGAACGAACTGAGGAATTAAAAGCAAAAAATACGAGCCTAGAAGTGGAAATTAAAGAGCGACAGCGAGCCGAGCAAGCGGCCGAAGCCGCAAACCGCGCCAAGAGCCAATTTCTTGCCAACATGAGCCACGAACTTCGCACACCGCTCAACGGCATTTTAGGTTATACCCAAATCCTCAAACGAGAGACAGGTTTAACCAGCCAGCAAAATTCTGGTATTAACATTATTCATCAGTGTGGCGAACACCTCCTAACCCTGATCAATGACGTTCTAGACCTCTCCAAAATCGAAGCCGGAAAAATGGAACTCTATCTCACCGAGTTTCACCTGTCAGACTTTCTCCAAGGCATTACTGAAATCTGCCAGATTCGCGCCCAACAGAAGGGAATCTCTTTGATTTACGAACCGCTAACTCCACTTCCCACTTGCGTCCAAGCCGATGAAAAAAGATTGCGGCAAATTCTCATCAACTTACTTGGTAATGCGATAAAATTTACCGAAAAAGGAGGCGTTAGTTTTAAAGTAGACAGGCTGGATACTCAGCAATCTTTGTCATCACCCATCGCCAATCCCCAATCCTTAACAGCGAAATTTATTTTCCAAGTAGAAGATACAGGCATTGGCATCGCGCCGGAGGAACTCTCAAAAATATTTTTGCCCTTCGAGCAAGCCAGCGGTTCAGTTCGCCAGGTAGAAGGAACAGGATTAGGGCTGCCAATTAGTCGCCAATTAGTGGAGATGATGGGCGGCGAACTGAAAGTACAAAGCTCTTTAGGTAAAGGCAGTATTTTCTGGTTTGAGTTAGAGTTGCCTATTACCGAAAGCTGGGAAGGCTATCAAAAAGAACCTGAAAAGATTATCAGGGGTTTCCCAGGCGAGCGGCGGAAAATTTTAGTCGTTGACGATCGCTGGGAAAATCGATCTGTCCTAGTTAATCTTTTAGCTCCCATTGGGTTTGAATTAATGGAGGCAACGGACGGTCAAGACTGCCTGAATAAAGCGCTGTTATTTCAACCGGACTGTATTATAATTGACTTAGTAATGCCAGTGATGGACGGCTTTGAAGCGGTGAGGCGGCTCAGAAAAATCCCTCTATTGAAGGATGTAATCGCGATCGGAACTTCTGCTAGCATTTTATCGGGCGATCCCCAGAGCATTTTCCAGGCGGGTTGCAACGCTTTTCTCCTCAAACCAATTAGGGCAGAAAAGTTATTAGAATGCTTGGGCAACCATTTAGGTTTAGAATGGATTTATGAGGAGCGAACAACTTTCAGTTCAGAAGGTATCTTCACCGATCCCCCTTCCCAAATCCAAGACCAACAACTGATTGCTCCCCCTTCGGAAGAAGTTGCAGTCCTGTTCGATTTAGCCATGAAAGGTGAACTCCTCAGTATGGAGCAGCGAGCCCGCAAGCTGAAGGCAATAGATGTGCGTTATGCACCTTTTGCCAATAAATTGCTTGAATTAACTAAAAACTTTGAAGAAGACAAATTAGTAGAATTTGTTCAACAGTTTAGATGAGGACTAAAAATGACTAGCGAATCTTTAGACAGAGGAACCATTTTAATTGTGGATGATACGCCCACTAATCTGGGTTCAGTATTGGATTTTTTGAGCGCATCTGGCTTCACCGTTTGGGTAGCTCGCAGCGGGTCTAGCGCTATCAAAAAAGTGCAATATTCTCAGCCGGATTTAATTTTGTTGGATGTTCTGATGCCAGAGATGGACGGATTTAAAACCTGTCAACATCTAAAAGCAAATGACTTAACTAAAAATATCCCAGTCATTTTTATGACCGCGCTGGACGATACAGAAAGCAAAGTCAAAGGCTTTAATGTGGGGGGAGTTGATTATATCACTAAGCCCCTTCAACAGGAAGAAGTTTTAGCTCGGGCTATCACACACCTGAATCTGCGAAATCTAACTAAAAAGCTTCAGGCGCAAATTGTCGAGCGCGAGCGAGCGCAAGCCGACCTACAAGTTTTGACACAAGAACTAGAGACGCGAGTAGAACAGCGCACCGCTGAACTTTCCCAAACGAACGAACGCCTCAAGCAGGAGGCTGCTGAACGCAAGCTTGCACAAGCAGCTTTGCAAGCCTCGGAAGCGCGAGAGCGGCACAAAGCCCTACAGCTCGAAAATTCCCTGCACGAACTCAAGCAGGTGCAAAGCCAGCTCATTCAAAGCGAAAAAATGTCGGGGCTAGGCCAACTCGTAGCTGGTGTAGCTCATGAAATCAATAATCCAATAAATTTTATTTATGGAAATCTTTCCTATGCTCTGGAATATTCAAAAACTTTGGTCACTATCATTGACCTCTACCAAAAGCACTATCCCAATCCGGCTCCAGATATACAAGCAGAAATCGCAGCAAGCGAGCTAGATTATCTCAAAGACGACTTGCCTAAAATGTTCAAATCGATGTACTTAGGAGCCGATCGCATCCGCGAAATCGTTTTATCTTTGCGCCTCTTCGCACGGCAAGAAGGATATGAAATGAGATCTGTCAACATTCACGAAGGCATGGACAGCACGCTGATGATTTTACAGAGCCGGCTAAAATTTAAGTCAGACCGCCCCTCGATTGAAGTGGTGCGGGACTATTGCCCAAACCTGCCCGAAGTGGAGTGTTATGGGGGAGAAATGAATCAGGTATTTATGAACGTACTTGCAAATGCGATCGATGCTATTGACGAGTGGAACACGCAGAGATCGCTAGAAGAAATTAAAGCGAATCCTAGCGTGATTCGGATTAGCACAGAAGTAACAAGCAGCAATTGTGTAGCTGTCCGAATTGTAGACAATGGGCCGGGGATCTCGGAAGATGTTCGTCGCCATGTATTTAACCCGTTTTTTACGACAAAACCCCCCGGTAAGGGCACAGGGATTGGGTTATCGATTAGCTGGCAAATTGTAGTGGAAAAACACCGGGGAAGCTTGGGGTGTATTTCTGCACCAGGCAGAGGAACAGAGTTTACTATTGAGATTCCGATTCGGCAGGAGTCTCCTGTCTTGTCGCTGTCAGCTTGATGTTCTGCAAAAAAGTTAGTAAATTCATAGGGTGAATTTTTTAAACTACTCCCCAATCTAGCAAGCTTAACAAAAGTTGTGTGGCCGCTGCTTGTCAAGTTTTCTCACCAACGCTCGTCATCCCAGGGATCACCAACTAAAAAACCCAGGGGTCGCCGGGACTGCGTGCGATCGCTGAAGGGGTAACAAGAGAGCTACGAGGTAGAGCGCATAATGGTTTCCGCCCTTATACCTCTCTGATAAAAGCGGCGTTTATGGGGGGATTTACTGGTTAATTCGGCAGTCCATTAGTGATATTGTTCCCAGTTTTTAACGCAGTTTTATCCATTTAAATCCACACAAAATGTACTGCATCTTCAGTAAATGCTCCCGGCTTCTTTGGGACGACAGACATATTTTTTTCCTGATGTCTGTTGATTTCATCTCCTTGCAGGGTTGACTTTAAATAAGCCAGAGACCTCACCAAAATCATTGATTTCAATCGGTTTTCTCTTACTCCAGTGCCTTCTAAATTATAGCCCCCACTTTTACAGTCTCGGAACATTTATTCAATCCCCGTTCTTCTTTTATACGCTTGGATGGCGACGATTAAAGTTCCCTGATTCGTCAAGATATACCAAGGCCATTTTGTGTTTTGATTGCGGTAGTTTATTTTCCATTTAGCTGCCACGACAAAATCCTGAAAATTGCCGGGTTTTACGGATTCTCTTCCCTTGATAATATAAGGCGACTCCCAGTTTAATTGGTAACTCATCTAATCGCTGCCAAATTTTATTTTTGACTTCCAGAAAAGTCGCTTTTTTCAACCTTAAACAAAATCAGACATTCCTTGTCTGGAGCCAGGTGGCTAAATCTAGGGAACAAAACTCGCGGTTTCCTAGCACCACTATTTGACAATCTTTGAATATTGCTAAAACTGAGGAGAGTACACTTTCTTGTTCCCCCTGGTTACTATTGCCTATGTGCGGCAGTAATATCCAAGCTAATGGAATAGCTCTTCTTGACCAAATCACGCAAACCATTAATAAGTTGAGATTTTTTCACTGGCTGCGGTCAATCGCTAGATATAACTTATGTTTCGACTTTTTGGGTACCGATTTCTCTAGGCAATAACTGATGATAGGCCACAATAAGCTACTAATCGTTAAGCTACGTACATCCAAGAATTTTTGTAGCTTTCTGCGTCTTCCTTCACAAGTTATCCAGATTGGAAAGACTCTTGCTATTGTTTCTAGTTTGACTTTTTTTCGGCTTGAATCATGTTGAGCCACAAGCAGCAACATCAGGAAGTGGGCGCAGCCCAATTTTTTTCTAGATGCTCGTGACTAAATTCCATTAGTATTTTTTTGATTTGTGGGTTTACTTGTCAGTATAGTAGACCCATCTTGTTTGGGGAACCCAGCTCTCATCCCTTCTGTGTCAAAGTTTCAGCTTCCTTGTTAACCCCCAGAAATTGTCTGTTAAAAAGCAATCAAACAATGAGTGGGGTGGGCGCCCCGCCCGCGGAGAATATGCAATTTAAATGCGCGACAGCTTAAATGAAATTTTAATAAAATTGAAAAAAGTCAAAAGTTAAGAAAGCTTTCAGTAAAAACAAGTTTTTTTACTTTTGGCTTTTGACTTTTGACTTTTAGCACATCGAGTATTCAACTCAAAACTCAACACTCAAAACTCTTAAGGCGCTGCTGCTGCCCTGCGGTTGGCAACAATCAGATTAGCCTGATATTCTGCCGCTTTTTGCTGAGCCTTTTGGTAGTTCGGGCTGGTTGACGGTACGGCTCTCATGAGCTTAACCGCTTGCTGCCACTCGCTTGCTACTGCGATCCACTCATTTTGAGACTGAGCCTTCTGGGCCGAAATTGCTGCCTTCTGAGCTGTGTTAACGGCTTCCCTCCAAGAGTCAGGCTTAGGCGCGGGGGCTTTTGGTGCAGGAGAAGCTGGAGCTGGGCTTGCTGGCGCAGCAGCAGTGGGAGAGGGTTTTGGTGCAGGGGAGGCTGCCTGTGGGGTGCCTGGAGATGCGCCTGGAGAGGATACAGCGGCTTTAGAAGGGGGAGATGAGGGTTGGGGGGAGGGGGAAGCTGCTTCGGGGGCGATGGGTTCTGGGTTAGAGTCGCCGAAGGGGAAAGTTTTAGTAAAGAAAAGCCCTGCGATCACCGCCAGAGGTACTAAGATACCCACAGGTATTACCCATTTGGGAAATTGTTTTTTCGGAGGCGGGGCTTGATCTTCGTCTTCGTCTTCGTCTTCCTCGTCGTCATCTCGATCGAATTCTCCTTCTTGATAATAGTCTCCGCCTTCGGGCACGACATCATCTAAACCTACAGAGTCGTCAGGCATTCCACTATCCAAGGGGTAAGGCATGGGATCGGCAGGCATCAGATCAATTTCATCTTCCCACGCAGGCGATCCGTCACCTGTTCGACGCCCGTAAACCTTTACAGTGTGAATTGATTCGAGTCCCAGCTTCGTCATGCCGGTGCGGATGAAATCGACCAATACCATTTGATCCGGTACTTTGTCTGCCTCCAGAATTATGTGGAGGCAGCCGTTGTCCCGCGTCACATCGGCGTTGATGCCTTTGGGTTTGAGTGTACGGTTGATGCTAGATGCGATCGCTTTTGGATCGCCTTGCTTGAGCAGTTCCCGCGGGTTCTGTTGTGTCATGGGTAGCGCTCTTTTTTTGGGGGGGGTGGAGAGCCGGCAAATAATATTAACCGATCGGCATTCGGCGGACAATATTTATTTACCACATTAACTTCTACTTTGCCATTCTGAGAGTATTTCTAGTATCTATTGACCTTTTGGCCCGCGAGCCTGTATCAAGCACATAGCCGCTATCGAAATTTGTTGTAAAAATTTACAGTAAGGGGCCGATCCTGTGCCCTGTCGCGCATCAGCGAAACAAGCTAGAAAGTTCTATAACTTTGGTTTGCAGGGTTGAGTTTTCTTCCCGCCCCCGCTTTAAAGAAGCTTCTAAGTCTAGCAGCAAAGGCAAACTTTTTTGTAGTTTTTCTAAGCTGGCGTTCTTGACTTCTTGCCGAAAATAGTATACTCGCTTCGGATTGCCGAGATCTAGAGCTTGAGCAATTTTATCATCGCGATCGCCAGCTTGGATCATTGCCTTTACCCAGAGCCAAATCCGAAACTTACCAGTCAAGCCAGCCACAATCCTCAAACCAGGCTCGCTGCGGCCAGTTAAGCCTGCCAATAAATCCAAAGCGGCGGAGGTATTGCCCTCGCGAATCGCATCGGCTAGCTGGAAGGTATTTTGGGCGTGACAGTGCACCAGTGCCGCAACTTCTTCCGGGTTCAGAGGTTGGCTGCGGTTGCCCGCAAACAGCAGCAATTTTTCGAGTTCGCTGTATAGCTGGCGGGTATCGCTACCAATGGATTGGGCCAAAAGTTCGATCGCTGTGGCGGTCAATTTTACGTTCATTTCGCCGGCGACTTGGCGCACCCGCTGGACTAATTCTTTGTCATTCCAAGGTGGAATCGGTGAAAATTCCCGCACTTGGGCGGACTGGACAAGTAACTTGGTAGACTTGAGCCGGCTGTCGGGTTTTTTGACGGATGTCAGCAGCAGCACGGTGGTAGGGGGAATCACTGGCAGTGTTCGTTCCAATTGCGCTAACAGTTCTGCAGAACACTGCTGCGTAACAGTCGTATTTGCCAGCCAGACAAAACGGCTGCCGGTACCGAAGGGGGGCGTTAAGGCTCGATCGAGCCCTTCGACCACAGTGTCGGGTCGATCGGCAATAATCTTGTCATAGTTAAAACTAGCCCAGTTGGGGTCGAGGACTGTTTGGCGCAAACTTGTCACAGCCTGCGCCATCGCAAAGTCGTCTTCCCCCCAAAACAGGTAAATTTGCATGAAAAACGCTCACTAGCCAAAAAAATACAGTTGCACGCGAGGCTTGTCCAACATATCCTGAATAGGGCTGTTGGAAGCCCGCGCCATAATATAAAATTTGGTGTGGGAGTATGTCACCGCGAGGAAATCAAGATTGGATGATACTTATCAAGCTTACGTAAATCGGGTGGCGCGAATGACGCTGCTGGACTCTTACAAGTCCCAGGTGGAACACATTCAGGAATCTCCAAAATTTAAGCCGGACGAAGCTGGTCACAGAGATCCTGTACCTTTTCCGGGTTATTCGGTGATTACGCCGCCGGCTGGGGAAGATGCAGAAAATGCTGCACTTTATAGTAATTTGCACTCGATCCAACAACGGCTATTGCATGAAATAGCGGACGGTGCGATCGTGGCACTGCCTCCTGATAGCTTCCATTTAACCGTAGCCGATTTGATTTGGAGCAGCGCTTTTCGAGATGCCTCTGATAAAAATCCCGAATTTGAGGAGCAACTGCGTTCGCGCATGGCCGATCGTTTTGCCGCCTGCAAACCCTTGGCGGGGGGCCCTCCCATTCGCTGGATAGTGCTGGGGTTGATGGTGATGACTAGAGCTGTGGGTGTTTGTTTAGCACCGACGGACGAAAACTCTTACAAGCAAATTCTGGAGTTTCGCCGATCGATCTATCAAAATCCCGATTTAATGGCTTTGGGAATCGAACAGCAATATCATTTTACGGCCCACATTACTCTGGCTTATTTTGGGGACGTCGGGCCGAACCTTGACCGCGATCGCTTGTGCGCTTTGCTGTCAGAGTTAAACGAGCAATGGCTGGACACGCCGCAAGAACTGTCTGTACACCGAGTGGAACTGCGGAAGTTTGACGACATGACCACCTATCTCCGGCAACCGGACTGGCCTGTGTTTGAGTTTTAACGAAGGAAGAGGGAAGAAGGAAGAAGGAAGAGGGAAGAGGAAGAAGGAAGATTTTTTCCATCTCCCACTCTCCCCATCTCCCACTCTCTCGCCCCCCTCTCCCCCTCTCCCCTGTGACAATAGTCAGGATATTGCCTATTAAATGCTTTAATTATTTTTGTTTGACAGTAAAGTCAAGGAAAAAATTTATGAAAAACCAGGAAAAATCAGTAATTCTGGTTTTTTACTTTTTGCTTAAAAAGTGACAGTACATGTTGTTGGTATAGGTTTAGATGGAGCTGCTGGGCTGAGCGAATCGGCGCGGCAGGTTGTAGAAATGGCTGCTCTGCTAATAGGGAACGAGCGCCATTTGAGCTATTTTCCCCAGCACGACGGAGAGCGCTGGGCATTGGAAGATTTGACCGAAGCAATTCTGGAAATTCGCCGCTGGTGGGCGACTGAACCCGAATTAGAATCCTCTGCGGGGATGGTGGAACCTCGCGATCGACCGATCGTAATTTTAGTGGCCGGCGACCCGCTGTTCTACGGCTGGGGAAAGTTGTTAATTGCCCAATTGCCGGCAGAAGAATTGACTTTTCACCCCCACGTCAGTTCTGTGCAGTTGGCTTTTAATCGCTTGAGAATCCCTTGGCAAGATGCTCATTGTGTAGGCTCTCAAGGACGCTATTTTGAGGAGCTGACGGCGAAGCTGAAGCTCGGTGTGGAGAAGATTGCGGTGCTGGCGGACGAAGCTCACACTCCGGCTGTACTCGCAAGTTTGGTGAAAGCTCTAGATTTGCCGACACGCTACGAGTTTTGGGTTTGCGAAAATTTGGGGGCGGCCCAGGAACGGGTAAGCCACAAGTCTCTGGAAGCTTTGCTGAGAGAGTCTTTTGCACCGCTGAGCGTGGTTGTGATGCTGCGGGATTCCCCGCCGAGGGCAGAACCTTTGGATTTGGAAAAGTTGCCTTTGTTGGGTATACCGGATGCAGCTTTTATCGGTTGTGGCGACAAGCCGGGTTTGACGGTTGAACGGGAAGTGCGGGTGTTGGTGCTGGGACAATTGGCTTTGCAACCGGGACAAGTTGTCTGGGATGTGGGTGCTGGTAATGGTTCTGTGTCGATCGAAATTGCTCGTTTATTCCCGCAATCTGAGGTGTACGCCATCGAAAAAACGGTTTTTGGTACTTCTGCGATCGAGTTCAACTACGGCCGTTTTGGCCTGCAAAATGTCTTCTCGATTTACGGAACCGCCCCGGAAATCTTGCACCGCTTGCGTCCTCCCCACCGGATTTTTATTGGCGGTAGTGGCGGAGGGTTGACTAAAATTTTGGGCGTTTGCGCCCTGCGGCTGCTTCCTGGAGGCTCGATCGTCCTGGCTTTGGATGCTTTTGAAGATATTGCTACTGTTTTGAGCTGGATGGGCGATCGGGTGCGCCGCGAACCGCACTGGAGTTACCGAATCGTGCAAGTGCAGTTATCGCGTTCTGTGGCTGGGGGGAATTCAACTCGTTTTGATGCGTTGCGGCCTGTTTCCATTGTGACGATCGATCGACACTTGAATTAATGTCTGATTTTTAACCGCAGATTAACGCAGAGTAGCGCAGATTAACGTTAATAGGATTTACGCATAGTCTATTTGTAGGGTGCAACAAGAGCAGCTTACCGCTACGAATTGGTTATACCAAATCCGCAATTTAAGCGTGCATCTAGCGGGTGCATCTCACTTTTGCGAATATGTCAAAAAAGGGTTAAAATGAAAAAGCTAGTAAAATCGTCAAATAAAGATGA
>NZ_JAUBQN010000003.1:0-315633 GCF_036701295.1 Microcoleus harperi Pol14_C6 | reverse complement strand
TTGATAATAACTTTGATTGGATTTGAAACGAACATCATATTTGTCTTCTATGTATTCCCGAAGCTCCTGTAGGCTCACAAATTCTTTAGCATCTAAGTATTTGATAATCTCTGTTCGTTTTGATTGACTTAGATAGGCTTTTGACCCTTGATGTTTCAGTCTTAATCCTTCAACCCCATTCTTAATAAATTTTGCTTTACATTGACTGATAAATGCTGCTGATACATTTAATATTTTTTGAATTTTAGAACAAGGCACACCCTCAATCCACATCATTATAGCTATGGCTCGCTTCTGTTCTCTAGGAGCGGGATTGCTCTCGATAAAATCACTTAATTCTTTGAGATTTTGCTGCTCAGACATATTGTTCTATTTCACGTTATATTCCCAATCTAAATATTAACACACGGTTTAACTATTATAAATTATAAGTTTTTACGAATCATTTAGGATTGCTATATAGCAATCCTTGCAGGAGTCGTAAATTTTTTACCTCACCCCAACCCTCCCCGAACCCGTTGGGTTCAAGTAAGAAATTCACCAATTATTTAGGATTGCTATATGCTGATTTCTTATCGGCGGAATTAGTTTTTATTATGATGGGTCAATTTAGCACAGGGTTGGACACAATAGTTTCAAGCCAGATGCCATCAACTTCGACAGCATTGTTATTAAAAAAATCTGCTTCTGTCATAAGGATTTCCCTCCTTATTGCCTGATGATTAAGCAATGTAGCCGACGCAGTTCAAAGCGGGTTCCGATCGCCCTCGGAAACCAGCAAGTGTCTCAGATCACAAGGCCGATCGATCGCCCTCACTGCCCAAAAACCTAAAATTATGTCACATTAAGTAAGGGGTTATAAAATAACTCTTGCCATATCCCTAGAAAGTTATGACAACGAAACTAAGAGCTACACACACAGAGAAAATGGAGAGAGACTTGCACCAGTTGAGGGCAGACCAAGAACTGATTCTCAACCAAGTAGACAATGCGATCGCTCTGTTCGACTCGTCTGACTGCTTAGTTTTGTTTAACAAAAAATTGGCGGGAATCTGGGAACTGTCCCCAGAATGGCTGGAAACAAAGCCTAAGTGCCACTTGCTGTTTGCCGAAATTGTCGATCGGGGTTACTTGTCTGTTCAACAGTGGCAAGAGTTTCAGCAAGCACTCGAAACATCTAAGCATGAAAGTTTATCATTTTATTTCGAGCAATCCAATGCGGTTTGTTTGGAGGTGTGCGCGACGATTACCAACAGCGGCGGACGGCTGTTTACCTTTCGAGACGTTACGGTATACCAAAACTCCCAAGCTAGCTTGAACGCAGAAGTCAGGCGGCTGAGATTTCTTTTAGGTTTAACCGAACGCCTGCAAAAGTCTGACAGTTTGCAAGAAATAGGTCAGTTTGCCCTCACCTATTTAGTAGAGGCAATGAATGCAGCTTTCGGAGATGTCAAGGTGATTAACGGCAAGGGAAACGATCGGCAAGCGGCGGCGATTTCCAACCACATTTCTAGTCAATTTCTGGCTACTTACGGGGAACCCGTAGTCGCAGGAATGCAAGAATTGCTCGACCAAGGCATTCCCTACGGCATCGGTTTGCTGTGGGAAGTGGTGAAAACTCGTAAACCTTTGTTCGTAGAGGATTATGCCCAACATCCCAATGCTGTGCCGGAATTTCGGCATCCGGGAATTGGACAACTGGGCATTTTTCCGATCGCAGCCACCGACGGTACAATTATCGGCGTACTGACGCTGGAGTCCCGCAACGTCAAAAAACTGCAAACCGCCCTCAACCAAGAAGTGCTGGAGGCTGCTTGCCGGACTCTGGGGGCGGCGATCGAGCGAGCTCAGACACAAGAAAACCTGCGCCAAGTTAACGAACAATTAGAGTATTCTTCTCAGTTGAAATCCGAGTTTTTAGCCTCGATGTCCCACGAATTGCGGACGCCTCTCAACAGCATTCTCGGCTTTTCTGACTTGCTGATGCGGCAAACAGCCGGACAGTTGAGCGATCGACAAATCAACTATTTAGAACTGATCGAAAAAAGCGGCCAGCACTTGTTGCAGCTAATTAACGATATTCTCGATCTTTCTAAAATTGAAGCGGGGAAAGTAGAACTAAACTTACAGCCTGTTCGTGTTCAAGAACTCGCGACAGACTGTCTGAAAATGATGCAGCCACGGGCCGACAAAAAGCGAATCGGTTTGTCTTTAGAACTCGACAACCGTATTACTAAAGTTTGGCTCGACGAACGGCGAGTGCGACAAATTGTGATTAATTTACTTTCCAATGCCATAAAATTTACCCCCGAACAGGGACAAGTTAAACTCAGCGGGCGTCTGGCCTACGGCAGCGAAATAGACGGCGACTACCGACCGGATTGTTCTCCTGTAAATGCCAGCACTCCTTATTTTTGTTTTGAGGTGAAAGACTCCGGCATCGGCATTCCTCAAGACCGCTGGCACTTGTTATTTCGACCTTTTCAACAGGTGGATTCTTCCCTGACTCGGAGGCACGAAGGTACAGGTTTGGGTTTGGCTTTGACTAAGCGTCTGGCAGAATTGCACGGGGGAACTGTTTCTTTTCAATCAGTTTGCGATCGGGGAAGTCTTTTCCGCGTTTGGCTGCCTTTGACGGAGATACGTCAACAGTTGGGAAACTTTGCTTCTTGTGCTTTGGATACCAAGTTAGTTCCTGCTTCTGCGATTGCTTTACCAATTGCCAGGAAGCGGATTTTGGTTGTCGAAGACCAGCCTTTTAACCAAATGTTAATTTCTGAGGTGATGGAATTGGAGGGGTACGGGGTAGAGATACTCGCGGATGGGAAGGCGATGGCCGATCGTATTCTCGCCGCCTCTGCGGCCCCGGAGTTGCTGCCGGATTTGATTTTGATGGACATTCAGTTGCCGGATGTTGACGGATTTGAGTTGATGCGTCGAGTTAAAGCAGATCCTGTCTGGGAGTCGGTACCGATGATTGCGGTGACGGCGATGGCGATGCCTGGCGATCGCGATCGATGTTTGGAAGCTGGCGCTTCTGGTTATTTGAGTAAGCCGCTGGATCTGAATTTGACGATCGCTACTGTCCGTTCTTTTCTGGGCTAACAATAATTATTTGCCGTTCCAGCACTGCCATTTATGATAATTGATAACAACAAAGGTTAAACTCAAGAGTAGATAAATATGTATATGACTTGCCCGCACTTGCCTCCGAAAGCCGGTTCCTACGAAAAATATCGAGTTTAGTAACGATAAATATACGTATCAACCAGTTTTAGAGCTTCCCCACGCGCAACTCCCGAGCTAAATTCAATATATTAGATCATATTCCATGTCAAACAAGTCGCCCTGCATCATGTTGGTTGATGACGAGCCAGCTAATCTGACTTTACTGGAAGAGTTATTGCTCATGAAAGGATACACCACAGTATCAGCACTATCTGGCGATGAAGCGCTCTCCCTCGCCCGCGCATCTCGACCCGATTTAATTTTACTAGATATTATGATGCCGGAGATGGACGGTTTTGATGTGTGCGATCGCCTGCGGAAGGATACGGCATTGCAAACTGTACCGGTGATTTTTTTAACTGCCCTCGATGACGATACCTCTCGCATCAAAGGGTTAGAAATGATGGCAGATGATTATTTAACAAAGCCTTTTAACAGTCGCTTGCTTCTGGCAAAAGTGGAAAATATTTTGCAGTTGAGTCAAATGCGATCGCAAGCTGTATCTTCCCAATTCCACCAGGAAGTCAAAGAGCAAAGCAAACGCCAAATCGCCGCAGCTTGGGAAGCCAACGAATATCTTTCAGAAAAATTTCAGCTATTTGTGCCAGAGCAACTTCTAGAGCGAATTGCGCCGCAAGGAATAGAATCTATTCAGTTGGGCAATGTCACAGAAGAAGAGCTGACTGTTTTATTTTGCGACATTCGCGGGTTTACTACGATCGCCGAATCTCAACAAGCTCGCGAGACTTTTGAATGGTTGAACGCTTTTTTTACTAAAATGAACGAGTGCATAACGTCTCACGGTGGGTTTATTGACAAATACCTAGGCGATGCAATCATGGCAGTATTTGACAAGCCCAATTCTCACGCCATGGATGCGATAGAAGCCGCAGTAGCAATGCAAGAAACTTTGCAAGAATTTAATGCCAGTCGCCACAAATACAATTTAGAATCTCCCGTCAATATTGGTACAGGAATTAACACAGGTATCGGCATGATCGGCACTTTGGGTTCCGATCGCCGCATGGACTCTACAGTCATCGGCGATGTGGTAAATACAGCTTCTCGGTTAGAAAATTTAACTAAAATATACGGTTGCCAAATTATTGTTAGCGAAAATGCGATCGTTCATGCGAGAGAATTTCTAAATGGCATCAGTTCCAACTCCCACTCAAAAGAAAGTCTATTATTAAAATGCGACTTAGAAATGGAAACACAGGAGAGTATTATTTCTACTTCTGGGGCGACTGCTGCTGACAGCCATTTGCCCAGCAATAATTATTACTATCGCTGGATCGATCGAGTAACCCCGCGCGGCAAGCAGCAAGCTATTGAAATCTACGAAATCTGGGCAGCCTCCTGTCCCGACTCTGAAGCAAAGCAGCTTACCCAGGGTTTATTTGACAAAGGAATTCAAGGATGGCAATCCGAAAGATTTGTCGCAGCCTTGGGATATTTTCAGCAACTAATCGAACAAAACCCTGCTGATACAGTCGTCCGTTTTTATATAAATCGCTGCCAGGAAAAACTAGGTTTTCTACCTGCAAATAGCACTTCATAAAAATTTAACTTTTAGGGCGGGCTCGCGTGCCCACCCCACAATAGTTTAGATATATTGAAAAAGTCGCTAATTATCCTGCTTTGCCTCTGCGTTGCGTCTGTGCTTTCCCTCTCAATGAAAGATTTATCCAATAAGTCTACTCTAATTGGAGTGCGGATCAAACAGCCGTCAAAACTTGCTCTCTCAACTTCCCGATCAACTCATTCACCCCCCCCGCATTCAAACGGTAACTCAGAGGATGACCGATTAAATAAGCCGAACTTTCAAACAAAACATCAATTTCCACCAAACCATTTTCCCGCAAAGTTTTGCCAGTCGAAACCAAATCCACAATTGCCTCCGACATACCCGTAATCGGCCCCAACTCCACAGAACCGTAAAGCGGCACAATTTCCACTGGCAAATTCAAATTGTGAAAATATTCTCTTGCACAGTGTACGAACTTAGAAGCAACTCTACCGTGAGGAGGCAAATCCACCGTTCGTCGGTAAGAACTAGATTCTTTCACTGCCACCGACAGCCGACACTTACCAAATTTTAAATCAATTAAATTGGCAACTTTCGGCTTTTTTTCCCGCAAAACATCATAGCCAGCAATTCCCAAATCTGCTTGACCGTATTCCACATAAACCGGTACGTCATGCGTCCTTACTAGCAAAGCTTTGGCAGTTCCTGTCGGGTCATAAATTTGAAGTTGTCGGTTAGAGGAATCGAGAAAAGCACTGAAGTCTAATCCAACCGATTTAAACAGCCGAATGCTATCTCCTAACAATCCACCTTTGGGAAGTGCAACAGTAATCATGTCAATTTTTAGAGGGTAAATTTCTTAATTTGGAAAGGGGGCGATCGCGGCCTAAGCAGAAACAGCTTTTACCAAACTCAGAATAACACATACAGTTCAGAGCGAAAAATAAATTTCGGGTATGGCTCGATCCATTGTTTGAGGATATATTATATTTAGTAATTTTTTATTGAGTCAATTTTTTAAACGGCGGTCGGTATGGAAAACCATCAAGAATTTGACGAAAATTTTCACAGTGTAGACCCGGATTCCCTGAAAAAGATTACAGTAGATGAAATCCTCTCAGGCGGTGGTGTAGAGAGGGAAGAAATGGACTATACAGTAGCTGTACCTAGCGCTAACCAGGCTAGCGTTCCCAGGGACAGAGGCTTCTCGCTCCATGTGCAATCAAGCGTGTTCGATCGCGCCCCCCGATCGCAGTTTGCAGAAAAACGCGGAACGGTGGGAGGCTGTTAATGTAAAATGCTTGCAGAGGCTGGTGCAGAAAACGGGCAGAGCGCCCGTTAGCGAAGCCCTCGAAGAGGCTCGTCATTGTGTATCACGCCTTTGTGTATTCAACTCTAAAACTTAAAATTGCACGGGCGATTGCAAATAGCTGAAAGCTAAACTATGACCAAATTGACTCTGGTAATCGGCAACAAAAATTATTCCTCTTGGTCTCTGCGCGCTTGGCTGGCGATGAAACAAGCTGGACTGGAATTTGCCGAGGTGAGAATCCCCTTAGACTGGCCGACAACCAATGAGGAAATTCGGCGCTATTCTCCCTCGGGAAAAGTGCCAGTTTTAATCGACGGTGACTTAAAAGTGTGGGAATCTTTAGCAATTTGCGAATACGTTGCCGATCGCTTTGCAAATGATTTGTGGCCGACAGATGTAGCGGAACGGGCGATCGCCCGTTCCATTGCCGCCGAAATGCACGCGGGGTTCCAAAATGTGCGCGAAAATATGCCGATGGACTGTCGCAACCGCTATCCGGGAGAAGGGATGACTCCCGGTGTCGAAGCAGAGATCGATCGCATCTTTACCATTTGGCGCGAATGCCGCCACAAATTCGGGACAGGCGGCAATATGCTGTTCGGAAAATTCACAATTGTTGACGCTATGTTTGCCCCCGTTGTCATGCGTTTTGTCACCTACGGAGTCAAACTAGATTCATCAGCAAAAGCTTATGCGGATGCGATTTTGGCCTTGCCTGCAATCCAGGAATGGGTAGCAGCAGCTTGCAGCGAAACGGAAAGTATTCCACACATTAAAATCTAGGAAAAATTAGTTTACTTAACCTAAAATCTCAAATCTCAAATTTGAAATCAGGATGCGGATTCTTTTAGTTGATGATGAAGTTGAGTTAACTGACCCTTTGAGTCGAGTCTTAACCCGCGAAGGTTATACAGTTGATGTGGCATTTGACGGAGCAAGTGGCAGCAATTTAGCAATGCAGGGAAATTACGATTTGCTAATTTTGGATTGGATGCTGCCGAGACAAACCGGACTCGCAATTTGCCAGAAGTTGCGATCGCAAGGAAGGAGTACGCCAGTGCTATTTCTCACAGCCAAAGATACCGTAGACGATCGCGTACAAGGACTCGACGCCGGTGCAGACGACTATTTAGTCAAACCTTTTGAACTGCGAGAACTCCTAGCCAGAGTCCGCGCACTGCTGCGGCGGCCTCCTACTATTGATGCCGAGGTTGCTGTCGGGCGGCTGCAAGTTGCAGATTTACAGCTAGACTACGACAATCAATTAGCTTATAGGAGCGATCGCACAATTGATTTATCTGAAAAAGAATGTCAGTTATTAGAATACTTAATGCGCCATACGGGTCAATTGCTAACACACGAACAAATCCACCAGTATTTGTGGAGTGAAGCAGAAAAACCCAGCAGCAATGTATTAGCCGCTCAAATTCGCCTGCTGCGCCGCAAAATAGAAGCCCCGGGCGAATCGGTGCTAATTCACACAGTCTACGGCAGAGGCTACCGCTTTGGAGAAGCTAATTAAAAATAATAGAAATTGTACAAAAATCCTTATTCGTTATTCTTTCTGCGATATTATCTGTTACCGGGAAAGTATGCACCCTAAACCCGCCTTTACTTCTCTTGACAAACCAAAGTAATTACTGTCACTTCCGGAGGACAAAATAGCCTTCCCGGCGAATAAGTTCCCAAACCCCGATTCACGTACAGCAAATTACTCCCCACCTGATGCAAACCGCTAGCCCATTCCCAGTGAGTAACTACTCGATCGCAAGCCGACAGAAAAGGAATGAACTTTCGGATTGGTTGAGGAATTAAATAGCCAATTTTTCTGACCCAAGCGTACAAAGGCCCGATACCGGGAATAACGATTTGACCGCCGTGAGTGTGCCCAGACAACTGCAAATCAATCCGCCAATTTTGCAGCTTTTCAGCAGTATCAGGATTGTGAGACAAGACAATCCGAGGAATCACGGGATTTATTGATGCCATTACAGGTTTAGGCGCAAAATCGCCCGACCAAAAATCTGCCAACCCAACTAAAGCCAATTCTGATCCCAAAGGATAGATTGCTTCGTTGTACAAAACCCTAATGCCGACACTATTTAAAGCATTAGCAACCTCTTTTTTTGCCCCCTGCCAATAGTGGTCGTGATTGCCCAAAACCGCGTAAATTCCCACCCGACTTTGCAAGTTTTTCAATCGCTGCACTAAGGTGTAAATAGGTGCGGGATCGTAGGTAATAAAGTCACCCGTTAAAAAAATCAGGTCTGGTTCGGCTTCATTTGCTGCCGCAATCGCCTCTTCTAGCAACCATTCCGACAGCCGCACCCCGTCATAGTGAAAGTCAGTAAGCTGTACAATTTTAGTACCGGATAGATTTGCTGGAAGATTAGCGATTGGTATCGTTAAATACTCTATTCGCAGTTTCCCAGTTAATAACCTGTGCATAAATCTAAAGTTTATCGATGACAGAGGGCCACCTTTAGCTTAGCAAATAAACAAGCAATACTGCAAAACTAGATATTCTTCCCTTTTCCTTCGGTCATCTGACTAATGACTACTAATTGCTGACTAATGACTACAGTCCGGGACGGAAAAATTGGGATTACTCAAGAAAATTGAAACAGAAATTCCCAATCTTCATTTAGGCTTTCTTTCAAAATTGTTTGGGTCTTACGCACCCAACTACTACAGCATTTTTATAAAATTAAAACTTGCGTAACAATCTGTTTAAAACGCTATCAATCATCCTCAGACTGGAATTCCCAACCCCGCATCTATATTCTTTTAGCAATTGTCAAAGCTGAAATTTGTCTCGCATCCCCATCGCATAGGCTTACTACGGGGGGATTGCTCCTACCAAACACTATCTCATCACTAATGATTTATTACTGAGTATTGCGATCCTAAATTATTTGTGAATTTCTTACTCCCTCCCCGAACTCGCGGGGAGGGCTGGGGTGGGGTAAAAGAATTACGACTCTCGCAAGGATTGCTATAGGTGGAAATAAACATGGCTTGAGACAGACCGGGTTTTGCATTAATAATAAACTCTGGTTAGTATATATTATTGCGTTACTCGCCCCTAAGATTTTTTATTTTTGGTCGCGTCTGTCTACTTGTTAACTAATAACTTTTGACGAATGCCGCTTCTTCTCAATATATTGCTGGTGGTAATCCTCGGCAAGATAAAATTCACCAGCAGGTTTGATTTCGGTGGCAATATCTTTGTCGTATTTACCGGAAATTTGCAATTTTTGTTTAGAGGCGCGAGCGGCTTTTTCTTGTTCCCAATTGTGATAAAAAATTACAGATCTGTACTGTTCGCCTCTGTCGGGGCCTTGGCGATTGATTTGGGTTGGATCGTGACAGTTCCAGAATACATCTAGCAGTGCTTCGTAACTCACCTGCGATCGATCGTACTCTACCAGCACAGATTCAGCGTGACCGGTGACTCTAGCACAAACATCCAGGTAGCAAGGATTCGGCCAGTGACCTCCTGTATAGCCCGCAGCAGTCGAGACGACACCTGCAACGGCGCGAAACTTGTGTTCAACTCCCCAAAAACAACCGGCGGCAAATGTGGCTTTTTCCATCGTGTTACTCATCGTATTGGGATAAAACTCGGCACTAAATTATGCTTGACATATTCCCATTAGCGTGCATTCCCAAACTAATCGCGGCTGTACGTAGTTTAGCAAATATTGTCGTGCTTTCTCCAAGGGCTCTAAGGGCGATCTGCTAATTCTCCCTGCCAAAAATTGTTGCCAGTAACAGTGCTGTAAATAATCGATTAACCACAACTGAGATTCAGTATCTAAAGTTTTATCAATTTCCTTGGCCAATTCCAAAGCAGACCGCAGATTTTGAGGCAACTGCTTCACCTTTTGCAGCAAATCCTCTGGTATTGATTGCAGTTGCTGCCAAATAGCAATTGCCTCCCCAGGACTGCCCTGAGCCATCCCCAGTACCTCCGGACGATCCAAAATCTCCGCAAATCCGGCTTGCTGCAAAACTTGTGCCATTGCTTGGGTATTCAGCCGAGAAAACTGGATTTTTTGACACCGGGAAATCAAAGTTGGCAGCAAAGCTTCCACTGTCGGAGCAATTAAAATTAGCGCTGCTTTTCCCGGTTCTTCCAATGTTTTCAACAAGCCGTTAGCGGCTCCCTCACCCATTGTTTCTGCCTGTTCCAAAACTACGACTGAACGCCCAGCTTCTAGCGGTGGTCGGCTGAGAAATTCACCGATTTCTCGAACTTGTTCTAAGCGAATTTGTGGGGGGGCTTTCCGCTTTAAACCGGCTTCCTCTGCTTCCTTTGGCGTAAGCCGTTTACCTTGGTTCATGTAAGTTGGTTCTACCCAGAGCAAGTCTGGATGATTTCGCTGCCTCACGCGATTTTGCACGGAGGCTATTAATCGGGTTTCGGCAAGATTGGCTGAGAATAAAAGCTCGATGAAAGACTGAGCAGCTAAACTTTTGCCGATGCCGTTAGAGCCGACAAATAAATAACCAGGAGCAATTCGGTTTCGCTCTACTGCTTGTGTTAGCAATTCTACTGGTCGCTCTTGTCCGATTAATGATGTGAAATAATTCATGTTTGCGGAAGAAGGAAGTTCGGCAACGGATTATGTAACGGATGTAACGGATGAAGGATGAAGGATGAAAATCTAGTGTTTTAGACTTAAGTACATCCTAACCGTCGGCGCGGCTACTATAATACCAAAAGGTTATTGTGGTTTAAGGGACTGCTAAATAATTGTTTTGAGTTAAGAATGTTAAATTGTAAGTTCTTGGAGGCGGACAGGGCATTGCCGTGTCTCTACACATTATCTAGCGCTATTTTTCAGAAGAGGTATTATTTAAATATCCCCAAGCTTCTAACCTGCGAGTTACAATAGTTTGAATTTCCTGAGCGACTTCATATTCAGGGCAATCGGCATTTATCCGGACAATTCGAGATTTATTTTCCTGGGCTAACTCCGCAAAACCTTGCTGTACAAGGCGGTGAAACTTCAAATCTGCTTGCTCGATCCGATCGCACCCTCCCCGGGCCCTTACCCTCGCCAAACCCGCTTCCACATTAATATCCAGCCACAAAGTCAGATCGCTTTCCAAGCCGCCGGTGGCAATGTCATTCAACTGCTTAATTAAATTTAAGTTAAGACCGCGGCCGTAGCCCTGATAAGCAATCGTAGAGTCAGTAAAGCGATCGCATAAAACAATCGTTCCCTTCGATAACTCGGGTTTGAGAAAAGTTTCGACGTGTTGAGCGCGATCGGCAGCATACATAAGTAATTCTGCTCGATCGGATACAGATTCGCCCCCATCTTGTTTCAGCAACAAATGTCGCAGTCCCCTTCCCAACTCAGTACCCCCCGGTTCGCGAGTAGCCACCAAGCGGACTCTCAGACAGCAACTTGCTTGCAAGAAATGTATCAAGCGCTGCATTTGCGTAGTTTTACCCGCACCTTCAACCCCCTCAAACACGATAAGTTTGCCCTTCATTGCCCTAACTTTCCACCTGAATAAAATAAATCCATATTGTTCTGTTCATCTGTTCTAGGTTCGGTATGATAATAAAGTCTAAATGCCTCACGGCTGGAGTTGTCTATGGCTCGCTATACTGGTTTTTTTATCGTTGCCGTTCCGATCGACCGTCTCCGTCAATCCCTGATTGAAATTTTAGAGTCATGCAATCTTGATATTATCTACAATACAGGAGATTCCGTCATGGCTCGCGAGCTTCCCGGTCAAGTTTCCCTTGCCAAACTTGTCACCGCAGAAGTCCTAATTGAGAAAAACACGGCCAGCGACTCAGAGGTTCGCATGAACTTCGTGATTAAAAACGAAGAACTGCCCCTGCAAACTAACAACCACTGCCGTCAAATGTTCGAGCTAGTGAGTCGTTCAATTATGAACAACAATAACTGGCGACTTTTGGAAAGTATGGCACTGTAGCCATCAGTCACTCAATTTGAGGTGTGAGATTTTCGCTTGACTCTACAGATGAATCAGGGGGTTCTAACTAACGTGGAAACTTCTTGGCTCTCGACTCCTGGTGTGAGGGGTTTGTCTCCCTCTTGGGAGGAGGTCATTAGTCATTAGTTTCTAGCTAATGACCGATGACCGAAAGCATCCAGGATATAAACCCCCGGATTCCTCCGTGGAGAAATAAAAAACCTGTATCCGATGAAACTTGCCCCCCGAATTTATCCGTGGGGTCAATGCTTCAATTCTTTAATCTAAAATCTAAAATCGATTGACCTCCCACTTTTATCTGCAATCCCTAAATTTAAGCTCGAAATCCTCGTCGCAGCAGCAAAGAATTGGTAACCACGCTAACAGAACTAAACGCCATAAATGCTCCGGCCGCCGCAGGACTGAGTAGAATTCCGGTTGCAGGCAGCAAAAGACCCGCTGCAACCGGAATTCCCAGAGTATTGTAACCAAAAGCCCAAAATAAATTTTGGCGAATCTTATTAAAAGTAGCGCGTCCCAGCTCGATCGACTCAACAACATCCATCAAAGCATTTCGCATCAGCACAATTTGAGCAGTCTCAACCGCGACATCAGTACCGCAGTGCAAACCGATACCGACATCAGCTTGAGCCAAAGCCGGCGCGTCATTGATACCATCTCCCACCACAGCCACTTTACAGCCTTGGGCTTGCAAAGCCGCGATCGCCCTCGCCTTGCCCTCCGGCCGCACTTCGGCCAAAACATCAGCCGCCGTCAAATCTAGCTGCTGCGCCGTCGCCGCCGCCGCAGACGCCGTATCCCCCGTCAGCATCATCACCCGCAATCCCATGCCCCGCAAACGTTCCACCGCAGCCTTAGCATCCGGCCTCAGAGTATCTTTTAGCCCGATTACCCCCAGCAAAACGCCCCCAGAAGCCACGTAAACCGCCGTTTTGCCTTGCAAAGACCCCGACAATTCCGTCGCCACAGCCACCCCCTGTCCCTTCATCCACTCAGCATTCCCCGCGAACACCCGCCGGCCCTCCACCAAAGCAGAAACCCCGAAGCCCGGTTCCGTGCAGAAATCCTCAGCAGCTAGCAGCGGCAAACCTTGCTGTTGAGCTTCCAGCAAAATCGCTGCGGCGATGGGATGAGAAGCGCCCCTTTCCACCGCCGCCGCAATTTGCAGCAGTTTTGAGTCAATTGTGGAACAGGCATCTTGCCTGTTGCCAGAAGCTCCATCAATTGTGGAATAGGCATCTTGGCTGTTGCCAGAAACTCCATCAATTGTGGAACAAACATCTTGTTTGTTTCCAACATTAATATCTGAGTTCAAATCCCACTCCGAATTCTGGAAAACCGGCAAATAATCTGTGAGTGTGAGATTTCCGGTTGTCAGAGTGCCAGTCTTGTCAAAAACTACCGTATCTAATTGATGTACCCGTTCTAAAACATCACCACCGCGAATTAAAAGCCCGCGCTCCGCCCCGATGCCAGAACCGACTAAAATTGCAGTTGGAGTAGCCAGTCCCAAAGCGCAAGGACAAGCAATGACTAAAACTGCGATCGCCAATTTCAAACTTAACAGCAAAGGCGATTGATAATGAATAATTGGCAATTGATTTCCAATATTCATTGCCCCGTGTCCCATATCCATTGCCCCGTGTCCTAAAAGGACAGAAGGCCAAATATGAGTGCCGGCAAAATACCAAAATAGGAAAGTTAAAACCGATATCCCCATTACCCCATACACAAAATATCCCGCCACAGTATCAGCTAAATTTTGAATCGGCGCTTTGCGAGTTTGGGCTGCCTGCACCAAAGCCACCATTTGAGCTACAGTTGTTTCCTTACCGGTGCGAGTTGCGCGCATCACAACTGCCCCGGATTTATTGATAGTTCCGGCGGCAACTGTATCTCCTGGTTGCTTCAAAACCGGCATCGATTCGCCAGTCAGCATCGACTCATCTATGGTTGTTTTGCCTTCGCAGACTTCACCGTCTACTGGTATTTTTTCTCCGGGCAAAACTTGCAGCCATTCTCCGACTCGGACGCGATCGGCGGGAATTTCAATGTATTGTGGATCGTAGACCTCTGATGTCGAGTTTAAAGGCAATTCTTCCGATCGCAAATCTAAACTCGAAAGTTTAAAATCAACTAAGCGGGCTTTGGCCGGTTGCAATGCGATTAAAGCTTGTAAAGCTGATGCCGCGCGCCGTCTGGCTTGCTGTTCGATAGTTTTGCCCAACAAAATAAAGCCCAGCAGCATCACCGGTTCGTCAAAAAAGCATTCCCATCCCATGCGTGGAAACAGCAGCGCCGCGTTGCTAGCGGTGTAAGCTGTGACAGCGCCTAAAGCTACCAAAGTATTCATGTTGGGTGCATTTCGCCACAAACTGCGGCACCCGTCAACGATAATCGAACGGCCCGGTAGCAGCAAAGCTAGGGTGGCGAGTCCCCAGTGAAACCAAATATTGCTGAGAACTGGGGCTTTTGTGCCGAGTACGTGACCTAAACCGGATAAAATAATTAGGATTAGGGCGATCGTCAATTGCTTGATTTGCTGTCTAATTTCTTGCCGCCGCCGTTCACTTGTTGCCGCTTCTGCTTCTCGCTGATTTTCACCTAAACGAGACTGAGAGGGAAATCCATTATCAGTCAACTTTTTCGCTAAAGCCTCTGCATCGACAGCCCCCGGTTGACACTCAACCGTCGCGACTTCTACGGCCAAGTTAACGCAAGCTGAAATTACGCCTGAATATTGCATGAGTTGGCGTTCCACAGCTTTCGCACAGCCGGCACATTTCATCCCGCCGACATCGAAAGTAACAAGTTCTGGCGGTGATTCTTTAACTGATATGATTTCTGGTTGAATTTCGGGGATTGTTTTGGGTAGAAATTGCATGGTTTTTTGGTATTGATTAGAATATTTCGCCACTTCAGAAAGGGTTTAATCCACTGTTTAGACAAATGTCTATATTTTTATCATAGATAAATATTGTGGCATCTTCCCAAAGTGTTAGTTTTTTTTAATTCTTATTAGTTGCAGGCGGTTAAATCCGCAGTCGGGGAGGGGTTTAAACTACTGTAGGACGGCGAGTTTAATGCTAAGACACACTTGGGACACGGCATTGCCGTTTCCCTATTTGATATAATGAGCCAATTGCCTAGTTAGTATCCAGCTTTTATGTGACGAATTTAGCTATGACAGAAACACCAAAATTTTATATTGTCAAACGTCCTGCGGGTAATTGCGAGATTTTGCCGTTGGCAGAACCCTCGCAGAGGATCGCGCAACTCGAAGAACAAAACCCCAGTATTATTGAAAAGTGGGGTCCTTACGATTCTGCCGAAGATGCCATCGCCCGCCGCATCGGATTAATTCGTGCCGGCAAATGCCAGCCGCAATGACGAATTACTATTACTTTCCTCCGCATCGCGAAAGCTAACGCGATCTCAAATCTGTTAGCATTGGAATTCTTGATATCTCTCTTCTCATCATCTGCGTGAATCTGCGTCCATCCTTTGTCATCTGCGGTTTACATTCTCTTCTTTTAACCGCAGATGAGGGCAGATAAACACAGATTAACGCAGATGAATTATATAAATTTCGGTTGCACCGGACGAATTGCCAAAAACAGCGAAGCATTCGAGTTTAAAATCTGGGCTTTTAGCCGTAAATCTTCCCCCGAATGCTTTTTTTTAACTGAAACCCTACACAGGTTTTTTACCTAGATTTAGAAGGTGCTGCACTCGGTTTTGCTTGCGCCGCATTCGGTTTAGGGGGCGCTGCATTCGGTTTCGACTCCGCCTTATTGTTCCCTGTTTTACCAGTAACTTGCTTTGTCAAAACTTCCATAGCTTTCGCGTACTGCGGATCGGCGGCCGTAGCAATTTTATCGCGATCGCGCCTCAATTCCTGTTTTTGAGCGTCGGTGAGTTCTACCTTAAAATCCGGTTCAATCCCGGCGTGGTTGATATCAGTGCCGTTGGGAGTAAAATACTTGGCAATTGTCACCGCCAAACCGGCACCATTTCCCACGCCGCGTACTGACTGAACTAAACCTTTACCAAACGTCTTTGTTCCCACCAAAACCGCGCGTTTGTTGTCTTGCAAAGCACCGGATAGAATCTCGCTAGCACTTGCGGAACCGCCGTCTACCAGTACAACTAGCGGTTTGTCTGTGAGCTCTGCCTTGTTTGCCGTTTGTTTATCCGCTTCACCGACTCGATCGACCGTCGAGACGATCGTACCTTCTTTGAGCCACATCCGAGCAATTTCAATACTTCCGTACAGCAACCCGCCGGGATTGGAACGCAAGTCTAAAATATAGCCCGTTACCTTTTTCTGTTCCAAATCCTTAATTGCCGATCGCATTTCCGATGCAGCATTCGCACTGAACTGATTTAAACGAATATAGCCGACTTCTCCGATGGGAGTTTTCTGCACCGACTGCCGCACGGGATGAATTTCAATTTTAGCGCGTTTCAGCTTAAATTCTAATTCCTTGCTTCCCCGCAAAATGGTCAGCGTCACTTCAGTATTCACCTGGCCGCGAATCAAACTTACCGCTTGATTCGTATCCATGCCTTCGGTACTCTTGCCGTCAATCTTAGTAATAATATCTTTTGCCAGAATACCAGCAGTAAAAGCAGGGGTATCTTCGATCGGCGAAATCACCACCAACTTTTTGGTTTCCTCATCTTGAGTCAACTGAATCCCAACTCCTGTGAGTTCCCCAGAAGTGTCAACCTGCATATTTCTGAACTCTTGAGGGTCCATAAACCGCGTATAAGGATCGTCCAGCTTCTTCAGCATTTCCCGAATTGCTTTGTAAGCTTCCTCGTCGCTGGTATAAGTCCGGTTCAAATAATCATTCCGCACCGCTTTCCAGTCCACCTGGTTAAAAGTGCCATCCACATAACTTTTGTCAATAATCTGCCAAACTTCATCAACTAACTCTTTAGGGCTTCCCCGAAAAGAAGCCAGAGATTTAGAACTGCAACCAGTGTTCGCAAGAGTTACAGCAGTGAGTACCACTGCTGCTGCACTTAGAACAAGCCCTCGTTTTGTTATAACCATTTGTCTGACGCGCGGGAGGAAAAGAGTTCAGAATAATTACGCTCAATCTAACACAGGCAAGGCCGGCTCGCGTTTGGCGTACATATATTATTCCACTTTGCCGAGTTCTATTCAGGGGCCCGTGAGGGTTCCCACCCTGAATAGAACACTCATTCTTTTTGGAACAGGCCCTGCAGCTTTTGAGAAGGGTGCTCTTCAGTCGGTTGAAACCGAGTTCAGCTATGAGACAGGCGTTTAAACCCCTGTTGGACTGTCGGACTGTTGGACTGTCGGACTGTCGAACTCTAACAACAGAGAAAGAATCGGCTAAGGATCAACCCAGCGATCGTCCGATTTAATCAAGTCTATCAATTCTGCCACACCTCGGTCTTCGGGGACTTTCTTAATTTCTTCCCGGCCCCGGTACAGCGAAATATAACCCGGTTGCTTCCCGACGTAGCCGTAATCAGCATCAGCCATTTCTCCCGGGCCATTGACAATACAGCCCATTACTGCTATGTCCAAACCCGTGAGATGCTTCGTCGCCTCTCTCACTTGGTGTAATACTTCCTCTAAATTAAACAAAGTGCGACCGCAGGAAGGACAAGCGACATACTCAACCATAGTTTTCCGCAGTCCCAAGGCTTGCAGAATGCTGTAGCAGACGGGAATCTCCTTTTCTGGGGCCTCTGTCAGCGAGACGCGGATGGTGTCGCCGATACCGTCAGCTAACAAAGGTGCCAGGCCTGCGGTGGATTTGATGCGGCCGTATTCGCCGTCTCCTGCTTCCGTGACGCCCAAATGCAGCGGGTAATCCATGCCGAGTTCGTCCATCCGGTGCACCATCAAGCGGTAAGCAGCCACCATCACGGGCGCGCGGGAGGCTTTGAGGGAAATCACGATGTTGCGGAAGTCGAGGGATTCGCAAATTTTGATGAATTCCAGGGCGGATTCTACCATGCCTTCGGGCGTGTCGCCGTAGGTAAACAGCATCCGTTCGGCGAGGGAACCGTGATTGACGCCGATTCGCAAAGCTTTGCCTTGGTCGCGCAGGGAAATCA
Organism: Microcoleus harperi Pol14_C6; assembly: GCF_036701295.1. Lineage (NCBI taxonomy): Bacteria > Bacillati > Cyanobacteriota > Cyanophyceae > Oscillatoriales > Microcoleaceae > Microcoleus > Microcoleus harperi. The sequence goes on along the minus strand of NZ_JAUBQN010000003.1, from coordinate 297,481 downwards.
CCAGAGGTTCCAGGGTTTCGCGGATTTTTTCGCCAATTTCCGCGAATTCGGAGTCAGTGTATTCGCTTCTGTCGGCTTTCGGCTTCTCGAACACGTAAAGTCCCGGATTAATTCTCACTTTGTCTACGTGTTTGGCCACTTCCAGGGCAATTTTCATGCCGTTGTGGTGGACATCGGCAACTAGGGGCACGGGTTGGTAGGTGGCGTGCAGTTTTTGCTTGATTTCGGCTAAGGCTTTGGCGTGGGCCATGCTGGGCACGGTGACGCGGACGATTTCGCAGCCTATCTCGTGCAAGCGCCGAATTCCGGCGACTGAACCGTCGATGTCGAGGGTGTCTTCGTTAATCATCGATTGTACGACGACGGGGTTGCCGCCGCCGATCGTGACGCTACCGACTTTGACGGGTCGGGTTTTGCGGCGTTTGATGGTGGTGTCGAAAATCGGTTGGCTGGTGGGAGTTTTAGTGGGGTTCGGCAGAGTTTGCATAACTGGTTGCTAGTGTTCTGTAATTAGAGCTTATAAAATTGTGTCTGCTGTTTTTTAGGTTTGCACAGAAAGGGTCTGTTTGGGCAATGAGGTTTTGGGATTTAGGATTTTTGATATAAGTACGATCGAACTTGTAAGTCACATTATGTATGTTTGGGCGATCGGGCGATCGATTTTTTAGTATTAAAATTTAACATTCCGGGCGGCCAGGATACCCACTCCACAGATGAATCCGGGGGCTGGTTTAACGGTTGATAAATTTTAGGTATAATCTAAGATTATTGTGGGCGATCGCATCTAGCAAAAATATCTCGATAGTTTGGAGTCTTAAACACTTATGCCAGATGAAACGATTTGGATTGTGACCGCCGATACTTCGGATGAGTCTCCTGATGCACCTGATGATGACGGTGCGAAGAATGGGGGACATATAGGCGTGGACTGGAGTGATGCTTGGGACGCGCAGCCAAATCAGGCTAGCCAAAAGCAGGCGGCAAAAGCGGTTGATAGCTTGCGACTTCACAATGTCAGTATCAAAAAATTAGAAAAAGAATTGGTTGACTTGATGCAAACGGTCGATCAAATGTTCACCCGTGCAGATGCGGAAGCTGACATGAAATCGATCGAGTTATCTGAAATTGATTTATCCGTTGCGATTAACGCCGAGGGTTCTTTCAGTTTAGTCGGCCTGGGGGCGAAAGTTGCAGATACCAGAACTGTATTGTTGAGATTTAAACGGAAGTCTTAAGGTGAGATGGGAAAAAATTTAGCCATATCAATTGGCATCAATGCCTATGATTTCCTAACTCCGCTGAAATATGCCAAGCGGGATGCAGAGTTAATGCGTGAATTTTTTCGCGTTCGCGGGGGGTTTGAGAAAGTTCTTTTATTCTCAGAGGACTCTCCTGATATTAAAGGTATACCAACTCGTCCTTCTTTTATCAATCTGAAACGAGTTTTGAGGACGATGTTTGAAAAACCTTTTTTGGGGGATGGAGATAACTTTTGGTTTTTCTTCAGCGGTCACGGAATGCCCCATAACGGCTCTGATTATTTGATGCCGTGCGATGGCGATCCGGGAGATATTGAGAATACGGCAATTCCGATTAATTTCGTGACTGAACGCCTGCGCCGCTGCGGTGCTGATAATGTTATTTTGATTCTGGATGCTTGTCGGGATCAAGGGAGTAAATCGGGAGAAGGAATCGGCAATCAAGCCACTGAAGTTGCGCGACAAAAGGGAGTTATTACCTTTTTTTCTTGCAGTCCTAATGAATTGTCCTATGAAATCGAAGATTTACAGCAGGGTATTTTTACAAAAGCACTGCTTGAGGGGTTGGGCGTTCAAGGTAAATGTGCAACTGTTGAGCGATTAGATCATTATTTGAACTCACGAGTTCCTGAACTAATCCGGCAATACAAAAGCAAAAAAGTGCGACAAACACCTTACGTTATTGCAGAGCCGATCGCGAAGTCACACTTAATTATTTGCCCACAATATGCAACTTTATATGATGTTGCTAAAATCAAAGTTGATGCTTATTATGCGGAAGTAAACAAAGATTTTGATCTGGCAGAACAGTGGTGGATTCGCGTATTAGCAGCATCTCCGGGCGATATAGATGCTATTAATGGAATTAAAAGAATTGTTGTGTCAAGGAGAGAAACTGACGTATCTTCTCAAAATAATTCTGTTGGTGCCAGCGTTGAAAAGCGATCGGAATCGCGAGTTTCTTCAAAATCTACTCCTGTAACGAATACTACTCGTACTGAGGCTGATATTCCTCTCAAATCTGATCGGGGACTAGACTACACAAATCTGCGCGATTTACTCGCTGCCCGAAGGTGGAAAGAAGCGGATAGGGAAACGCTGAGACTGATTTTGAAGGCGGCGGGTAGGGAGAAAGAAGGATTGCTGGACACAAAAAGTATTGAAAAATTTCCCTGCGATGAATTAAGTACCATTGACCAACTTTGGGTAAAGTATTCTAACGGTAACTTCGGCTTTAGCGTGCAGAAACGCATTTATCAAAGTCTAGGGGGAACCACTCAACATGATGAAGCAATATGGGAGACGTTTGGAGATACGGTGGGCTGGCGAAAAAACGGCAAATGGCTGTACTACGACGACCTCACTTTCTCAGAGAAGAATACAGCGCCAGGACATCTTCCTGTGTCTGTTCTGGGCGGAAATATATTTAGTAGTATAGAGTATTGGCGGTTTTGCTGGTGTAGTGAGTTGTGTTGGTGGTTTTGTTGGTTGGAGTGAGTGTCTCTTCTCTCGCGTCGAAAACAGTTAGCAAAGTTTAATATTTGATGTAGAATGAACTTTGAAATTATCGAAAATATTACTAATATTGAAACAATAGTAGTGGGCAACTCAATTCGGGTAGTAGAACGTTTGCGGAAAGTTTATGGCAATGGACGTTGAGAAACCTCAAAGGAATTGCAACAATTATCCTTACTGATGGTACAGCCTGCGAAGCTTATCTACATTGGTACGAAGCACACGGCATTGGAAAAAAATAAATCAAAATCAAATATATTTTATAGGAGGAGTCATGAATCCCCATAACTTAGAAACACAATTTGTAGTTTGCATTAACAATCAAGACTATCAAGCATCCTTGGAAGTGCGAAAAATTTATCGAATCATACCCGATAATCGCGCTGCGGAACATCAATTTCTCCGAGTTATTGACGAATTAGGCGCAGATTATTTGTATCCAGTCGCATATTTCGTGCCGATAGAATTGCCGAAAGCCCTAGAAGCAGTATTTGCACCGACAAAGGTTATGTAGCGGCGGGTTCACCAACATCTATGTCTATAAACAGCAATCTCAATAAACCTGCCCCGCCCAATATTGTGTTTTAATAAATAAACCTGAGTGTTAACATCGCAAATGTATGACAGCAAAAATACACATCAGCAAATTAGGTAATTCCTTGGCTTTGCCAATACCAGACTACATAGTAAAGTTTCTAAACCTTAAAGCCGAAGATTCAGTAATTTGTAGCATAGAAAATGGGAAACTGGTCATAGAGCCTGTAAATAATAAAATATCAAAGTATACCCTAGATGAATTATTGGCAGGCGAAATAGAATCTAGCGAAGAAGTCTCTTGGGGAAAACCAGAAGGAGAGGAGGTTTGGTAAACTATATCCCCGAACGAGGTCATTTTATTCGCCTCAATTTTGACCCTCAATCAGGACACGAACAAATGGGGACTAGACCTGCACTGGTTGTGAGTCAAACTAAATTTAACCGAAAAATGGGGTTTGTGTTTGTTTGTCCCATCAGCAACACACAACGCAAAAATCCGTTTTATGTTCCCATTCCAGAAGGTGAAGCGATAACAGGTGTAATTATGACGGATCAACTCCGTTCTTTAGATTATCGCGCAAGGCAGGCAAGTTTTCTTAGTGAATGTCGCTCAGATATAATTGAGGAAGTTTTGAGGCGAATTCAACCTATTTTGTTTGAGAATATGACTGTTGATGAATAGTTAATCAAATTATAAACTAGATTTGTAGTTGGCATTAAGCATCAAGAGTATCCAGAAATCTCTCTCGCGGATGATGCGATCGCCCTTCCTCCCCAGCAAAACTACAAAATGTACTGGCAAATCCCTTCACAGACCCAGGCTCAGCAGTTAAATCTGAGGTTTTCCATTGGACGATCGCACAAACGCACCAACCACCGCAGCTAACAACCGCCGACCTCTAATTATCGCAGGAATTCTCCTCGGTATCGGTCAATCCGGATTTTTTGACGGCATTGTCCTGCACCAACTCCTCCAGTGGCACCATATGTTTAGCAGCGTTAAAACCGATGCTACTGTTGCCGGTTTAGAATTAAATACCCTTGGAGATGGACTGTTTCACGCTGCGGATTGGTTGGTAACAGTAGCTGGCATCTTCTGTTTGTGGCGTGCTGTGAAGCGCAAAGATGTTCCTTTGTCAACTCAAACTTTTTTCGGTTCCATATTAATTGGTGCTGGATTGTTTGACTTTGTTGAAGGCATTGTTGACCATCAAATTTTGGGAATCCACCACGTCAAACCCGGTATCAACGAGTTAGCTTGGGATTTAGGATTTCTCGCTCTTGGAGTTAGTTTAGCCCTGTTAGGTTGGATGCTGGTACAGAGGGAAGTTCCCGCAGATACTAAAGTTTAAATGAATGCACAGATTGGGAATTTTACCAAATCCGCGTTACAAATCCCCCACTCTCTTTTTAACTCATCAGTTCATCCCGCCGCAGACTCCAACCACGCGATCAAATCCTATTGACTCCTAAAATCCAACAAATCTTCTGGCAAATCATCTAAGTGTTCCGCAGATAATCCCTGGATGCTAGTTTGAAATTCCAGTGTAACATCTCCCACCCGCCGCACGATCGGACGCATAATTAATCCTATTTCCCCCTCAATTTTACCCCTTTCGATTCCCTGTTCGATTCCTTGGCGGCGGCGTTGAGTACCTGAAGTTCCACAACCACGGTTTTGTGGCCGGTAATCTTGGCCTTGACATCCAGGTAAGTGTCTTTCAATCCTGTAACGCTTCCTGCTGAATAAGGGTTAATGATTTCTATTTCTTGGATGATCCGTTCTCCGTTATACAGCATTGCATTTAGGAAGCGGATTAAAATTTCAGGATGTTCTGAATATGAAAATATTCTTTTGAATGCAAAGTCTGCTTTGGGGATGATGAAACGCATATTGTAGAAGGAAGAAGGAAAATGCAATATCTTAGGGATTTTTAGGTTGGTAGTTGCGCTTTACCACCCTTAGCGCAACTACGAAGTTTTTCAATTATCAGCCTGTGGCTTGAGTAGTAGCAGGCGACATCACTAGCTTTCCAGATATGTCCATCGTCGCAAGCTTCAGCACTTCATTAAAAGCTAAACCCCGAATTTTGAGTTCCCACCGAATGCCTTTTGCTTTCATTCGCTTGGCTTTCCGCATATCGACATCAGCAGCTTTTTGATGCAAAAGCAAATATTTCATTGCTGCTGTAGCTTCTACTTTGGTGGGAAATGCAATATAGGTGATAAATCCGCCGTCCCAATGATTGGCGTTGCGGACACTGCTGATAGTCGCCACTCTCGGGCTAAAGCGGTTCCAGTAAAAGTCGCTGTAGCCGATCGACTCTGTTTTTACTTGGAGTTTGTTTGCCATTTGACTTAACTCCTATAACCTTGTGTGCGGGGTTGGCAGCAGGGCTTTAATTCTGCTATTTATATTATAGCATTGGGAAGTGGGAATTGGGAGCGAATGCTGGCTGTTGTTTTACCTCCCAGACTGCTTCTGTGAAGTCGGGAAAGTAAAATATCCCCAATACCTTTAGTTCTTTTTTGTCTCGAATACAACTGCCTCAAAAAGCTCTACAAGCTTTAAGTCTGAATAAACCGATAAATACAAATACTTTTCCAGTTGATGCCGATTTCTAGGTAAGAATAAACCTAAGCCTGATAAGTTTTTATACTTATTTCTAATTCTTGAGTCAAGTAATTCACCATTCTGTTGCACTCTCTGAATGAGGAAATTATTTAAAAATGAAACTAAATCGTTACAAGCGGACGGACTTGCACCTGATAATTGGGTAAGTTTTTGTAAAAAATTTGCGAAATCAACAAAGGTTTCTCCAGAGCTATTATAAACTCCTACAGTAGTGTTATTGGAAAAATTGACTTCAGGTCCTAAAATTGAGGATATAAAAACTTTTACAGGCACAATATCTGCTTGCAAAATACAATCAATCACAGCATTAAGTTTTTCGGCAAAGTAGCGGAAATAATGATTGTTAGTTAATGTCAAACTATGGTACATATCCCGTCGTTCACAATCCATAATCTTTTTAGCTAGCTGAGAACCATCAATCTCTGGATAATCGCTCAAATGACTTAACAATTGCTCATAATAGTAATTTGGAGCTCCAAGTTGGAGTTGAGATGAAAGCGTATACTTAGCAGTATTTTGGAAGGTATGGTGTACTTCAATATTTCCTTTGTTACAATTTTGAAAAAATAATAATTCGAGGTTTCCCTTTACAGATTGGTTAAAATTAAATATAACTTGATTTATTTTTTGAAGATTCATCCATCTAATTTCTGAAATTGAAGGCGACGTGGGATGTTCGTCGGGGCTGATTTCCATAAGCGTTCCACTATGACCTAAAAACACAATAGCCCAGCGTTTGGCTTGAAATTGAGATTGTGCCCAAGTCAGATACTCACTCAAGACTTCTGGACTACTACTATCTGCTGTTTCTAAGTATTGCGTATCAACTTTACCTTGGCTAAGGATGCTTCTAGAAACTTGTGCTGCTCCACTAAAGTCTGATTGTACTACTACCAAAACCTTGTCATTTTTTACACCTTTACTTAGCATTTGAATAATTGGCTGTCCGAATCTTGAGAGATTATTGTCATAGGGCATCCAGTAGAGTAATATCCAGTCATAATGATTTTTTACCGTACTTCCAAGCATATATTGGTTTCCAGAGTAATATATTGTCTCTATTAAAGAACTAATACTTACTGTTATCACTTTTATGGCTTCCCTTCTTTTCACCTTCTCTGCTCCGGATTGAGGATATTCAGCTTTTTGTAGGCAGTATTTTTGGCTAACTAAAACCTCAATTCATATTCAGCAGTGACGCGGTTGTCTCCTTGAAAATTACTGGAACTCCTGAGTAAAATTTTATCGCTCAATCGATAGCGCACAGTAAATTCAGTTGGTTGATTTGCTGACAAAACTCGAATGATTGACGCTGAAATATTGCGCGTGATGTCAAACCCAACTTCTAAACCTAAACCGAGAGAACCCGCACCAGAACTGGAACTAGCTGTTTGTGCTTCGTTGCCTCTAATCCGAGTGGGAAATAAGCGAAATTCACTCAATCCTGTGGCGTTAGTAATCGCAGATTGAATGTTGTTCAATAAACCCGCACCCGCTAAATTTGCAATCGCCAGTGTACTATCTCCCTGCCCCAAAGTCTGCACGAAACTGCCGCCCAACAGCGCTACAATCTCTGTTTCCGATCGACTCGGAGAACTCCTCAACTCCAGACTTTCCGCCAACTGAGAAGCCCTTCCCTGCACTAACGCTTGAATTCGGACACTCCGCACATTGCCGAAACTTGTCGGTTCGTCTGCGATTTCAGAGGCTACAGATGTGCCGGGAGTGCGGAACCGCGTTACTTCCTGCACCGAAGTTGCTAATCTCACATCCAGCGTCGGATCGAGTCCTTGTGTTGGTACAAAGGTCGCAGTCTGTGGGTATCCTCGATCGAGTCTAAACTCTGTCGTAAACAAATTCACCGACCCGGAAGTCAACCGAATCGTACCCTCCGGGCGAAGGTCATCTAAAGTTCCATTCACCGTCAAGCCCCCAGTCGCCTGAAAACTCAATATCGGCGCACTTGTGACCCGAATTCCCCGGCCCAAATTCAGCCGCAAATCGTTCAATCCAACTTCAAAGGAAGGGGAAGTAGCAGTTGCAGGAGAAGGAGAAACCTCAGTTGTAGGGGAATCAGAAACCTCAGTCGCAGGAGAAGGGGAAGATGTGGAATCAGAATCAGAATCAGAAGCAGAAGAGGAAGAAGCTAACTCAGTTGTGCCGCCGCCGGGACTCCGGAGAAATACTTCGCCATTGTACAGTTCAATATTACCGCTCAACTGCGGGCGTCTAGCCGTGCCCCTTGCCTGCACTTGACCAACAACGCCACCGCTGTACAATCCTCTGAGGTTCACTGCCAACTTGTCGAGATTCACAGCCAAAGGATTATCCGCATCGACATCGCCCTCGGCGAAGGGCACAGACAGCGGAATCACGCCAGCGGCCACAACTTGTCCCTGACTCAACTGTCCCCGAATTCCCTCTACCCGAATACGATCGCCCTCAAAGCGCACCGTCCCAGTCAGCCCTGTCAGCGGTTCTGGGAAGGCTCTCGCGCGGACAGTTGCATTTTCAAAATTCGCAATTCCTTGCGCTACAGGGTCTTGCAGCGTTCCTCCGACGCGAATTTGCACCTGTCCCTGACCGCTGACCCACGCCACTTGCGGAGTCAATACATTAATAATTGCCAAACCTTCATTTTGCAAATTCGCCCTCACATCAATTTGATTGCTATCAGCTTTCACGGCGGCAAACGGCAACTCAAAAGGCAAACTTCCCTGCACTTCAATCGGTTCGGTTTGAGTTACCAAAGCGCTGCCGCCAAAATTCAGGCGGGCGTTGCTGTAACTGAAACTCCCGTCGGCTTGTTTAATCGGTTCTCCGTTTAGCGTACCCTCAACCAAACTCAATTCTCCCGTGGCTTGCGGGTTTTCCAAACTGCCGGCTAAATTCGCCCGCAAATTCAAATTTCCCGTGACATCCACAAAAGGCAATTCCACCAGTTTTGCCAACTCTTCCACGGGCACATTTTCTACCCGCAACTGCCCGGATTGAGCTTTTTGCCCCAGTTGTCCCGAAAAGCCGATCGCACTTTTGCCCGATCTAATTTCCAAAGGCAAAACAGTTAAAATTCCGTCCTGAAAACTGCCTTCTATGCTGAACTTTTCAGCGACATATTTTCCCCACTGCCAGTTATCGCCTTTCACGTTAAATTGAGCTTGCACACCCGTCTGCAAAGAACCGGCGACAGCAATTTCGGCGCCAAAAGTGCCTTGCAATTGAGATAAGGGAGGCAATTTTTCTGATGCTTTTACTGCCTGCTGCTGCTGCAAAATTGTTTCAATTTCTGCCAAGCGGCGCAACTGTTCGATTAGCGGGGCATCCGGTTCTCCCACTGCTACAGTTTGCACGTCACCACTGTCGCCGTAAACCGGAGGTTTTAAGCCTCTCGCCAAGTCGCCTAAATTGAAATATTGCAAAGCGGCTAAAACCTGCTGCAAATTGCCTTGCTGGACGTTAACTTTCCCGGCAAATTGTGGGTTTGCGCCTGTTTGAACATTGCCGGAAATTAAGTATTGACCGCTGCCTTGGCGGAATATGCCATTTGTGAGAGTGGCGCTGCCGTTAGCGTAGCTGAATTCGGCTTGGAAACTGTCACCTTTAATGTAGCCGATCGCCGGTTGGGCGATCGCAATTTGTCCGCTTGCTTGCAAAGTCGCCGGATTTAACGGCATCTTCCAACCGGGCACATTTACTTGTCCCGAAACCGTACCGGTTATCGGCCCCAAACCGACCTCTTTACCGGGTGATAGATTCAAAGCCGCGAGGGGAAAATCGCTTAAATTAACTCGCAAAGTTTCTCCCTCGGTTTGGCCGCTAGCCACAGATTCCCCGCGTTGAATTAAGAAAGATGTCGGCAGAAAAGATTGATTTAAAGCTACTTCAATTTTGTCGCTGGCGCCGGCCAAACGCAAATCTACACTTTTCCCAGCATCCGCATTCACAGTCCCCGCCAGTACCGGGTCAAAAGCGATTTGATTTACCGCTAAATCCCGCACTTCCACGTCGCCAACTAAGCTGAGGGCGGCGAGGGTTCCGGTGAGGCTGCCGGTAAAATCGACATTGCCGCGCAGGGGCTGGTTTTGCTGTGAGGAATTTTTGTCCGCAATTCTAGACAAAAATCCTAGTTGTTCTGCTGGTAAAGCTTCCAGGTTAAAGTTGGCGAGTCTGACATCCAAATCTAAGTTGGAAATTGAGGGCCCTCCTTTACCTGTGAGTTCAACGTTAACAAAGCCGTTTGCTGTCAAACCCGGAGTTGTGGCGTTCTCAATTTCCACCCGTTTGCCGTCCCAATTAAATACTGCCTCAAAAGGTTGTTTCAAAAACGGCAATTCCGAAATGCGGAAACTGCCGCCGGCGCGAACTGTTTGTGGGGAAGCGGCAATCGGGCCGGATAAATTGATATTGCCGTTAAACAGTCCTCTAAGCTGGGGGAGATTTTGGGCACCAGAGGCTACACCTTGGGCTTGCAAGCTTTGTCGCTGCGACTCAAAGGCTTGCTGGAAGCGACTTAGAGCAATTTGCTCCCCCTCAATAGACGCGCGCCAATTCCCCGATGCCGCGCTGCCTTTAGCATTGACAATTCCTCCGCCGTTGGCGAGTCGAATTTGTCCGTCGCCGTTGGCGGTAATGCCGTTGGCGGTTAGATTATCTACTGTTCCCAAAATGCGGACTTTTCCGTCGAGGGTTCCGTTAATTTCTGGCGGTAAATCCGCTGTCAGCAAACCTGTTTGTTTGAGGGTTTGTTCTAAATTACTGACGGCAATTCCGTTTGTTTCCAGCAATGCTTGCAAGTTGCCGTTTTCTAATTTGGCAGTAGTATCGATCGCCCCGAGTCGATCAACCAAAATCCGTCCTTCTCCGCTACCACTAATTCCCTTGGCTGTCAAGTTATCCAAACTGCCCGCTGCTTGGAATTCGCCGTTAACTCTGCCGTCAAATCCTTTCGGCAAAGTCGCCGTCAGCGGAAACAGTTGGAGATTGCGAACAGTTTGTTCTAAGCGACTGAGAATAACTCGATCGGCATCGGCGAAAGCTTGCCAGCGTCTGTCTTCTAATTTACCTCTAAAAGCAACAGTACCGTCCCCTATATTGAGTTTGCCGCTGCTGCTGACGCCTATGTCAGCGGCGGTTGAATTATCCAGACTGCCCCTAGCTTGAATTTGATTAGATATTTGTCCGTCAAGCGATTGGAGATTTTGGATTTTGGATTTTAGATTGTTGATATTGGCGACTGTTTGGGGATTGTCAGCAGCGAAAGCTAAGCCAACATCTAACAGGGGCAATCCTAAATCTCCTAAGCGCCTGATGGAAGTGCGATCGGTTTCTGCCGTTCCCTGCCACTTTCCGGCTACCAATTCTCCTTTTAAATTAACATTGCTGCCAGCAAGATTGAGTCTGCCGCTGCCACTGGCATTGATGCTGCTAGCAGTCAAATTGTCAAGACTTCCCGATGCTGTAATTTGACTCGATAGCAGTCCGTCGATTGATTTTAGATTTTGGATTTTGGATTTGAGATTGTTGAGATTGGCAGATTGCTGATTTTCGGGATTGAATGCTGAAACCACATCTAAAATCGGCCATCCTAAATCTACTAAGCGGCTGATGGAAGTGCGATCTGTTTGTGCTGTTGCTTGCCAGTTTCCCGCTACCAATTCTCCGTTTAAATTGACATTGCTGTCGGCCAAATTTAGCCTACCGTTGGCATTAACATTGATTCCGCCAGCAGTCAAATTGTCAACATTTCCCGCGACTTGAAATTCACCTGCTAGCTGTCCGCCGAGCGATTTGAGGTTTTGGATTTTGGATTTTAGATTGTCTTGATTGGCGGTCATTTCCCGTCTTAAAAACGGCAAGCCAATATCAATCAATTGATTGACAGCTACTTTTTCAGTGTTGCCAACAACTTGCCAGTTCCCCGATTCTAGTTCGCCATTAACATCAACAATACTGTCAGCAATATTCAGCGTTCCTTTGCCCGTCGCAGCGATCGCATTTAAACTCAAATCGTCCAGAGTTCCCGCAGCTTCGACGGTTCCGCTGAACAAACCCGCTACTTCAGGAGGCAAATTAAGCCCCGGCAGAACTTGCTGCAAACTGTTGAGGGCCACGCGATCGCCCTCAATCATAGCTTGCCACTGACGGTCTTTTAGCGCAGCATCTACGTTAACAGAAGCGTTGCCAATTTTCACAACTGTATTTTGCAAATCTGCCAAATTCCTTGTGGCTCGAATTTCGCCCGCTGCGGGGAAAGTTCCTTGCGGTGCTTGCCATTGAACTCTACCTTGAATGTTGTCTAACGGACCGAAAATTTGAGCTTTTGCGGAGACATTGCCAATATTAACACCAGCAGGAATTGGGAGAGCGTAAATTTGGGCGATCGCGTCTCCGGGTACATTTTCAACTTGGAAGTCAAACACCAAACCTGATGGCGAATTCTTACTTTTCAAAGCAATATCGAGTTCACCTTTACCGCCAATTTTACCCCCCGCCGCCGGCACTACCAAAATATCGCTCAAAGTCAAACCTAAAGAGGAAAACGGGGGAATAGAAGATTGAGAATTAGGAGTTGGGGTTTGAGCCATTCTCCCCCGTTCCAATTTGAAATTAGTGCTAATATTATTTAATTGAAGCCGATCGACCGTAGCGGGTTTTGTCGAGGCGATCGCACCTGTCAGCACCGGCATTGCAACTGTTCCAGTCAGCTTGGCATCCGCCTTCACTTCCCCCGCCACAGCCACGGGTAATACTACTTTCTTCCCTAACTCTGTCTCCACCGCACTGACAACACTTGCCAAGGCGACTGGTTGCACGTTCGTTGTCAGATTGAAGCTAGCGTTCTCCAAATTAAAATTGGTTCCAGTGGCAACTGTTCCTGCTATTCTAAGCGGAATTAAACCGTAATTAGCCGTTAGACTATCGACAATCACATTAGTTCCCTGAAACCGCAACTGACCGCTGCTATTTTGTACGATCTGTTTCAGCGGAGAAATACTCGCTTGCACTCCTCCAAAACTAGCGGTTCCGGTAATTTCCGATACTTTATTGTCTCGCAATTTTACGGTCAAATTGCCATTTGCCAGACCTTTTTGTAAATAAATGCGGGGAAGTTTCAGCAAGCGAGCAAGGTCGGGCAAAGGCAAATTTTGACCTTGCAACTGCACGTTAGTTTGAGCGGCAGGTAACAGAGAATCTGCTTTTACTATAAAATTATCGCTGTTAGTAAACTGACCGTTTAGTTCGTAGAGAACGCGCTGATTTTGGTCGCGAAAGAGAGCGCTGCCATTTTTCAAGCTTACAGAAATCGGAGCCGAAGTTTTCTGTCCGACTGCGGGACTCGGCACCAAAACTGCGGCGACATTTTCAGCTCGAATTGCCTCAACTTCAGTTTTAAATAAACCCGGAGATTTCCGCTCTGCAGTTGGAATATTAACCCAGCGGCCTTGAGCATCCTGTTCGATATAAGCGCTAGGTTTAACTAGGGTAATATCTAATTTGAGAGTGCGGTTGAACAGCAGTGGCAAAACCGAAAACTGCACTTCCACTGCTTCAGTAGAAGCGTAATCGGGATCGGTAGGAGTTGCAGGTAAAGTCGATCGGCCAAACCGCAAACCTGTCAGAGAAAATCCCTCCAAACGTCCGAGTTGCACAGGTCGCTTCAGCAACTGACTGACTTCCGTTTCCACCAAAGGAGCTAACTTTTCCCGCACCCACTGGTATCCTACCGCCGCCCCCACCAAGGCGAGAATACCTAATCCCGTACCGCTAAGCAGCAGCAGACGCCACCACCGGCGATGGGGACGGGGTGCGAGTTGATTTTTGTTATCGTCCGAGTTAGTCATGGGTGTTTCTCAAAAATCAGAGAATTCAGGAATTATAGGAAATCAGCCGATTCTAGACAGGTATAATCTCTGTGATTCGCCAGGGTGCCTTCTGTCTTTGGTAGACTCAAAAGTGAGGTCGGAAGTGCCGATCCCCAGATCAAACGCACGCAAAAGGCACGCCCCCACTCCAGAGTAGACTCCAGAAACCTTTACCGAACTTAATCAAAACACGCAACACCACCTAAAACCAAGTCGTCCAGCTCCCCCAAATCCCCTAGATTCCCCCCGCTGTGCGGGATGGGTGGTCAATCTCAAATCTCAAATATCAAACCAAGGCGTCCAAATGCCCCAATTCCTTTCGATCCCGCCAGTGCAGGATCGGTGGTCAATCTAAAATCTAAAATATAAAATTTAAAATCGGTTGCCCGATCGCTCCTAAGATAAAAAAACGGTGGTTAAGAAGGTCTTTAAAACTTATGCGAGTGTTCGTCTTACTCTTCAATGCCCGCACCGAGAATGAGGGAATTCATACCATTCAACTCGGCGATCGCAATAAAGTTCTGATGTTTGAGTCAGAAGACGACGCCACCCGCTTTGGCGTGATGTTGGAAGCTCAGGATTTCCCAGAGCCCACGGTTGAGGCGATCGACGAGGAGGAAATTAAGGAGTTCTGCGACAGTGTTGATTATGATTGGGAACTGGTGCCTGCCGGCGCGCTGGCGATCCCGCCAGAAGACAATGTAACACAGACTCAGTGGCAGCCGGAGCCCGAACCCGATCCAGATCCAGATTCTGACGTTTCCCAAAACGAACTGGATTCTATTCGCCGCCGACTCGAAGGACTTTTGTGAGAGTCAGCAGTCATTAGTCAGCAGTCATTAGTAGAGTCTAATTGCAAAAATAGCTCTGTAATCTTGAAAAGCATCTGCGTTTATCTGCGTTTATCTGCGGTTTCCCTCTAAATCAATGACCAATGACCCATAACCCATGACCCATGACCCATGACCCATGACCAATAACGCAGAAAAAATTATGAAGAATTTGGAAGAACGGGGCCATCTGCTGACGGAACAGGTGAATGTCAACAGCGAGAATTTAGACCAACTCAGTTCGATCGAATTAGTGGACTTGTTCAACCGGGAAGACGCCCAAACCTTAAGCGCGATCGCCCGTGCCCGCAAAGAGTTAGCCCAAGCCATCGACATTGCAGCCGAGTCTCTGCGTCTAGGAGGCCGCCTGTTTTACGTCGGTGCGGGTACTTCCGGGCGTTTGGGGGTGCTGGATGCGGCCGAGTGTCCCCCCACCTTCTGCACGCCGCCCGAACTCGTACAGGGCATAATTGCCGGGGGTGCGGGGGCTTTGGTGCGGAGTTCGGAGGATTTGGAGGATCGGGCTGAGGATGGGGCCGAGGCGATCGCCCACCGTCACATTACCAACTTAGATGTGGTTGTCGGGATTACGGCTGGAGGTACAACCCCGTTTGTCGCGGGCGCTTTGCAGGCGGCACGCCAGCGGGGGGCGAAAACTGTGTTTATGGCCTGCGTACCCGTCGAACAAGTCAATTTTGAGGCTGATGTTGATATTCGGTTGTTGGTTGGCCCGGAGGTAGTGGCCGGTTCGACGCGCTTGAAAGCGGGTACAGTCACAAAAATGGCTTTAAATATCATTTCGACTGGGGTAATGGTAAAGCTGGGGAAGGTTTACGGCAATCGGATGGTTGATGTGGCAGTGACTAATAAGAAATTGCGCGATCGGGCTGTGCGGATGTTGCAAGATTTGACTGATTTAAACCGGGATGAGGCGGGTTTTTTGCTCGAAAAAAGCGGCAAGTCTGTTAAATTAGCTTTGATGATGCACTGGACTAATTTAGAGAAGGAAGAGTGCGATCGCATTTTGGGAGAATTTCAAGGGAATTTGCGATCGGCTGTGGCATCAATTCGTCAATAGTCATCAGTCATTAGTGATTAGTGAGTGGTGATTTGTTAGCACAATGCCTTTCGCCGATCATGCCCCATGCCCCATGCGCCATTCCCCATTCCCAAGTCATTAGTGATTAGTCATTTGCAAGATCGAGTCAAAAAATTGTGAAATCTCTTCAGCGGATCTGATGTGATAAACACTTTTGGTATTTTGAGCGCGATCGACATACTCGCGATATCTGGGAGTCAAATACTTGTGACACAACCAAAGAGCGCGGTAACTATTAATTGAACTCTTTAATATCGGACTGTTTTCAGGCCAGCCTTCTGGCGGTATAAAACTACCTGAAATCAGCCGTTTAGTCACCCACCAAAAATGCACGTATAGCGGTAAATCGACAAAAACCAGACTATCCGCCTCATTGAGTCGCGGCCAGAGGGTTTCCATGCAACCAAACCCGTCTATAATCCATCGGTCAGTCGCCAAAATTTTTTCATGCGTATGCTTATATTCTTCATTGGGAACCTCAGCGCCCCCAGATTGATATTGAATTTTATCCAAGGGGTAAAGTGGCAAACCAGTGATTTCCGATAATCTCTTGCTGAGAGTTGATTTACCACCTCCAGCGTTGCCAAACACCGCTACTTTTTTCATAGTTACCCTTTTAGTAATTTAGTTATTAGTTATTAGTTATTAGTTATTATTAGCAGACTAAAAGCTGAAGCTCGCTCTAATTTATAGCTTTCAAAAAACTCTATTTCGGTAATTTTTGGCGCGGATCATTGACGTTCTTGAGAAAGGCGATTAGGGTCAGTATATATATTGGTTGTTTGGCGATCGCTTGGAGATTTTATCACACAAGCGGTCGCGGTTCGGTATTGTCGATCGATTTGTAAAATATCGGTCAAATCTAAGGCGCTCGCTCCTTAGTTAAAAAAGCCGTTTCTGAAGCCAACGCACCTAGTACCAGACTGCTGGATACTCTACCCACTTTGAAATTTCAAACCGAGTCCTATTATGCAACCAAAGCCTAACCTTAACCTATACTCATTCTTGGGGCATCTCCCCTGGCTGAAAAAAAGCTACACTGCCAAAATTATGGTGGTTGCATTTTTAGGCACGCACGTTCCTTTGCTAACCTTAATGGTCTGGTTTCTTACCTCAAATGCTTACTCTGTAGAGACATCAGTCCGGGTTCTGCTGATTGCTCTGCTGGCGACATTAGCGGGTACGGCAGCAACGCTTTATACGCTACGCTACCTCCTGGTTCCAGTAATCTTAACCTCGGAGGCTCTACAAAACTACCTCGATACAAGAACATTGCCGAACTTACCCACAGAGTTTGCTGATGAAGTCGGTACGCTGATGGCAAATTCCTCACAAACGCTTTACAAACTAGATGAATTGATTCATTACATTACCCACTACGATGAACTGACTGGATTGCCCAATCGTGACTTATTCTGCGATCGCCTGAATCAAACCCGATCTCAAAATCACTCACCCCTAGTCGCAGTGCTGGTATTGGGTATCGACGATTTCACGGGAATGCGCCATGGGTTGGAGCCTGGGATATGGGACTTACTAATTAGAGCCGTTTCCCAACGGGTGGTAAACTGCATGAATCGGTCAGATGTCTTGGCGCGTTTGGGCGACGGTGAGTTTGCGATCGCTCGCAGCGAACTCCCCTCGCTGGAGAGTGTGGTCAAGCTATCCCAACTGCTGCTGAGTACGCTAGCAAAACCTTTCTCTATAGAGGGCCAACCGATCCACCTCACCGCCAGTCTTGGCATTACATTGAACCATCTAGAAAATACCAATTCTGCAGAGCAACTTCTTCAGCAAGCTCACTTCGCACTTCATCAGGCAAACCAGCAAGGGCGGAGTCACTATCAGTTTTATTCACCCGAAATGAACGTTCAGTTACAGGAGCGACTGATCTTAGAAAATAGCCTGCGCGGAGCGCTGGAGCGTAACGAACTACTGGTTTTCTATCAACCGCTGATCGACCTCGACAGCGGACAGGTGACAGCAACGGAGGCGCTGGTTCGCTGGCAGCATTCTACAGAGGGTTTGGTCTCTCCGGCACAATTTATTCCGATCGCCGAAGCCAATGGCGAGATCGTGCCCATTGGTGAATGGATCTTGCGAACGGCTTGCGCTCAAACCCGTAGCTGGCAACTGGCTGGGCTGCCAGCCCTGCGGATTTCGGTGAATCTGTCGGCTCGACAATTTGAGCAAACGAATCTGGTTGAGATGGTTCGCCAAATTTTGGCCCAGACCGAACTCGAAGCTGCGTATTTAGAACTGGAAGTGACTGAAACTGCCTTGATGACTGACATTGAGCGATCGGTCAAAGTCTTGACGCAACTGCGAGAACTTGGCGTGTCCCTCGCCCTAGACGACTTTGGCACAGGTTATTCTTCCCTCAACTACCTGCAACGGTTTCCGGTTAATATGCTCAAGATCGATCGATCGTTTGTCCGAGATGTACTGTCTAACCCGAACAGCGCTACCATTACTGATGCCATCATTGCTCTTGCAAAAAGTCTGCGGTTAACGATCACCGCAGAAGGCATTGAAACCAAGGAGCAGCGTGACTACCTGCAAGCGCGAGGCTGCGATGAAGGTCAAGGGTTTTACTTCTGTCGCCCTGCTAACGCTGATACAATCACCAAACTGCTAAACGAGTCGTTTCAGTCTGATGCAGCATCTATGCCTCTTGCCAGCCACTGTTAAGCTGCACCATTGGCTTTCACTGGGAGTGCGATCGTAAACTCAGTACCCATGCCTGCGGTTAAGTTAACGGCGATCGTACCGCCGTGTTTTTCCGTCCAGGACTGTTAACAACCAATCTCTCAAAACAGCCACCCCGATGATACTCTTAAAATTAAACCTAAAGCGCTCTTGTTTTTAGATTCCCGACTTCTTGGAGAAGTCGGGAATCTCGATATGCTGTTTTTTAGGCGTTGACAAAAACAGAAGATGTAAGCTGACTTTGACTGACACCCTGCACGATTCCCAAATAATTACTACCAGACTTAATCGCCGTAGAAGCAACGCTTGCACCTCCATCCAACTGCAAACTCACCGCTTCAAAAGTCAAGTTTGCAAACCCGATACCGTCCGTCAAACCAATTTTATCCCCAGCCCCAAAATCGACAATTACATCGGCACTAATTAAAGTAGCCGAAGCAGACAAACCTCCTGCTAAGATAAACGTATCATTTCCGCCGCCGCCCGTCAGCATATCTTGCCCGCGATCGCCCGCCAACACATCGTCGCTGTTACCGCCAACCAAGACATCATCTTCTTTGCCGCCGCGAATAGTATTGTTACCGTCAGATCCGATTAGTCGATCGTTATCGTTATTGCCGCTGATAAAATCATTGCCAACACCGCCATCAATTGAATCGGATTCTTTGCCGCCCGATAAGCTGTCATTGCCGCCTGCGCCATTAATTGTATCCGCACCTTGCATTCCATTAATGCTATCAGCACCTTCTCCACCGGTGAGATTGTCTTTACCGGAAAGGGCAAAAATTGGCAATCCCGCAGCATTTGTCGGTATTTGACTATCGGCACTATCTGATAGGAAATAATTGCCGTCGCTGGCTGTATTTTTGGGTGCTGTCGTCGGGCTGCCGTCCCCTGTAGCATTGGGTATTGGCGAAGTAATAGATATAGTGTTTGGTGTGGGTGTCGGTGCGGGATTGACACTACCGTCAAGAGAAGTCGCAAAAACTTGTGTCCAATAGTGATTCCAATTTTCTGTGCCAGTATCGTCGGCTAAGAAATAGTAACCGATGCCAATTTCTTTGAGATTGGGGTTAAGAATGTTAGCGCGGTGGCCGCTGCTGTTCATCCAAGATGATACAACTTGTTCGGGTGTAGAAGAACCCGCAGCAATATTTTCTGCTGCAGTTGAGAATTGATAGCCTGTTGCAGAAATCCGACTTCCTAATGACGAACCATCTTTCCCGGTATGCGAAAAGAAGTCTTGCAGTGCCATATTTTGGCTGTGATTTTCCGCCGCATTTAGTAACTGAGTATTTAAGGTTAGCGGGGACAAACCTAATTTACTGCGTTCTAGGTTCGTAAGTTCTAAAACTCTATAAATAAAGTTTTGATTGGTTGGAGTTGGTGCGACTTGAGAGGCCGAGCGCTCTCCTGTTAAAATGTCCGAGGATTGAGAACCGGAATTTTGTAGTTGTTCAAGCATGGGGATGATCGAGAGTTTTAAGACTTGGTTTTGCAGGTAGATGGCTTACCGTCTTAACGATAGTTTCCCCGATCGCTAGTTGGCGGGGCACAATTCAATAATTGTGTTAATTCCTGCCGCTACTGTATTTGTTTTAATTATAGCTTTTGTTAAAGTGGGGATGTCAAGAGGCAGAATCTGGTTTGGATCGGGAAGAGTGCGATCGACTTTAAGGAGAGTTTCAAAGGAATTTGCGATCGCCATTGGCATCAATACAATTTTAGATTTTAGATTTTAGATTTTAGATTTTTCCTGATTAGTCAGGTTGGCACCTTCCACCCAGCCCGCTGGCTGGCTAGAAACCCGGTTTCTACGAGTTTTGCAGACAAAAACCAGCAATATAGGAAGAAACCGGGTTTCTGAATTCTGTGTGCGATCGCGAACGAAGTTGTTACTAGAATCCGCACAAAAAATTCTAAATGAATTCAAAATTCACAACCGCGCAGGGTTGTTCGCGATCGCCAAAGCAATCTCAAGATTTCAAACTATTTTCTTGTCCGGCTTTAGCCTCCTGAGCAACTTGTTCAACCTCATCTTTGGCGAGAATTTCCAAAGCTGTCTGTGCTTCTGCACCGCCCAACCGCCCCAGAGCTTGAGCTACTCTGTAACGGATCTGCCAATCTGCATTGGAAGCGTAGGGAAGCAGCAGCGGCAGCGCGCGTTTATCTCCCAATTCACCTAATGCGCTGATGGCAATGGTTTGGATCAATTCGTTTTCAGAAGTCAGGGCATTTTCTAACATCGGAAAGGCTTTCGGATCTCCCATTTCTCCCAAAGCCGCAACGATGCTCAGTTGCACCAACCATTCAGAGGTACTGCTATAAACTTGCTGCAAATCTTCTAAAGCCTCGGTTAATTTCAATGCGCCCAAAGCATCGGCTGCGGCTGCTTGCACGTCGGGTTCGGGGTCGTTGTTGAGGCTGTTTCGCAGTACCTCTAAAGCGTTCGGCAGATTCTGCGTACCGAGGGTTGATATTTGGCTGACTGCTGCGTAGCGAACCCGGACGTTTTTGTCTCCGATCGCAATTTGAATCAGTTTATAGGCAATCGCGGGTTCTAGTTGGCGCAGTTGGTTGACTGCTCGCAGTCTTTCGCCAAAATCCTCGGAATTCAGCAATTGTTCGACAGACTCAGGGGTAATGCTCATTCGATTTTAAATTTGATAATTGGGAATAAGGAAGAAGGAAGAAGGAAGAGGGAAGAAGGAAGAAGAAGAAGAAGCAAGAAAGAAAAAATTGCTCTGTGTCTATTCCTGACTTCCGTGTCCTCAATCTCGGTAATTGGTAATTGTCAAAAGTCAGCGAGATTGAAAGAGCGATCGACTAATTTTTTGATACAGCCCTGGAACTGCAACAGTTAATTTAAGATTCGGCAGCCATCGAGCGGATAATATCTCCCCTAGTGAGGATGCCGATTACTTTGCCCGTAGTATCGACCACTGGCAATCGGTGGATGCTGCGATCGTGCATCAGTTTGGCAGCTTCTTGGACAGATTTGTCGGGCCCGATGGTAACTGGTTCTTTACTCATCGCTTCTCCTACTGTTTGTCCTAAAGCCTTGTGCAGATCTCGCTCGTAACGAGATGGATTTTCCAAATAAATCACGCTGTCGAGCACCATAATGTAAGCGGGCGGAGTTACGCCAGTTTCCCGCCACATCAAGTCGGTTTCGGAGATAACTCCTACCAACAAGTCATTCTCATCTACGACGGGAAGACCGCTAATGCGTCGATCGGCTAAAATTTTAATTGCTTCGTTCAAGGGCATTTCGGGTCGCGCCAAAATCGGCTCGCGGCTCATTACATCGGCTACTGTTTTTGGCATGATTAGCGGTTGATTGAGTTGTTGCTCTAAATCGATCATATAGGGAAAGCGTGACACAGACTGAAGAAAGGCAGCTCTGCTGAAGGGATTAGTTAAGAAGGTAGAACGAAGGAAAAAGTTTGAATGCCAGAATTTTGCTATTTTTTTCGATCGCACTCTAAAATTCTGCCGTTGGTCTCCCTCCAGCGGGCGATCGACCTGACAATATTGTTAAGATATATTAAACAGCGGATAAATCTTTACTAATGCCACAATCTCCCACCTCAGAACCAGACTCCCAACCAGAAGCGCGCTGTGTATTGGTTTGCCAGTATCTATCTTGCCTAAAAAATGGTTCAGCAGCAGTGCTAGCTGCTTTTGAAGCTCAACAAGTTGCAGGGGTGAAAGTGGAGGCTACTAGCTGTCAGGGACAGTGCACGACTGGCCCGACTGTACGAGTTACCCCGGACGAAATTTGGTATTGTCGAGTTAAACCGAGTGATGTACCGTTAATTGTGGAAGAACACCTCAAAGAGGGAAAACCTGTAGAGGCGCTGTTCAATCCGAGAATTCATGCGCGTTATTATTATTAATATTGACTTGATTCGGTGAAACTTCCAAGCTCGGGCGCATCTAATTTTAATAGTTATTGTTAAGGAACTGCTACTTTGAAAATCCAAGGAATTGCGCTTAGTTTGTTAGTGCTGGTGCTGGGGCGTCCGTCGGCGGTTGCTGCTCAAACGTCGGCGGTTGCTGGGGATATTTGTCCTGGGGAATTGGGAGCGCAAGTAGATGCGATCGCCAATCGTCCCGAATTTAGTCGATCGCGCTGGGGCATTTTGATTCAACCTCTATCTTCTACTACTACTCTCTACAGCCGCGATGCCCAAAAATATTTTATTCCAGCATCAAATGCCAAGCTGCTAACTACAGCCGCTGCTTTGCAGAAACTCGGTGCAGATTTTCGGATTAAGACATCTGTTTACAGCGGCGAAAATGGAAGTTTGTACGTTGCCGGCCGAGGAGATCCCAGCATTGCTGAGGCTCAGTTGAAATCTTTGGCGCAGCAGTTGAAGCAGCGGGGAATCAGTCAAGTTAACCAGTTGATTGGCGATGACAGCTATTTTCAAGGCAGTGCAGTCAATCCGAATTGGGAATGGGAAGACGCGCAAGCAGGCTACGGAGCGCCAATTAACAGTTTAATTTTCAATCAAAACGCGATCGACCTTCTATTGTCCCCACAGGCAATCGGGCAACCTCTGAAAGTTACTTTTGCCGAACCAAAGCTGGCAAATCAGTGGCAACTTCAGAACAATTCAGTAACAGTCGCCCAAAGCGAATCTGAGTTTATTGAAGTTGGTCGGGAGTTCGATCGACCTATAATTCGAGTAAGCGGACAGTTGAAAGTTGGTGGCGAACCTGAATCAGCTTATGTCGCAGTTGTCAACCCCGCTAATAATTTTTTGCAGCAGTTTCAGCAAGTTCTGGCGGCTGAGGGGATTTCTGTTAAACAGGCTTTAGTTGCCTCGGCTTCTCGCAATTTAAATCAAGAATTAGCGACCGTTGAATCGCCGCCGCTGGCCCAATTGGTGAGAGAAACTAATCGCGAAAGCAACAATGTTTATGCAGAAGTTTTATTGAGATTGCTGGGAAAAGTTACAGACAAGATGCCCCAGCAGCAAGAGGATGCAGGTGAAATGGGTTTGAAAGAGTTAAAAACAGTTTTAACTCAATTAGGAGTAAATCCAAACAGCTACATATTAGCAGACGGTTCGGGCTTGTCCCGCCACAATTTAATTAGTCCAGAAGCTTTGGTCCAAACTTTGAGATTTATGGCCAATTCACCTGCTGCATCTATTTACCGCCAGTCACTGCCGATCGCTGGCGAGAACGGCACTTTGAAAAATCGCTTCAATAATACACCAAGCCGCGTAATTTTGCAAGCAAAAACAGGAACTTTGAGCGGAGTTTCGGCGCTGTCGGGATATATCGAAGTTCCCAATTACGAGCCGCTGGTGTTTAGCATTATCGTCAATCAATCTGACCTATCGGCTGCAAAAATGCGATCGGCAACGGACGAAATTGTGCTATTATTGAATCGCCTGCGCCGCTGTTAAAACAGTACATTTAAGGTAAAAAACGTCCGGTCAGTAATTACGCCTAAAAAACCGGACACCCAACAACCCTACAAGTTTTAAGTTTCATTAGATTGCAGCGGCGGGTATCGAAAAGCAGCTACAATAAAAGTAGAAAAATTAACACCATTGGGACGTTTTAGCCTGCTACCAGTCGGCGGGTTCTGTACTTCCCGAAAATAAGTCTAACTTTCCAACTATGAATTCTTTCGATTCCGAACAGCAACACATCTTTGTCGAAACCAATAACATCCGCCTGCACTGCGTTTCTCAAGGAGAAGGCGAGCTCGTTCTCCTCCTGCATGGGTTTCCAGAGTTTTGGTACTCTTGGCGTCATCAAATCCCTGCTTTAGCGCGTCATTTCAAGGTGGTAGTGCCGGATTTGCGGGGTTACAACGATTCTGACAAGCCGGAAAGCGGTTATGATTTAGATACGCTGAGCGCGGATATTCGCGGTTTGATTGCGAGCCTCGGTTATACAAAAGCTCACGTTGTAGGTCATGATTGGGGAGGGGCGATTGCGTGGCACTTAGCTCAAAAATTCCCCGAACAACTCAACCGCTTGGCAATTTTAAACGCTCCGCACCCGCAGCGATTCGTGCAGGAAATGGCGAGCAATTTAGATCAAATCCGCCGCAGTTGGTACGTTTTGGCGTTTCAGGTTCCCGGCATTCCGGAATGGTTGATCCGGCAAAACTTGAAAGATTTTGTGCACAATGTTTTCCAAGGACAAGCTGTTCGCAAAGGATCTTTTAGCGCTGAGGAAACTAAGATTTATCAGACTGCTTTAGAAAAGCCGGGAGTATTAGCCGCCGCTATCAATTATTACCGGCAGATGTTTCACCCGCAGAGGCTTTGGAATTTGGCGGAGAAATTAGAACCTGTGACAGTACCTACTTTGGTGCTATGGGGAGAAGAAGATGCGTTTTTGAGCCACAAACTTGTAGAAGGTTTAGACAGATTAATTACGGCTCCGTTTAAGTTGAAATTAGTTCCTCACTGCGGTCACTGGATTCAGCAGGAAGCGCCACAAACGGTGAATCGAGAATTGCTGAGTTTTCTGAGAAATTCTTCTCGTTCTGTGGCTTTGGCATAGAAGGTTTTAAACATTGCAAATTAAAACCCGGTTTTACAGCTAAACCGGGTTTTAATCTGTCTAGGGATAGGTTTTTTTTAGGGTGCGTCGTGGATAGAGTTTCTGGATTACCAGAGAATTCAAGCTAGCTGACGCACCCTACTTATTTATTAGTCCCAGAGCAAATTTTCTTGGATCAGCAGTGCAATCATCGCAGTTCTGGAACAAACACCGAGTTTGATAAAAATCCGCCTCACGTAAGTAGCAACCGTCCAGTGACTGATATTTAAATTTTTGGCAATACATTTGTTGGGCAGCCCTTGGGCTACTAATTGCGCGATCGCTCTTTCGCGTGGACTCAGGCTAATTTCCGGTTTGTAACTTTTGCTTTGCATACTTTTGCAATGAGGTAACGAGTTAAAATCTAATCAATTAAGGGTAGAATTCCGAGTTTTTCTCGAACTTCAGATAAAGGAGTTTCCCAATCAGATGCAACGTCCCAATTAATTAACCGAGTGGCTAATTTTCCGTGTTTTAAGCCTTTGATAATTTGTCCGATCTCGCATTTGCCGCCGATCAGTCCAACTAACACTAAAATCGCACAAGAAGGACGAAATACTTGAGCGCGAGTAAACGCTTGAAGTACCAATTCATCTTCTGTTGAAGCTGAAAGACCGGTCAGCACGTGCCAAATGTCGTGGTTTCGCTGAATCCAGTCTCCCGATGCGATCGGCTCAAAGCCTTGTTCGTCTAGAAATCGCGCCACTTCGCACCCTAATGTTCCTGCTGGCAGTTGGCGCAATTTTGCCAAGTCTATTTCCAAGTGTCGATCGCTCTCAATTTGAGGATTAATTGTTTGAGCCATCTTTAATATAACTCCTAATTGACCGTCAGCCATAATTTATTCTCCTTTCAACAATGCTTTAAGTTTCGAGCAAATTAATTTGTGTTTGTCAAGTTCATTTTTGCGACGAATAAATACGATTTTTTTACCAACTCAGCTTAGAAACCGTACTTTCTGTCCCAGCAATTGGCTTTCAGGAGCTTTTACATTTCTTTACAAACAGCCTCAGAGGTGAAATCTGGCAGTTGCCAAAATCTGGCTAGTGTTACTTGCGGCAACTTGACCCACCCGGAAGTAGCCGTAAAATCCACAGTATCTAGCGGTGATTTGAACTCCTCTACTTACGTATATAAATTTATTCTGCTGCTAATTATTGGAACCTGCAATGAGTCAGAAGTTGAACAGTGTAAACCAAGCGATGCGGGTGCTAACAAGTGAAGAGAGTTGAAAGGATCTGAAGTAAGGTGAAGTTATTCGGAGTTGATGCCGGGGATAGTCCGCGCCCAGGATCGGACGAGTGCGCTATCGCTCAAATGAGTGACACTCATTTGAGCGACTGTTGAAGTATTTACATACTAGGTATAATAAAGTATAAATTCATAAAAGGTATTGCCATGAAACGACTTAATATTTGGTTTTATGCAGGAGTTTTGTCATTAATTTGGTGCCGTGCTGCTAGCGCTACCACTTATGTTAATCCTAACGGTAAAACTACTTTAAACTTGTCAGAAAAAGAAAACACTCGCAGCGGTTTTTACTTGACAAAAGTAGGCAATCGGGAATTTTTGGGCAATATTCAAATTACCCGTTCTGAAGGAGCAGCAGGCTCTTACTATTACAATGGGACTTTCAAAGACAGTGCGAGTGGCCCTGGCAAAAAAATAGTTTGTTCTGGAGATATCGCCATTGTCAGGCGTCAAGTTGGAAGAAGCAGCCAATTGGGAGCAGAAGTTACTTGGAAGGTGAAAGCAGGAGAAAATTGTCCTTCTGTGGGCCAGACATTTAAAGTAAATTTAGTTGAGGCTTTACCGCGTCCTAATGCAAGTGGCGACTATACTTCTAGCAATGCTAATACTTGGTCGAGTCAAACAAATGGTTTTGTAACTTGGCCTGCTTGGCGAGTCACCTCGCGAGATGGACAACTCAACTGCCGCAAGACCGCAAACGGAGCAATTCAACAAGTTTACCGCGCGGATAGAGATACAGTTGCTGCTGAACTCAGGGGAGCAAATGCTATTACGATGGCGAACGGTCAACCCTGGTTGCTGACAAGACAAGGCTGTTATGTGCGCGCTAATTCTCAATACATCGAGCCAGTTTCTTTGCCACAGTAAATGACAAAAGTGATAAATAAACTGCTGCTCATCTCCAAGCCTGACTTCTTAAATAAAGAAGTTAGGCGGCGGGGTGTTCTCTTGTTTTAAGTTGTTCTAATTAAAACTTGATTGGGGACTTAGTGGCCCAGCACCATAGCTTCTTCTGCCAAATCTTGGCTTTCAATAACCTTCGGTTCCTTCAGGATAAAAACACAAAGGAAGCACACAATTACAGCAGCAATTCCGAGTACCTCAAAGAAGCTGCGGTTGCCTGCCACTGTTTGGGGCAGAAAGCTATAAAGGGTAGCATAAATTACAGAGCCGACACTGCCGTAAGCACCGATATTTCCGGCAATTTGACCAGTTACTTCTCGTTTAATTAAGGAGGCGATGCCAAAAGTTGCACCTGCTGCGGCGAAGACAAAGAAGGCACATAACATGGTCATGATAATTACAATTACTAAATGCCAGTTGGCGCTAATTTGGCTCATAATTAAATACCCCAATCCCACTCCGCCCGTCATGACTGTCAGCGTCCACTTGCGGCTGCCGATTTTATCAGAAATTAAGCCTCCCGCTGGACGGCTGACCAAGTTCATCAGCGGATAGGTAGCAGCTATAGGTCCGGCGATCGCATGATTTAGATTGAAGGTGTGTTCAAAAAATTCCGGTAACATGGAAACCACAGCAAGCTCTGAACCAAAGCTGACTGCATAAGCTAGTTCTAATACGAATACTTGACTGATTTTATAGCGTTCTTGAGGTGGGTAGTGCTTTTGACCGGTCACAACTTCTCGGTTAACTTCCCAGGCTTTGTAAGCCTGGATTAAATACAGTGCTGTCAAACTAATCCAAATAGCGTACATCACATTTGCAGTCAGAAAATTTGCTTTCTGCAAGCGCCACACAATCAAAGCTAAGGCACCAAATAGAGGAATATTGGTCATCGACAGTGCCCAAAAGCTTTTGGCGCTGGTGACTTCCATTGCGCCGTTGCGGGCCGGGCGCTGATAGACTTTGCCGGGAGGAGTGTCTTGAACGTTACAGTAAAAAATGACTCCGAAAACTGCTGTGGCAATTCCAGTAAGGGCGATCGCCAACCGCCAATTTGTGTGTCCGACTGAGAGAAAAGCTGTTCCTGCCGCGATCGCGGGTAACGCTGCTTCTGCGGCAAAAGAGCCAAAGTTGCCCCAGCCGCCGTAGATACCTTGAGCGAAGCCGATATCTTTTGGGGGGAACCATTCGGCAACTAAGCGAATGCCAACTACGAATCCAGCGCCGACAATTCCCATTGCCAAACGGCTCAAAACTAACTGATTGAAGTTCTGGGCAAAGGCGAATGCCAAAGTTGGAAATGCTGCATACACCAAGAGTGAAGAGAAGGTGATGCGAGGTCCGAAGCGATCGAGCAACATCCCGATAATAATACGTGCAGGAATTGCGAAAGCTAAGTTACACAAACTGATGATTCTGGCTTGCCCAACTGTCAATCCCAAATCGTGCTGCACCGTTGTGCTGAAGGGTGCGTAGTTGAACCAAACTACGAAAGTTAAGAAAAAAGCAAACCAACTTAGGTTCAGAATCCGAAAAGGTCCTCTGAACGATAAAAGCCCTTGAAGCATATATAACAACTTGTCCTAATAAATAATAGAGATTATTAATTTCGACTTGACTTTCTAACTGTTTGGGGTAACGGTTTATTTACTTTCGCGCTTTTATCCGTTGCGTTCCAATTCAAGTGGATGTCCAGAGGAAAATTTGTATACAAAGTTACTGTTTATCCTCAAAACGCCAGTTAGCGCATCGAATTGATGCGGCTATTGCATTTAAGTCTAAATTTAGTAATAAATACTTATTGCGTTAAAATTCAAAAAAATGTATATTTGAATACAGAAATTAAATTTATTATAAAAACAGGTAAGTAAAAATGCTTGTACGCTTAACCGAAACAGAAACCCAGCAAGGCGATCGCCGCTCAATCAGTGCCATGAACAACGGATTGAATGTTAAATCAAGGCTTTTTAGTTTTCTGACAGTATGTGTAGCAGTGGCTGGATGCTTGGGAACTGCTTCTGGGGCGATCGCCCAGGAAGCTCAACCGCAAGTAAAAGCACAGGCGATCGAGCAATCCAATCAGCAGCCAGTCAACAGCACGACAAGTCAACCTACTGCTGTTCCTCAATTCGATGCAGCAGCGCAAGAAGAAATTGCTCAGATGTTGCTGGGATTTATCTATTTTGTGTTGCCAGTGGGTGTCGGCTTAACTATTTTTCTGCACGACAAATATGCTCAGAAGCGCTCTGCTACTCTTAACGAGCAGATAGAAGTTTTAGAGATTTCCTTCAACCAAACTCCTCAACATTAAACGTGAAATACTCTTATTTTAGAACCCCGACTTCTTCGATGAAGTCGGGGTTCTTTGTATTGTCTCAAATGCTTTACCCATACATCTTAAAAAAACAGAATAAACAGAGCCCCGACTTCTTTAAAAAGTCGGGGCTCTAACAACTATCGGATTTATTGACTAAAAGATTTAGATTTCTTCCAAATCCTCTACATCTTCTACATTGTCTAGATCTTCTACATTGTCTAGATCTTCTGCATCCTCATCATCATTGTCAACAGGGGCAACAGAATTAGCAGAAACCACAGCACCAGTCTCAAGTTTCTTTTTAACTAGCTGCTCAATTTCATTTTTGAAGTCGGCATTTTTCTCCATGTGTTGGATCACTTTGTCTCGTCCTTGAGCTATGTTCTCGCCGTTATAGCTATACCAAGAACCTTTTTTGATAATTACTCCCATTTCGTCGGCCAAGTCAGTCAGACAGCCTAAAGTAGAAATGCCTTTGCCAAATACAATGTCAAATTCGGCAATGCGGAAAGGCGGAGCAACTTTATTCTTAGCAACTTTAACTTTCGTGCGGTTGCCGTACTCTTCTGTGCCTTTTTTCAAGGTTTGAATCCGGCGAATGTCGAGGCGCACGCTGGCGTAGAATTTGAGTGCGTTACCGCCGGTTGTGGTTTCCGGGTTACCGTAAGTTACGCCGATTTTCTGCCGCAATTGGTTGAGGAAAATGACGGTACAGCCGGATTTGCCGATGTTGCCGGTGATTTTCCGCAAAGCTTGGCTCATCAAGCGCGCTTGCAAACCCATGTGGGAGTCGCCCATGTCGCCTTCGATTTCGGCGCGGGGGACGAGGGCGGCTACGGAGTCAATTACTACGATATCGACGGCGACGGAACGCACGAGTTGATCGACAATTTCCAGGGCCATTTCGCCGGTATCCGGCTGGGAAACTAAGAGATTTTCAATATCGACGCCTAAAGCTGAGGCGTAGGTGGGATCGAGGGCGTGTTCGGCATCGACGAAGGCTGCGATACCGCCGGATTTTTGGACTTCGGCGATCGCGTGGAGGGCTAGAGTGGTTTTACCGGAACTTTCGGGCCCATAAATTTCAATGACTCGACCTTTTGGCAAACCGCCGCCCAAAGCAATGTCCAGTGTCAGGGCTCCGGTGGGAATGGTTTCTACCCTCATGCGAGTGGAGTCTCCCAATCGGACGATCGCCCCTTTGCCAAAGCTGCGCTCGATTTGGGAGAGTACGGAAGTTAGAGCTTTTTGCTTTTCTGAGTTTTCAGTGGAAGTTTTTATAGACGTATCTCTTTTTGCCATTTGCGGTACGCGGGTAGACCCCTTGCGGAGCTTGTTGATTAACTGTACAACACGTATGTTAGCAGTTATTTTTAGGGTCTGGAGGTTCTGCGGGGATTTGGTTTAAGATTCTTGATTTTGGGGGTGGTTCAGCCTGAGCCAGCTTTCACAAGGCACTGATGTAGAGGTATTCGGCATCCGGCAGAGGGTAGAATGATCGTCTGTTGGGGGATGTAGTTGGTATCGATCGCTCTGGGAGTGAGGTTATGGTCTACAGTTCCAAATTCCGTGAAGCGTAGCTATCCCGGAGGAAATCGCCACAATTAGGACAAGCATGGGATCTACAACACATCAAGACACATCTGTTAATACCCAAAATTCCCGCTGGCTGATGAACTTATTGGCGATCGGCATTTTACTAGGTATCGGATTTCGGTTTTTTGAGATCGATCGCAAACTGTACTGGCACGACGAAGCTTACACATCAATCCGCGCCGCTGGTTTCACCCGCCAAGAAATTGACGACGAACTCTTCCAAAACCGGATTTTTCCCGCACCAGAATTGCAAAAATATCAGCGGATTAAACCGGGAAGTACAGAAGCAGACACAATTCGTTCTTTAGCACTAGAAGACCCGCAGCATCCGCCTTTATACTTTCTCATGGCTCGTTGGTGGATGCAGCAATTTGGCAGTTCTCTAACAGCATCCCGCAGTTTGCCAGCACTATTGAGTTTGCTGTCGTTGCCTTTGATGTACGCTTTAGCTCAGGAACTTTTCGCCTCGAATTTGGCGGCGTTATTAGCAACAGCACTTTTGGCTTTATCTCCCTTTGACATATTGTTTGCTCAGACAGCAAGGCAGTACAGTTTGCTGACAGCAACAGTTATTGGCAGCAGTTGGCTGCTGCTAAGAGCAGTGAGGTTGCGGGGTTGGCAAGATTGGGTATTTTACTCGCTGGCGATCGCCTTTGGTTTCTACACTCACCCTTTCTTCAGTTTAACACTCATTGGACACGGAGTTTTTATAATTTCTTACTGGTTGTTTGTCAAAAAAACAAAATTGCCAGGTCACGTAACTAATTCCCAATTTTTCTTAGCAGTAACAGCAGCTTTAATATTGTATATTCCCTGGATTTATGTGCTGGCGACCAACCTGGAACGAGCATCAGCGACGACAGATTGGACGCGAGTATCTCCGGGTTGGCTGTATCTTGTCAAATTGTGGACACTCAGCTTTACAGCCTTATTTTTTGACTTCGACTTCGGGTTTGATAATATCTGGACTTATCTGCTGAGATTGCCATTTTTGCTGTTAATTGCGGCAGCCCTTTACACAATCTGCCGCAGGGTTAGCACATCAACTTGGCTGTTTATTGTAACATCAATTTTTGTACCTTTTTTGATACTGGCATTACCGGATCTAATCCTAGGTGGCAAACGTTCCGCCGTCAGCCGCTATCTGATTTCCTGCTTTCCCGGAGTGCAGCTAGCAGTTGCTTACTTGCTCGCCAGTAACGTGAAAACTCAGCAGCGGTTTTGGCAAGTCATTTTAGCCTTGGTATTTACAGCAAGTGTAGCCTCTTGTACAGTTAGCGCTTTTTCTGATACTTGGTGGAGCAAAGACTTGAGCTATTTTAATGCTGAAGTTGCGAAAATTATTAACCAAGAGGCGATAGCTAATCGGTCGATTAAAGATACAATTGTAATTAGCGATCGCGGCAACGATTTTACGAACATGGGAGATTTGCTTTCTCTGAGTTATTTGCTCGACAAAGACGTGAGGCTGATGCTGCTGAGCCAGTCGCCAGATATGGAGATGCTGAACAAATATTCGGCTCCCCTGGTGTTCCGCCCTTCGGAAAAATTGCGATCGGCACTCAAGCAAAATCAACGCCGCCTGGAGCCAATTTTGCAGTATGCCAGACTTTTTCGAGCGCGGCGAGCTTCTTAGAGCAGATTGAGAGAAATGGACGATCGTCCCCGGTAGGGTACGTCAGTGGATTTTAGATTTTAGATTTTAGATTTTAGATTTATTCCACAGATGAATCTGGGAGATTAAACTTTGATCTAAAATTTTTGGACATTAACGACAGGAGTAGGTGGGACGGTATCGGTTTTTTGGGGGGGTCAGAAAAAACTGTTTGAGTTGCCTCAAATATTTCCACTGAGGCACCTTAAATCACTATTTGGGCATTTTTGTCAATATTCCCGGTAAAGTGCGTCCGACAAAAAAACTGTGTCAGTTGTCTCAAGTATTGGGGCTGACACACCCGACATCATCAGCAATAATTATTTGAATACTTAGGATTAAACACAATGCAAGAGTTAAATAAATCATCTTCCGAATCCGCGCAGAAGTTTCGCGATCTTCAGACAGAATTACGCGAACGTTGGCGAGCGATAGAAGAATTCGACAGCGGAGATTGTGACATTATTATCATTCCTTCTCTCAGCTTAGATCAGCAAGAAATGCAGAAAGTTGAGGGTGCTTACCACTACGAAGAGCGGCATTTATTTTCATTGATTCGCCTGCGAAATCCGCGCACGCGCTTAATTTACATTACCTCCGAGCCCTTGCACCCGATGATTGTGGATTATTACCTGCAATTGCTGCCGGGAATTCCATTTTCTCACGCGCGCGATCGGCTTGTGCTATTCAGTGCTTACGATGCTTCTGCCAAATCCCTCACCCAGAAAATTTTAGATCGTCCCCGCTTAATGGAGCGCATTCGTCAAGCAGTGCGGCCGACAAAATCTTATATGGTTTGTTATAACTCGACGCCCTTAGAACGCGAGTTATCTGTTCAATTGGGGATTCCTTTGTGGGCCAGCGATCCCGATCTGTTATACTGGGGAACCAAAAGCGGTAGCAGGCAAATTTTTAAAGAATGTGGCGTGCCTTATCCTGACGGTTCCGAGTTGGTTTGGAATGCGGAAGATTTAGCGGAAGCTGCGGCGGATTTGTGGGCACGGCAGCCGCATTTGCAACGGATCGTAATTAAGTTAAATGAAGGTTTTTCGGGGGAAGGAAATGCAATTTTAGATCTGAAGTCCCTCGCAGGTAAAGCGCCTAAAGAAAGAGCGAAGGCAATTGGCGAGCACTTCCATAATTTGCGCTTTCAAGCAACGGGGGAAACCTGGGAAAACTTTAGCAGCCGCATTCCCGAATTAGGGGTAATTGCCGAAGCATTTATCGAAGGAGAAGAAAAGTTCTCGCCCAGCGTTCAAGGCAGAATTGTCCCCAGCGGCGAAGTAGAAATTCTCTCCACCCACGACCAAATTTTAGGAGGCCCAGACGGTCAAATTTTCTTGGGTTGCCAATTTCCGGCGGACGAATCTTATCGAATAGCGTTGCAGGAATTGGGATGGAAAGTAGGGCAAAACTTAGCTAAAAAAGGGGCTTTAGAGAGATTTGGAGTAGATTTTCTCGCGGTAAAGCAATCCGATGGGAAATGGGATATGCAAGCAATAGAAATTAACTTGCGGAAAGGAGGCACAACTCATCCGTTTATGGCTTTGAAGCTGTTAACAAACGGTCGGTACGAGCGTACTAACGGATTATTTTACAGCCAGCAGGGCCGTCCGAAATATTATGTCGCTTCGGACAATTTGAAAAAAGATCGCTATCGGGGGTTATTACCGAACGATTTGATGGATATTATTGCTGACAATCAACTGCACTTTGACAGCGGTACAGAGACGGGCAGTGTGTTTCATTTAATGGGTTGTTTGTCGGAGTTTGGCAAATTGGGAGTGACGAGTATCGGCAATTCGCCGCAAGAAGCTGAGGAGATGTATAACAAAGTTGTGAAAGTTCTCGATCGCGAAACATCAGGCGATTTTAGATTTTAAATTTTAGATTTGAGAACTGATCCAATGAGTCAGCTTAGATCCGCGGCTTCTTCAAGAAGTCGGGGATCTAATATCCCTCGCGTTTTGTATAGCAACAGACAAGACGATTAGGATGTTATTAATCACCCAAACGATTGCTATTATTGAACTTGCCTTCTTGCTTCTGGCTTCTTCCTTCCGCTAGAGCTAATTTTTAGCAGGATAAAGGGGCGTGGGGTCGATCGAACCTGTGCGGTTGAGTGGCCAAAAACGCACAACTGCCCTACCGATGATGTTTTGCTTGGGTACAAAGCCCCAATAATGACTGTCACAGCTTGCGTTGCGGTTGTCGCCGAGCACCAAGTAAGAATTTGGAGCTACAACTACAGGCCCGTAGGGATACTGCGGAATTTCTTCAATATATTTTTCCTGTAGCGGCTGCTTGTTAATAAAAACTTTTCCGTCTTTGACTTCCACAGTGTCCCCTGGAAGTCCGATCACTCGCTTGATATAGGCATCTTTGATCGGTGGCGGCTGTCCCGTACACAAACTAGCCGGGTCTGGAGGCATAAATACGATAATATCTCCTCGGTGGGGGTCTTGGAATCGATAGCTGACCTTATCTATAATTAATCGATCGTTAATTTGTAAGGTTGGGAGCATCGAGCCGGTGGGAATGTAGCGAGCTTCGGCAACCAGGGTGCGGATACCAAAGGCTAAAAATGCTGCTAAGCCGATCGTCTTAATTCCTTCGATCCAAGGATTTTCGGTGTCTTGCGGAGGTTTTTCGTCGGCTGACTTGTCTAGACGAGTCATAGGGTATTGTAGTGACTGAGCTGGATACGAATTATAAACTTAATAATGCTTCCATGCTAGCACGCTGTTTACTCAATTAATGATATCTTATGACTACCAAATCAAGTTTGTTAATCCGTCGCGCTCGCATTCTTTTGCCCAATGGTGAGTTTTTGGTAGGAGATGTGCAAATCTGCGAGGGCAAAATTGTCAAGGTTGCTGCGGAAATTGTCGAATCTGGCGATCGAGAAATAGATGCCAAAGGCTTCACTCTGTTACCCGGAGTAATTGATCCCCAGGTACACTTCCGGGAACCGGGTTTAGAACACAAGGAAGACTTGTTTACGGCTAGCTGTGCTTGCGCTAAAGGCGGCGTGACATCGTTTCTGGAAATGCCGAATACGCGACCGCTGACCACAACCCAAGCTGCCTTAGATGATAAACTAAGTCGCGCTGCCGAGAAGTGTTTGGTGAATTACGGCTTTTTTATTGGTGCAACGCCAGAGAATTTGCCGGATTTGTTGACTGCGAATCCGACTCCAGGAATTAAGGTGTTTATGGGTTCGATGCACGGTCAGCTTTTGGTCGATGGAGAAGCAACTTTAGAGCAGATTTTTGCCAAAGGCGATCGACTAATTGCCGTGCACGCAGAAGACCAAGCTAGAATCAACCAGAGGCGTCAGGAATTTGCTGGCATTTCCGATGTTGCCGTACACTCGCAAATTCAAGACAATCAAGCAGCTTTATTGGCAACTCAGCTAGCATTAAAGCTTTCTAATAAATATCAGCGGCGTCTGCACATTCTGCACCTTTCAACTGGAGATGAAGCGGAGTTGTTGCGTCAGGCAAAACCGAGTTGGGTAACAGCAGAAGTTACGCCGCAGCATTTGTTGTTAAATACCAGCGCCTATCAAAAAATTGGCAGTTTAGCTCAGATGAATCCGCCTTTGCGCGAACCCCGCGATAACGAAATACTTTGGCAAGCTTTACTCGACGGCGTAATTGATTTTATCGCCACCGATCACGCGCCGCACACATTAGCAGAAAAAGCTCAAGAATATCCAAATACGCCGTCGGGAATGCCGGGAGTCGAAACTTCTTTGCCTTTGATGCTGACGCAAGCACTAGAGGGAAGATGTACAGTGGCACAAGTTGCTAATTGGATGTCGGCGGCCGTTGCTAAGGCTTATAATATTCCCAACAAAGGGGCGATTTCTCCGGGTTTTGATGCCGATTTGGTATTAGTAGATTTGGAGAATTATCGACCTGTCGTGCGAGAAGAAATGGTAACAAAGTGCGGCTGGAGTCCCTTTGAAGGTTGGAGTTTGACTGGGTGGCCAGTTGTGACTGTTGTGGGAGGAAAAGTTGTTTTTGAGAATGGTAAATTGGATACAAATGTGAGGGGAGAAGCCTTGAGATTTGACGCTGAGTAAGCATGATTTTAACTCAAGTGTTATAATTGGGTATTCCTGCATCGCCAAGGCGATTTTACCCATGCTCCTCGAAGAACTAGAAACACAACTCCTGGCCTTAACTCCGACTGAGAAAGCTGAAGCCATCCGGCTTTTAACCCAAAGTTTAAACAATAGTTGGCCAGGAATTACCAAAACTCCCGACGTGTGTGGCGGCGATGCTTGCATTGCCAAAACTCGCATCCCTGTTTGGCTGTTCGTGAGTTTGCGCCGTCAAGGTTCAAGTGATGCTGAACTTCTACAATTTTATCCCCAGTTGAATGCTGCAAACTTAGTAAATGTCTGGACTTATGCTGAGGCTAACTCCGAAGAAATTGAAACAGCAATCCTAGAAGAAGCAGCAGCAATGATGCAGGAAGTATAATTTATGGCACGTCTCTATGCAGATGAACAGTTCCCGTTTCCTATTGTGGCATTGCTGCGAAACTTAGGTCACGATGCCCTGACTATTCAGGAAGCAGGAAATGCCGAAGATGATGACCCGGAAGTATTAGCCTTTGCTGTGAATAATGATCGGGCAGTTATGACGCAAAATCGTCGGCATTTCATTCGCTTGCACACTCAACAACCAAATCATGCTGGTATTATCGTGTGTACAGACGATAAAAATCTAGAAAGGTTGGCAACACGCATCAATGATGCTATTGCTGGTGAGGAAAATTGATTCGAGTCAACCGGCCGCCGCAGTAAGTTTGATCGCCCTTTGTCACTTTTCCCATTGCCAATCCAATAACTCGCCATTACCAATTACTTCAGCTTGCCGCCCGTTATCTAAATAACTTAAAGAAATTTGCAAATAATTTTCGGGTTTGTACTGCAATCTTTCCGCCCATTCGATCGCCACAATTCCCAAATCCCTTTCTAGTCCGTCCCAATAACTTTCTAAGTGCAAAGCCTCGGCTTCTTCGGGTTCCAGTCGATACAAATCTAGATGATACAGCGGAACTCGCCCTGTAAAATACTCGTTAATTAGCGTGAAAGTAGGACTTTCGATTGAGTCTGAGATTCCTAAGCCTTCAGCGATGCCTTGAACCAAGGTAGTTTTGCCCGCACCTAAATCTCCTTGTAATAAGATTACAGTGCCTGGGGGGAGCGATCGACCTAACGCAACACCAAACTTGCGCGTAGCCTCAGAATCGGGAAGCAAAGTTTTCATTTCAATAATTAGGTCATGAGTCCTTAGTCATTTGTTATTTGTTACTCGCTGGCGGCGGCCAATAACCAATAACCAATAATATTAGTCAACAGTCAACAGTCAACAGTCAACAGTCTCCAGCTTAAATATTCTGGGCGCGGCCGTACCAACGCAGCAGCATCCCCGCCAACCTTTGAGAATTGTGGCGAATTAAACCCGTATTTTCATCTTCATCCATGACATTGGCGATGACAACTCGCCGCCCCAATTGCGTTACGGCTTCTCGATCGAGTACAACCGGATAAGAATCCTCCTGAGAATAGCGGATCAAAGCCTTTGCAGAAGGGACTTTTCCCTGAACGACTACAGCATCGAACAGCGGCCTGCCGCAAGCGCGGTCGATCGCCCGAATGTGGTCTGCAACACTGTATCCGTCAGTTTCCCCCGGCTGAGTCATAATATTGCAAACATAAATGCGCGGAACTTCGCTGCTGGCGATCGCATCAGCAATTTCCGGCACCAACAAATTCGGAATAACACTCGTATAAAGACTCCCCGGCCCAATAATAATAAAATCCGCTTCCCGAAGACCTTCCACAGCCCTAGGTAATGCCGGAGGATTAGCAGGATTACAGCCTATTTTGAGGATTTTCCCGTTAGCTTTTGTAATGCTGGACTCCCCCTCAATCCTGCGGCCATCAGCCAGTTCAGCCCACAAAGACACGTCGCTCAGAGTAGCAGGCAGCACCTCTCCCCTAACGGCTAAAACTTTAGAACTCGCCGCGATCGCCTGTTCCAAATCTCCAGCAATATCGCTCATCGCCGTCAAAAACAAATTCCCAAAACTGTGACCCACTAAACCGTCACCAGCCCGGAAACGATATTGAAATAACTCAGTCAATAACTTTTCCTCATCTGCCAAAGCAGCCAAACAATTGCGAATGTCTCCCGGTGGCAATACCCCAATTTCCCGCCGCAGCCGCCCGGAAGACCCCCCATCATCCGCCACCGTGACAATAGCAGTGATTTTTGCGCTGTAATCCTTCAATCCCCTGAGCAAATTAGAAAGGCCCGTACCGCCCCCTATTGCCACAATTTTTGGGCCGCGGTGCAAGCGACGGTGGTTGAGGAGTCGATCTACCAGTTCCTCGTTCCCTTCGGGCATCAGCACTTGGGTAATAGAGTTCAAACTGCGAGTTTGTCCCCACAGAATTAACAAAATCCCGCCAGCAATGATGATCGGCCCCGACACGTAATTAGGAACAACTTCCGCAATCCACGCCAAAAAATTTCTCAACAATTGCAATAAGAAGAAAATGGGAGTCATCCCAGTCCAAATCGCTAAACCCAAAGTGGCAAGTACCACGCCACTAGCACTAATCAGCAGCCACCGTTTCACTAACAGTCCGGGGGCTAACCACTTAAACCACTGGTGAACTCGCCCGTTCCGCAAAGAAGGGGGGTAAGGATTTCTGGATTGGGCAAAAACCTGCTTGGCTTTAGCCAAGACGCGGAGGGCTTTAGGAAGTGAACTAATTGACATGGTTAATTAGTCTTAAGGGTATTGGAACAGCTCGAGCTGACAAATTTACAATACAAGAGAGTTTTGATTCTGGCAGTCAATTTAAGTAATTGGTGATTAGTCATGAGTCATGAGTCATTAGGTAGACTGATGACTGAGGACTGACAACTTATTGATAACATCCTATGGCTGAGCCACTAATCGAACTCAAGGGGGTAAGTAAGTCCTTCGGCCAGAACCCGATCCTCGATCGAGTCGATCTGAGGATTTATCGGGGAGAGGCCCTGGCAATTATTGGCCCTTCCGGGACGGGGAAATCTACGATTCTGCGGATAATTGCGGGTTTGTTGGCCCCGGATGCCGGTGAGGTTTTTGTTCAGGGACAGCGCAGGGTCGGATGGGTGGACGACGTGGCAGATCCGATCGGAATTGGGATGGTGTTTCAGCAAGCGGCTTTGTTTGATTCGCTGACGGTGGAGGAGAATGTCGGTTTTTTACTTTACCAGCATTCTAAGCTGCCGCGCCGCCGCATTCGGGAATTGGTGGAGGAAAAGTTGGAGATGGTGGGTTTGCCGCGAATTGGCGAACGCTATCCGGCGCAGTTGTCTGGGGGAATGCGAAAGCGAGTAAGTTTTGCCCGCGCTATCATGGCGAATCCTGATAATGACAGGGATAATCCAGAGGTTTTGCTGTACGACGAACCGACGGCGGGTTTAGATCCGATTGCTTCGACGGTAATTGAAGATTTAATCAGGGACTTGCAGGCTGCCCAAGGTGTTTGCAGCACTTATGCGATCGTCACTCACCAAGACAGCACCATCCGCCGCACTGCCGATCGCATCGTGTTTCTCTATCGAGGCAAAGTGCAGTGGGAGGGAACTGTCAATGACATTGCATCGACAGATAATTTACTGATCCGACAATTTTTTAGTGGCAGTGTTACTGGGCCAATTCAAGCGCTTGGATAGTCAGCCAATTTTAGATTTTAGATTTTAGATTTTAGATTGAAATGACCGATGATGAATGACTAATAACCAATGACCAATGACTGAGGAGAAAATATGCGATCGCGAACTGTAAGAGAAGGTTCTGTCGGGTTCTTAATTTTAGTAGGAATCGGTTTATTTGGGGGCTTAGTGCTCTGGCTGCGGGGCGTGCAGGTAGGGAACCGCAGCTACAAATTCGCCGTAGAATTTGCCAGTGCCCAAGGAATGCAAATAGGCACGCCCATCAGGTATCGCGGGGTTGCAGTCGGTAAAATTACCGCCCTCAAACCGGGTTCCAACGGCGTAGACGTGATGCTGGAGATTGCCCCCGGTACTTTGGTGATTCCCCGGGATGTTACGATCGAAGCGAATAAATCCGGTTTAATTGGCGAATCGTCGATCGACATTACCCCCAACTCGATTTTGCCAGAATCATTACTTACCGCCAATCCCGTTAGTGCCGACTGTCCCCCAGAGATTATCTGCCAAAATTCGCGCTTAAAAGGTCAAGCTGGAGTCACTATCGACGAACTAATTCGCTCCACAGTGCGCCTAGCTAATTTCTACACTGACCCCGCGCTGTTCAACAATATTAAATCACTTGCAGAAAATACAGCCAGCACAGCTAAAGGTGCCGCTAAACTCACTCAAGATTTATCTAATTTAACTCAAACTGCCCAAGCGGAAATAAAAAATTTAAATCAAGCTGTAAGGGGAGACATTGGAAGCTTAAATCAATCTCTAAAAACCGAAATAGCAAGTTTAAATCAATCATTAAAGGGAGAAGCAAGCAGTTTAAATAAATCATTAAAGGGAGAAGCGACCAGTTTAAATCAATCGCTAAAAGGGGAAATAGCAGGAGTCGCCGCTAATGTTTCTAAAGTCGCAGCTACGGCGGACACTTCCACAAAAGCCGTATCTGCCGCTGCGATCAATTCTGCTAATTCAGTAACTCAAGCAGCCAATCAAGTTACATTAACAGCCAATCAACTCAATTCTTTAGTCGCAACCAACCGCGCCAGTTTAGTCTCAACTCTGAATAACATCAATCAAAGCAGTCAGGAACTGCGGGTAGCTGTCAGCAGTTTGAGTCCGACAATTAATCGCATCAACCAAGGACAATTGCTGAACAATTTAGAAGTTTTATCAGCGAATGCTGCCCAAGCTTCTGGTAGTTTGCGAGATTTATCCAACCAGGTAAACAATCCCGCCACTTTGCTATTATTGCAGCAAACTCTAGATTCTGCACGAGCTACATTTCAGAACGTCCAAAAAATTACTTCCGACGTAGATGATTTGACCGGAGATCCGGCTTTCCGCAACAATATTCGCAGGTTATTCAACGGATTAGGAGGTTTGTTGGGTTCGACCGAACAACTGCGACAGCAAGTTAAAGTTACTCAAACATTAGCTCCACTTTCTGATAAAATAAATGCCAGTACACCTGCCAGAAATAAATCAGGAGAGCCTGGATTTCCTCGCTTGCAAAAACAGCCAAAATTGCCTGTTATACCTTCTCAAACTGCAAGGTCAGTAGAACAAGTTGCTCCATAAAATACCCCTTAAAACATGGTATCGTTGAATAGCCGCAATTATTGCAAGATTTGCGAGTTCATATGTTTCTTAACTCTGCATTCTCTGCGTTAAACAGGGGTAAGGTGCGCATTGCGTACCCTATAGTTAGTAAGGTGCGCAGTCCGCACCCCCGCCTTAAAGTTATTGACCAAATCCTATTAACAAAAAACTATTTCAATCTAAACAAGGAAAAGCAATGACGCAAACATTATCGAAACCGGACGCAACCAAAACTCAGTATACTGTAACTTGGGAAAAATTGCCAGATGACTTTAAATTACCCGACGAGCCCGTGGAAAACATCGACCAACCACTTTTAGCCGCCGCTCTGCGAGAAGCTTTGGATCTGGCAGGATTTATAGCCTTTCTCACAAAGATGAGGTACAATAACAGCAGTGTGTAAACCAGTTAAAAATATTTGATGATGTAACTTGTCCGAAGGCAAATTCTAGGGCTTTTCCTAATTCTTTGTAATTAGTAGTCTTCCTAGAACGGAGAATAATTTTAACTTTTGACCACAGATTTTCAAGTGGCGAAAAATCCGGTGAATAAGGTGATAAGTATATTAATTTTGCCCCTGTTTTTTCGATGGCTTTTTTGACTTCTTCTCCCAGATGAATGGGACAATTATCCATGACTACACAAGCACCTTTCCATAATTTTGGTACCAGTTTTCTTACAATAAAAGCTTCAAATGTAATTGCATCAATCCCGCCTATTAAATTAACCGATGTTAAGATATCATTGACAGACATTGCTCCAATTATTGAGACATTTTTGCCACGTTTAGTTGGTTTTGAACCCTTAGCTCTTTCGCCTTTTAAAGACCGAGCATATAACCTAACCATTGCCAGGTTTACTCCTGATTCATCAATGAATATTAAGTCTTTAAAACTGATTTTTTTAATTTTTTCCCAGAAATCACATCGGAGGAGTTGAACTCTGTCAGTGCCTTTAGCTGAGGGGAAGAGAGTTTTTTTTTCACCGTTATATTTAAGAATTTTATCATTCTTCCTATTGTTGCTCTACTAACGGAAAATCCAATTTTCCCATAAAGTAAATAACGGAGTTCTTCAAGAGTTGCATCATTATTTTTTTCTATCAATTCTGCTAAGATGAGTAGTTGCTCCGCATTCAGTTTGCATTTAACTCCGCATCTGTCAGTTCTCGGAGTAATATTTTTGGTTTCACGATACTGTTTAAGCAATTTTTGTACAAAGCTCAAAGCTACAGAAAAACGCTTAGCTATTGCTTTTTGTGAGATAGGCTCAGCATGATAAGTATCAAGGATTTTTTGCCGAAAATCAATCGAATAAGCTTTCATTTTTAATAATCTATGATGAGGAGTACAAGTAAACGTGTTGTGAGTGAAGTCTCGCGTGCTGTCAAACAAAAGTGCTGTGAGTCAGTTATCGCAGGCAAGGCTGTGACTGCTCATAGAATTATAGTTCATTTTATCTTCTGTTCTGTATTTTACCGTCACTCATGAGTGTCAGTAACATGATACCTCATCTTTCTGAGAAAGGCTATATCCTAGCTTCAATGCTAATAGCTTCCAATTTTGGACTCGGTGCCAAAGTTAACGACAAAACAGTAGTAAAAGCCCCTGATTGGGTGTTTTTTCCCTCGGTATGGCCAGCAGAACGAGGAGAAGTTCGCCGCAGTTATACGCCCAATTCTGAGGGAGAAGTACCTGCTGTAGTGATGGAATTTTTATCGGATACTGACGGTAGTGAATATTCAAATAAACCGACATATCCTTACGGAAAATTGCGGTTTTATGAGCGAATTTTGCAGACACCAATTTATGTAATATTTTAACCATAATCGGGAGTATTGGAAGTGTACAGACTCTCGACATCGGGAGAATACGAATTGCAAGAACCGGATGCTAATCAGCGATTATGGATAGAATCAATGGGTTTATTTATGGGGGTTTTGGAAGGTGAAAAATCTCACAGAACCGGTTATTGGTTGCGCTGGTGGGATGAGGATGGCAATTTGCTGCTGTGGGGTGCCGAACGGGTGGAACAGGAACGACACAGGGCCGAAGAGGAACGCCAGAGGGCCGATCGACTAATGGCATACTTGAGAAGCCAGGGCGTCAATCCTGATGGCATCTGAAGGTGTGGGAGGTCGATCGACCTTTCGGCCTTTAATGCAATCCCATTTTGATTGCACAATCAAGTCAGCAAGGAAGTTTGATATTTAAAATAACCACAATTAAGGAGCGATGGGGATGACTGCAACAACATTAGAAGAAAAATTAGATCGGCCGTTGCTATTTCCAGGGTTAACGTGGGAACAATTCAAAACCTTAGAACCGATGCTGGATATTCCAGGGGTTCGGCTGTCATTTTTAGATGGGATACTGGAGATTCAGAAAATGCCTGGAAGAAAACACGAAACAGCGAAGGGACATATCGGTGCATTGGTAGAAACTTACATGATGGCGGCAGGAATCGATTTCACCCCTACGGAGTCTCTGACATTAGAAAATGAATTGCGACTGGTGAAGTGTGAAGCCGACAAGTCTTACGAATTGGGTACTGATAGAGAACGTCCAGATTTAGCGATCGAAGTTGTCGTCACTAGCGGCGGAATTGATAAGCTAGAGGCTTACAAACGGCTGCAAATCCCTGAAGTCTGGTTTTGGCAATACAGCCGACGGTCTCTCTATGCTCTCAGAGAGCAAGGATACGAAGAGATTGCGAGTTCCCAATTGCTCCCAGAACTCGATATTGGTTTACTCGTCAGGT
Organism: Microcoleus harperi Pol14_C6; assembly: GCF_036701295.1. Classification (NCBI taxonomy): domain Bacteria; kingdom Bacillati; phylum Cyanobacteriota; class Cyanophyceae; order Oscillatoriales; family Microcoleaceae; genus Microcoleus; species Microcoleus harperi. The sequence continues at coordinate 252,632 of NZ_JAUBQN010000003.1, read as the reverse complement.
GTGTTAATATGCCGAGTCATGTTGAGGCAATTAAGCAATTCCAAAGGGCGATCGATCTCAATACTACCAACAGGAATATAGCTATAAATTAATTACTAAAAGTCGCCGTGAAGTGCTGCAACGGCGTTTAGAAATAGGTGAAAAACTCATCTGTTTTTATCGGGAAGATAATGGATAAAAATTACTGCTTCCTGATGAATTACCCTCAACACTAAAAGCGGAACGCCAGCGTGCTGCTGAACTCGATTCTTTGCTAGCGCGTTACCGAGATCGGTTTGGCCAATTGCCTGAGACTAACGGCTAAAAAGTCAGGGTGCGATCGCGCTTCACCCATTTCGATCGCCCGCGTGTTATTGTTACCTAAATGTCCTTGACAAATCTCATGTTTTGTGGAGCGAGAAGTGGTCTTAAATTTTAAATGGCGGAGGCGATCGTTTTGCGATCGAACTTGGGCAATCTAGAGATAGGTGCTTCGTGAGTGCCTGGAAAACAGCGAGGTCAAGAGTTAGCAATGGAAAGTACACAGAAAAAATCTAGCCCTCGTCCAGTTAATAAGGGCGATCGAATTAAGCAGATTTTTGCGCTAGTGTCGATGGTGTCGTTTGGTGGTTCTGCGATTTTTGGGATTGTGAGCCTGTTCAGCAGCGGTTTGAGCAGTCAGCACCAACAAAAACAGGCGACTGCGACTGTTTCTCAGGAGTCTCTGCTGGCGACGCAGGAACGGGGATATGAGACGGTTTTACGGCGGGAACCTCAGAATCAGACGGCTCTGGAGGGGTTGGCTAATGTGCGGTTGGAGATGAATAATGGCAAAGGGGCGATCGAGCCTTTGGAAAAGTTGGTGAAGCTGCATCCTGACAGAGCTGATTATCAGGCGCTGTTGGCGCAGGCGAAGGGGAAAAAGTGGGGAAAGGGCGAGCGGTGAAGAAATTAAAAACTTAAAGAGTAGATGCAGAAAATGGAAAATAACATTTCAAACTCTGAACTAAATCGTCTCATTCCTCCTGAAATAAAAAATGATGAATTCTACCGGATCATCCAAAAACTAGCAAGAGAAGAAGATATTAAAACTGTTTTAGAAATAGGTTCATCTTCTGGACAAGGTAGCACAGAAGCTTTTGTTACAGGTTTGCGGGAAAACCCCTATCAGCCAACCCTCTTCTGCATGGAGGTTTCAAAGGTGCGGTTTGCTGAACTTCAACATACTTATCGAAACGATAGTTTCGTTCATTGCTATAATGTTTCATCCGTTTCTATACAACAGTTCGCTAGTGAAGACGAAGTTATTAAATTTTACAAAAACAATCAAACAAATCTCAACTACTATCCCCTAGATCAGGTTTTAGGATGGCTGTGCCAAGATCTTGAATACGTAAAAAAATCAGGAGTTTTAGTAAATGGTATTAAGGAAATTAAAAAACAAAATGATATAGATATTTTTGATGCTGTATTAATTGACGGTTCAGAATTTACCGGAAGTGCTGAATTAGAAGAAACTTATGGAGCGAAAATAATTATTCTTGATGACATTAATACTTTCAAAAACTACCGGAATCATAACAAACTACTGACCGATCCTAATTATGCCCTAGTGGCTAGGAATTATTTCATTAGGAATGGGTATGCCATATTTAAAAAAAATACTTTTATTTCTGTCAGCAAATCACCCACCCAGTCCCCTGTTAAGTCTGATGTTAACTATACTCACGAGCCAACAATTGTATCTTTTAAGTTTGACTCAGAAAAATTAGAACAACAATTGGTTAAAAATATTCTGCGCCCTGGTATGGTGGTTTTTGATGTTGGAGCGAACATCGGTGACTATTCAATCTTATTTAGCCTGCTAGTTGGAAATTGCGGAAAAGTCTATTCATTTGAACCGACGGGTAACATTTTCATACAACTACAAGAACGAGTCAAAAAATATGGATGCCAGAATATATTTTTATTTCAAAATGCAATTTTCTCTCAAAATCAACTGATTGAATTTAATCAGTTTCCCGATGAATACTCTGTCTGGAATAGTATCGGAAAACCTCAAATGTTGAATCCAGAGAATCAAAATCAATATGTTCCTATCGTTAAAACAGAAATGATAGAAGCTATGACTATTGACTCTTTTTGTCAACAATACCAAATTGAGTTTATAGATTACCTAAAGCTGGATGTTGAAGGAGCTGAAACCGATGCTTTGCAAGGCTCGATAGGACTTTTAACAAAAAAAGCTATTCGGTTCATTCAGTTTGAAATATCTCAAAAGATGCTTGAAGGCTTAAATCGACAAGCCAAAGAAACATTTGACCTACTGATTAATATAGGTTACGAATGCAATCGGATCGATGACAACGGTAATATAGGAGAACAAGTTGTAGAATCTACATCTTTTTATGAAAATTATATTGCTTTTCCAGCGCTACCGATTAACTTTTTTACTATTGTTCTCAACGGTGAACCATTCATAAAATATCACATAGAAGTCTTCAAAAAACTACCATTTCAATGGCATTGGCACATAATTGAAGGCGTTGCAGATTTGAAACATGATACAGCGTGGTCTTTGCGAAATGGCGGACGCATTACTGACGAAATTCACTCCAAGGGACGCAGCAATGACGGCACATCAGAATACCTAGACGAATTGGCACAGCTATATCCAGAAAATGTCACGGTTTATCGTAAACCGGAAGGTATTTTCTGGGAAGGCAAACGTGAAATGATTAATGCACCATTGGAAAATATTAATCACGAATGTTTGCTATGGCAAGTAGATGTGGATGAATTGTGGACTGTCGAGCAAATCTGCACAGCGCGACAGATGTTCATCTATAATCCTGAAAAAACAGCGGCTTTCTATTGGTGCTGGTATTTTGTCGGAGAAAAGCTGGTGATTAGCAGTCGCAATTGTTACGCTCAGAATCCAGCACAAGAATGGTTGCGAACCTGGAGGTTTAAACCTGGCTGTGTCTGGGTAGCTCACGAACCTCCAAGATTGGCTGAACCTTTATCCGATGGCGAATTTAGGGATGTTGCAGCAGTAAATCCTTTTGTGCATGAGGAGACAGAAACGCGGGGTTTGGTATTTCAACACTTTGCCTACGCGATCGCAAAACAGTTGCAATTTAAAGAGCTATATTATGGCTATGCAAATGCAGTTTCAGAATGGAGCTTATTGCAAGCTCAGACTAAATTTCCTCTGCGCCTGAACCAATATTTTTCATGGGTTCAAGATGGCACGATGGTTGATACCGCTAATTCCTGTGGTGTCACACCCATAGCGAAAAGAGAAAAAAATACTGATATATGGGAGTTTTTGTCCCCCGATGAATCCCCAAATCAAACCGCAATAACTAATCCCATAGCCACTCCAAAGATCGTGATTGATGGCGTGTTTTTCCAGCTTTACAGAACAGGAATTGCTCGTGTCTGGCACTCGTTGCTAGAAGAATGGGTAAAAGATGATTTTTCTCAACATATTATCATTCTTGATAGGGCGGGAACCGCTCCAAAAATTGCGGGGATTAGATACCTTACTATTCCAGCTTACAATTACGATACAACCGACGCTGACCGGGAAATGCTACAGCAAGTATGCGATGAAACAGGCGCTGACTTATTTATCTCTACTTACTACACAACACCCCTATCAACTCCGTCTGTATTCATGGCTTATGACATGATTCCAGAAGTATTACGGGCCAATTTGAATGAACCAATGTGGAGGGAAAAGCATCATGCTATTAGCCATGCTTCTGGATATATTTCAATTTCAAAAAATACAGCGCGGGACTTGACAAAATTTTTCCCAGAAATTCCCCTAGAATCTGTAACGGTAGCTCATTGTGGAGTAGACAATCTTTTCGTGCCAGCGAGTCAAGAAGAAATTAATAGTTTTAAAACAAAATACGGCATCTCAAAACCCTACTTTATTTCAGTCGGAGGTGGGTCTGATTATAAAAATACTATCTTGTTTTTTCAGGCTTTTGGAAAACTTGCCAGTAAACAAGGATTTGAGATTGTTTGTACAGGGACTGGAATTCTATTAGAAGAAGAGTTGAGAAATTATACTTTGGGAAGTGTTGTGCATAAGCTACACGTCAGCGATGACGAATTGAGATTAGCTTATGCCGGTGCTGTAGCTCTGATTTATCCGTCAAAGTATGAAGGTTTTGGGATGCCTGTGTTAGAGGCAATGTCCTGCGGTTGTCCAGTCATCACTTGTCCCAATGCCTCTATACCTGAAGTTGCGGGGGAAGCAGCTTTATATGTGAATGATGAGGATGTTGAGGGTTTAGCCGATGCACTTTGTGAGGTACAAAAACCGAAAATTCGCAATTCATTGATTGCGGCTGGTTTGCAACGGGCGCAAAATTTTTCTTGGTCAAAAATGGCGCAAACTATGAGCGCTGCATTGATTAATGGGACTCTCTTACCTTTGAATTTGAGAGATATTAATTTGATCGTTTTCCCAGATTGGTCGCAACCAGAAGAGTCTTTGGGTTTAGAATTAGAAGGAGTTGTCAGGGCGATCGCAACTCACCCAGACAAAAGTAACATAACTCTTTTGGTAGACACGAGCAATATTTCTGATGAAGATGCTAATCTCGCTTTATCTAGCGTAGCGATGAACCTTTTAATGGAAGAAGATTTAGATGTTTCCGATGGGCCGGAAATTTCCCTGATTGGACAGTTGAGTAAAATTCAGTGGGAAGCGCTCATGCTTCACATTCACGGTAGAGTTGTATTGGAACAGGATAACAAAGAAGCGATCGCAGGATTAGGAGCAGAAGAAATCCCATTGTACTCGCTAGATAGTTTGACAAATATGCACTATTGGCAGTCAGGAGTAACATAACTTGTATAGTTGCAACTATTATGAACAGCTATATGTCAACAGAAAAATATACTCGGAAGTTTATGTTAGACAAACCAATATTTTTTTATTGCACTGAAAATGAATTTTCCCATTTGAGTATATGTTTAGCTGAAGGGTTCAAGGAACTGGGAATACCATTTTATTCAAATATAAACCATTGGCAGATATCACCCGATAGAGAAAAATATCTTTTCTGTTATGACCCAATGGTGACTTATAAGGACTGCTCTGTTGTCATACTGGACTTTAGAGTGGTGTTCAACTCGATCCCCGTACCACTGCCTGAAAATCTATTTCACTCAGCACGAAAATATGTCACTGTCTATCTAGATGATATGGATGGTTTTACAGTTTGGAATCCACAATTAAATAACTTTGACTTCAGGTTGAGAACTCATTGCAATACAAAGTCTGAATATCCTTCAAACTGTATACCGTGGGTTTTTGGGCTTTCTAACCGCATTCTCCAAGAGACCAGAGAAATCCCCAAAAAATCGAAAAAAAAAAAATACGCTTACTCGTCAATTTCCGAGTTAACCAAGATGAGTTGATATATTCTAACGGTTGGTTGAGAGTTCCCCAGGGATATATCAGAATTGACAATGGGTCAATGATACTTGACCGCCCTCTGAGGAAGATTGTTTGGGAACATTTTTTCCCACTAATTCAAAATATTTTACCCCTAGATGATACGGTTGATAATTTTGATCAAACTCCCTCAGACAGCTACCATTACTTGCAATGGAAGCAAACAGGTCAACGTCACAATCCCAGTTACTACCAACGTTTGAAAGAATCGGCTGCTTGTGCTAGCTTTGGGGGTTCTGTTACCTCAAGCTATTTCACAGGAGAACCAATTGTAGAATGGTGGGACAGTTGGCGCTTTTGGGAGTCATTGGCGGCTGGGTGCGTAACGTTTCACGTAGATTTCGATAAGTATGGAGTAAAACTGCCAGTAATGCCCGAAAACTGGCGGCACTATATAGGAATCGATTTAGACAATATGCAGGATACTGTCGATCGCATTGCTGACGATCCAGGGAGGTTAGAGAAAATCTCTATAGAAGGTCGGCATTGGGCTATTGACAATTACGGGCCAGTTCCTACAGCTTTGCGGTTTCTTGAAATGCTAGGTTATTACACCCCACCAATGGAGAAATGCCAGGAACATGAATACGAGGTGGCGATGGATTCACTGTTGCTTCAGTTGAGAGAAATTACCTTGATTGTTTTCCCCGATTGGTCGCAGCCAGAAGAGTCTTTGGGTTTAGAATTAGAAGGAGTTGTCAGGGCGATCGCAACTCACCCAGACAAAAGTAACATAACTCTTTTGGTAGACACGAGCAATATTTCTGATGAAGATGCTAATCTCGCTTTATCTAGCGTGGTGATGAACCTTTTAATGGAAGAAGATTTAGATGTTTCCGATGGGCCGGAAATTTCCCTGATTGGACAGTTGAGTAAAATTCAGTGGGAAGCTTTGATACCTCGACTTCACAGTCGGATTGTCTTGGAGAATGAGAACACAGAGGCGATCGCACAAGCTAAATGCGAGAACATTTCCTCCTTTGAACTAGACCGTTTTATACAGGAGACTAACTGATGAATGTAGCGAGTTTCTGTGTATAGCAACTCGCTGCACGCACTACTCATGGGGAGTAGCACCATCAATGATTTTTGTCAACATATATCTGCCACATTTGCTCGTAAGCTTTTTCCATCTCTCGCGTAAATTGCTTGCCATTCCACAGCGGAGCAGTTTGTCGTGACTGCCGCAATTTCCAAGATATTTGCTGCCGCAAAACAGCATCTTTTCCTAAACGAATCCCCCATTCTACATACTCTTCGTCAGTCCAAGCAATCCCTTCTGAAATACCTGCATTCATCATCATCGTGTAGCTGTTGCGCGCAGCAAACTGCTCTCCAACGCGCGTTACTATCGGAACGCCCATCCACAGCGTTTCCATAGTTGTTGTAGCTCCGTTGTAGGGGTAAGTATCGAGTACCACATCTGCAATGCCCAAATTAGCTCGGTGTTCTGCCTCCGCTCCTGCCATTGGTAAAAATCGCAGCCTGTCGCCCTCCACCCCCTCTGATTCTGCAATTTCGACAAAAAACTTTTTGATTGATTGTTGATCCGCCAAACCTTTAATTAAGAAATAGCTATTCGGTACAGCTTTAATAATTTGCATTTGCAGCCGTGCTGTATTCGGGTGATACTTATATCCCCTCTGAGCGCTAAGATAAATCACAGCATCACTGCCGATGTCTAAACTATCGCGCCGTAAAGTTGGCGCCCCAACTTCAAAACCATCGACTGCTATGTAAGTTTGAGGCAAACGCCAAATTTTTTCCGTATAGTATTCCTGAGCTGATTCTGGTAAAACATAAGGATCGGCAATATAGTAATCAATAGTTGGCACGCTAGACGCATCCCAACCCAGCCAAGTCACTTGAATTGGTGCTGGTTTGATAGCCATAGTTTCACAAGTATCACTCAGCGTCATACTATCGAGATCGACTAAAATATCAATTTCATCTTCGTAAATTTTCTCAGCAGCTTCGTGACTATCTAATCCTAATTTATAAGCTTTATCAACTTTGCTAATGTACCAATCTTCTAACTTGTCGCGGTTCATTTCAGAGCCAAGCAGGTAAGCATTTAATTCAAAGCGAGATGGATCGCGGTACTCAAACACCCACCTGGCCAACCACCCCACAGAATGGCTGCGTAAACAATGAGAAATATATCCAATCTTCAAACGTTTACCAGGAGGATCTACCTGGAGAAGGGGCGATCGCCGCTGGCGACATTTCTCCACTTTCTCCTTTGCATAATTTTCAACATTTAACTGAGCAAGCTGAGCTATTTGACTGCGAATTTGTATATTTTCCCGTGGGAGATCCTGAAAGTATGGCAAAAAAAACACAGAAATAAATAAACGAACAGTTGCAGCCTGAGCCAGGGATGTCGGTTGCTCTTCTATCAAAGACGCTAACAGGGATTTCTGCGTTTCCAAGGCTAAACAAAATTCATCCCAATAGCCACCAGCTCCCATCAAACTGCGTACAAGCAAGAAATTAGCATAAACTTTATTTGCTAAGCCTTCCATAACTGAATAGCACAACTTAGCAGTTTCTATTCCTTTAGAGTGCTCGCTAATATCTTGATAAAAAGAAGACAAAGTACCCAATAATTCTGGATTTAGAGGCTCCACACGCAATGCTAATTCAGTAAATCGTGCTGCCAACTCAACTTGCTTTGCAGAGTAGGAAATCTTATAAACAAATGGTATTAAAATACTAAAAAAAGTTAGGGGCTCTTTGACGTAGGCTATACTAGCATCCGTCAACTCAAAGGATGATGGATGGAAAGGAGCCCGGTCTAAAACATTCTTCAACACTTGCATCAATAGCTCAAAGTCTACCGTGTTCGATTCTTCTGACTTGAGCAGCTCAATGACGCCTGTATCTGCCAATTCCTCTCCGGTATATACCTCCAGCATGGTGGACAGCCCGATCGAATGCAGCAGGTTGTTGATATCTGTAGGATTAATTTCCCTGATATGCTGCCGAATTGCCCAAGCCACCGCATAGTCACCCAGATCCCGCTGTCTATCTGCCTCTGTTTGCAGAACCTGTATTAGTTCCTCAGTCCACCGATCTATTTCTTCAGGCTCTCCCTCCGCCACTCCCAACAGCCAAGTAGTCTGAGCTTCTACCTCTTGTCCCTGCAACATCAACATCAACCCTAACTGCCAGTAATTAGACTTAATGCCAGGTTCGTCTTCAATTGCCTGTTCGTAAAGCTTTGCAGCCTGAACGTAATCTCTTTTCAGCAAAAATTGATCGGTTTCTTGCTGCCAATCAGATCCTAAAGCCGGTAAATCACTAGAAACCATATATCAAAATGTTCAAAACAGTTTTTATATAAAAAATTAGAGCAGGTAGCACCCAGAGTCCTACCCGCCCCCCTTAACAAGCCATGCTGGTTATGTTCAGCAATTACTTGGTAACAACTATCATGCCTGATCCACAACTGACTTCAGTCGAACTAGTAAATACAGCGGCAGTAGGAGCACCAAAACCACTCGTCTCACAAAGTACGCTCTGCGTGGTTTTTGCCTCGCCTGCATCAACCAATCCTACTCCCCCTGCATATCCTTTGAGAGTATTAGAAATGGGGGTTGCCAGGGCGCTAGCCGAGCCTGTCGTACCTGTTACAGAGTATTGATAGTTAGTAGTTTGAGTTTTGAGACCCAGACCCAAAATGGCAACATTACTCCCAAAGCTTGGATTCTCTGCGTAGTAAGCCTGCTGACCCTTGTTTATCGAGGCGACATACTGCTTGGCTTCTGATTGCTTGGCTTTGTTAGCTTGGCTGAGGAACGCGGGCAAAGCGATAGCAGAAAGAATACCGATGATGATGATAACAACTAGCAGTTCAATCAGGGTGAAACCTTGATCCTGTCTTCTTTTGTTGATGTGTTGCAGGAACTTGGCTTTAAATTCAGTCTTCATAATTTGTTTCTCCTTGAGGGGGTGGAATGCTCGATTTCTAACTCTTATATGTAACTTACCCAGTTTCCCCGGCTTTGCTATCATCCCGTCCAATTTTTTTTTATGTCTGGTGGCTAACGCTCCAAAAGCACGTACAGAAGGACTTCCAGCCAACTCAACAGTTCCTTGAGTTGATCGAAGGCTGTCTCCAGGGCTGCGGGTTCTAGATTAACAGCAGACTTGGCTCGGCTCTGCAACCACTTTTCCGCTAGCGACACCGCAGACTGCAGCCCATCCCACAGAGGTAACAAGCAAGCTGCGATTCTACTATCGATCGCCACTGGCCCTAGAGTTGCCACAGTAATATAACAACTAATCTCAAACGGCATATCACTGGCAATGCAATTACTCAAGTCTTCCCTCGCCTCGGAAGTCCTGAGTTGAGGATGCAAGTGCACCCGCGCCGACTGCCAGTCAGCCTCCGTCCATTCTGCAACGGGGACAAAAGCCTGAGTTCCGGGATTTCCGCACCAGAAATCAAACAGCCGATGCTGGGGATGTAGCAGTTCAAATAAATGCAGCCGCTCTTCCACAGAAGTTTCTGGCAGACTCATCGCCAAAAACGGAGGCAAATCATCTCGATCTTTGAACAAATCCATCAACTCCCAGCGGCGCCATGCGACCATGCTGATAAACTCTAGATCGGCGGCTCTCAAAAGTGCAAACAGTTGAGCACGCTACAGCCTTTGTCACCCAGCAATAAATAGTTTGACAGAATCCACCCCTCATCCTTTGCGCGATCGGCATTCCAACTTACTGCTTTGATCCATATTTCATCTTGCAGCGCTTCCATAGTCTCCCGGACTATTTCAATCTCCAACTCGCCTGGGGTGCCATTCATTAATCCCATTGTTTTGAAAGCAGCTTGAGCGCGAAATACTCCCGCTCTACCAATGGAACTGTGCAGGTTAGTCCGAATAATGCCATCTGGTTTGAGAACCGATTTCATTGCCTGCATTCCTGCAACTGCATCGGCCAATAAATAAAGCACTTCGTCAGCATTAATGTAGTCGAAGTGCAAACCTAAACTGGGTAATTCTTCTATTTTTATCGCATAAAATTCAGCATTCTCAAAGCCGTGATATTGCAAACGGTGGCGGGCTAACTAAACAGATTCTTCTGATAAATCAATTCCCACAATTTTAGCTCCCGGATTAGCTGTAGCCAAAACTAAGGATTTGTAGCCGCTACCGCATCCAGAATCAGTTTGCCTTCAGTATTGACAACTTTCCGATTTCTGAAGTAGTAAGCAGTTACAAGGTTGTGAAGGTAAAGCAACTCATACTCATACTCAGGAGATTTTTCGATAGGAATTCTGGGAAAAGGGGCATAGTCAAATTGCTGGGGAATTTGGTCTATTAAATCAGATTCTTGATTTTCCATTATGAATTACTCTTGATGCTGTTAAAATGCTGTGACACTTCCTATTATAAAATGGAAAGGCATTTCATCCAACCGATCGCCCAACCAGCCCCTTTCATGAACACCAACATCAGCCCCATCCTCAAAGTATTCTCCCTCTCCGCCACCCTCTCCCTTGCCATCAAGTACGCAGGCCCCACCTTATCCATACCCTCAACCGACCTCAACGCCCTCATCGCCGTCTTTTCTCCCAGTATCATCCTAGCTGCCATCCTCGGCTGGCGATCGCGCCAACAGCCAAGATAAGGGATGGAGGGCGATCGCGCCCAAACACGAGTTAAATTAAACCAGGGGCGATCGAACATTCACAGCACAACCCCTCCATGCCCAGCAATATAGATGAGACAGACAATCACATGGATCTAGCCACCTTAAATCTGAAACCCTTAAATTTGCTGATTTTTCCTGATTGGGACCAACCCGAAGAATCTCTTTATTTAGAGTTAGAACTAATTATTAGGAGTCTGGTAAGTCATCCGGAGCGCGATTTCCTCACTCTTTTAATAGATGTGAGCGAAACTTTAGAAAAATCCGAGTTAGATGCCAGTTTTATAGTCTCAGGGATTGTGATGAATCTTTTGATGGAAGAAGATTTAGAGATTAACGGAGAACCGGAAATTATTTTATTGGAAAACCTCAATCGTAGCCAGTGGAGCGATATTTTGCCACAGATTCAATATCGAATTAAGCTGAATGTGGAAAATCACCAAGCAATAGCAGAATCTGGAACCGCACAAATTCCCGTAATGGAACAGGGACAACTTAGCGATATAACCCTTGACTCCCAAGCATTAATATTGAGAGAATTTGGCAACAAACTCTACATTCAAGGAAGATACGAAGCCGCCATTAAGCACTATCAAAGGTTTTTAGTATCCCAGACAGGAGATATAGAACTGTATGGTAACTTAAGCGAGTGTTTAAGAAACCTCAACAGAATCGAAGAAGCGATCGCGATTCTTGACTCAGGCATCTACCATTATCCGACAGCAGGACAACTGCACTTTCAACTTATCAAAATTTTTCAGCAAAACGGACGCACTCAAGAAGCTATATCAAGTGCAGTAAAAGCAACGCAAATACTGCCCAATGAATATGTTTTTAAACTTTTCAAACACTTAACATTGCCGATTGTTTATAATACATCCGATGAAATACAATTTTACAAGAAAAGATTTGTTCAACAATTAAACAACTTAATTCAGCAAACATCCCTAAAAACTCCAGAAGATAAAATTAATGCTTTGCGGGGTTTTAGTAGTTTCACTAATTTTTACCTAGCATATCAGGCTCACAATGTTGTGGAATCGCAATCAAAGTATGCTAATTTAGTACATCAAGTTATGACAGCCAACTATCCGCAGTGGGTGCAACCGCAATCAATGCCTCCACTGCTGGAAAATGGCAAAATTAGAGTCGGTTATATTTCGAGTTACTTGCATTCTTACAGCGGCACTTTGTGGTTGACTGGCTGGTTGCGTTATTGCAACCACGAACAATTTGAAATTTACTGTTACTATACGGGGAACGATCCCGATCTAATTACAGAACAATTTCGCCAATACAGCGATAAATTTCGCCACATTCCTCACAACCTAGAAGGCGTATGCCAACAAATTATTGATGATAAATTGCATATTCTTGTCTTCCCGGAAATTGGCATGGACGCACCAACTATACAAATAGCAGCTTTGCGCCTTGCCTCCGTGCAATGTTCGGCGTGGGGGCATCCTGTCACCTCGGGTTTACCGACGATTGATTATTTTATTTCTAGTGAATTGATGGAACCAGAAAATGCACAATTGCACTACTCAGAAACCTTAATTAAGTTGCCGAATATTGGCGTTGCTTACCCCAAACCGATTGTTGGTGAATTAACCCACAGTCGCTCAGATTTTGACCTCCGAGAAGATGCAGTAATTTATTTATGCTGCCAAGCCCCTTTCAAATACTTACCACAATATGATTTTATTTTAGCAGAAATTGCCCGCCGCGTTCCGCAAGCTCAGTTTATTTTTCCGCGCGGCGAATTGCTGCGGGAACGGTTAAAGCGTGCTTTTGCTGCTGTGAATCTCGACAGTGAAGATTACTGTCTGTTCCGAACTATTCCAACTCGGCAAGATTACATAGCACTTAACTTTCTCTCTGATGTTTTTTTAGATACTTTTACTTGGTCGGGGGGGAATACGTCTTTGGAGGCGATCGCTTGCAATTTACCCATAGTAACTTGTCCGGGAGAATTTATGCGGGGACTTCATGCTTATAGCTTTCTCAAAAGGCTGGGAGTAACAGACACAATCGCCAAAAATGAAGAAGAATATATTCAAATAGCTGTCAAGTTGGGTATAGATTCAAAGTGGCGCCGAGACATTGCACAACGCATGAGTCAACGACAAGGTGATCTGTTTGACGATAAAGTTTGCGTGACAGCTTTAGAGACTTTTTATCAAGAAGTTGTTCGAGAAAGACTTGAAGGTAACAAGAATTCTATAGGTTAGGGCGATCGCGCCAACAGCAGCAGTAGAGAGGCTATCAAAAAGTGCGATCAATCTACACTAGGTCTAAAGACTGTGTTTTTGCCAAAATATTAATTCCCCGTACAGCTTATCAAAACCCAAGTTGAGCCATTCACCATGATTCAAATCATACCTGAATTAGTAACATTCGATGAATTCATTGACTGGTATCCAGAAAAATCAGAACACCGCTACGAACTGCACAATGGAGAAATTATTGAAATACCAAAAGCAACAGATAAACATTCTAAAGTGGCCGATTTTGCCGCACTGAAAGTCGGAATAGAGATTGAGCGTCTCAATTTGCCCTACTTCATCCCCAAAGAATGTGTCATCAAACCCATCAGCGAGGAATCTGGGTATGAGCCAGATATCATTGTACTTAACGAACAAACCATTTGCAACGAGCCGCGATGGGAGAAATCATCAATTATCACAATGGGTTCATTAATCCCCCTAATTGTCGAGGTAACTAGCACTAATTGGGGTGATGATTATGCCCTAAAGCTTGAGGCATATGAGTCAATGGGTATTCAAGAATATTGGATTATAGACTATCTAGGATTGGGCGGCAGACGATTTATTGGCAACCCCAAACAACCCACTTTTTCGATTTACCAACTAATTGACGGGGAATACCAAGTCAAACTGTTCAGAGGCGGCGAGGGTATTGAGTCCCCAACTTTCCCAGAATTGAAGCTGACAGCGCAGCAGGTGTTCGCCAAAGGGAATTGAGGAGGCTGCTTATACTGATGTCCCAGTAGGGGTATCCGATTAAAGATGCGATCGCGCCCATCTGCTGTATCTTGTATAGAGGCGATTCATCGCTTCTGGGCTGCTGAACAATTAACAAGCAGCCATTCCCAATACCGTATTCCTCAATCTAAAATCTAAAATCTAAAATCTAAAATCTAATGAAGCTAGGACAGTGGATGGGCTTATTAGCCCTCATCGCATCTTGTTACATCCTGTGGCAAATCAGGCAGGCCTTACTGCTGCTGTTTGCCGCCGTCGTCTTAGCCACAGCCTTAAACAGACTAGCACGCTACTTGCAAAAATTCGGACTCAAAAGATCGATCGCTGTACTCTTATCAGTTAGCTTCCTAATCCTGGTATTCGTAGGCTTATTCCTGATAATTGTACCGCCCTTTACCCAACAGTTTCAACAACTTACCCAAAGAGCCCCTCAAGGAATAGAAAGATTAAATCAGTGGATAGATCAATTTGAGGGTCGCTTTTCAGGACAATTGGGCCAGCGGCTACCCAATCTTGATGTTAACGACATCATGCAACAACTGCAACCTTTATTCAACCAACTCGTCGGCGGTGCAGGAGCTTTTGTCGGCAACACATTAGGCGTTATCCTCAGCTTTTTGCTCGTCATAGTTTTGACTTTGATGACATTAGCCGAACCTCTATCTTACCGCAAAGCATTCATCCAACTATTTCCCTCTTTTTATCGGCGACGAGTCGATGGAATCTTAGATGAATGCGAAATCGCTCTCGGTCGATGGGTAATCGGCGCTTTAATTAGCATGAGTGTCATCACTTTTCTGAGTTTAATTGGTTTGTCAGTATTGCAGGTTCCGCTAGCTCTAGCTCACGCTGTTTTAGCGGGCTTGCTGAATCTAATACCAAATATAGGGCCTGGTTTGAGCGTCATTCCCCCAATGACGATCGCACTTTTAGACTCTCCCTTAAAATCCGGTTTTGTGCTAATCCTCTACTTTCTAATTCAACAATTTGAAAGCAACCTTCTCACCCCCTACGTCATGGCACAGCAAGTATCATTGCTGCCAGCAGTAACATTAATAGCTCAAGTATTCTTCGCCACCTTCTTTGGATTTTTAGGCTTATTGCTAGCTCTCCCCCTCACCGTTGTAGCTCAAGTTTGGATTAGGGAAGCCCTCATTAAAGATATTCTAAACCAGTGGAGTGCCAGTCCTAAAACCTTAGCTGCAATCGATTCTGCTATCCATGAAAAGCATGAATATATAGGAGTCGTCGAAAGCCTGCAAGAAAAATATTTACCAGAACCGAAACCAGACATCCCCGATCACGCTGAAAATGAGGATACTGAAAATCAATAGTTAAGGTTCATAATGACTTCCGTTCTGATTTATTCTCAGTTATAGGACATAATGATTAACTAGAAACTTAGGAAAATTGTGGTACGAAATCCCCAAATAACTGTCTTCAAGCCTCGAATTTTTTACCGTATTTATGGCAGCGATAAGAATATGTTGAGCACTCAAATTCAACTGCCCAAATGTGGGTAACACAACCCTATCACTCCCCCGATACATACTGACTTGATACTAGCAGTCAACCAACTGGTAAACAGAAAAAGTAGGTTGTTTCGGATTGCCAATATAGCGTCTGCCACCAAATCCCAAATAGTCAGCAATCCAGTATTGAGAAATGCCGAAAGCTTCGTAATCAACCAATTTGTAGCCGTAATCATCCCACCAATTGGTACTGACAACTTCGACAATTAGCGGGACAGAACTACCCATTGTAATGATAGATTCCTTTTTCCATCTCGGTTCGCTGTCCCTCCCTTGCGTGTCCAAAACGATCGCATCCGGTTCGTAACCAGATAGCTCGTTATCAGCTTAGACCACGCAATTCTTTGGGGACGAAGTAGGGAAGTCCTAGTCGTCGGATTTCAAAGTTGAGCTCAGCGACTAGGAATCCAGCTAATTCTGAAGGTTCTCCGGTTGCTTTAGGCATCTCAACAATAGTTCCATTGTGCAGTTCGTAACGGTTTTCAGAATTTTCAGGATACCAGTCAATAAATTCATCGAAGGTGACTGGTTTTAATATCGGTTGAGTCAGGGCGAGCGCTCTTTATTTTATTTATAATATAATCCTGATCTCTGTTATAGCATTTTGCGGTGTTATCAAACCCAGGTCGATCGCAAAAACAGCATTCGCTCGATCGACATTCCATCAATCCAAAGTCAATCCAAAATCAAAATCAATCAATTCAAAATCTAAAATCTCAAATCCAAAATCTAAAATATATGAGATCTATCGACGAAATCAACGATAAAATCAGCCAGGGCAAAGCCACAGTCTGGACAATCGAAGAACTCAAAACTAGAGTTCAAGAAACCAGCATTACCCAAGCAGCCAAAGAAGTCGATGTGATTACCGCCGGCACCTTCGAGCCGATGGAATCCTCGGGTGCAATCATCAACCTCGGCCATACCGACCCGCCGATCAAAATCCGCCAATGTTGGCTGGACGGCGTTTTAGCCTACTCGGGCTTCGGGGCAGTAGACCTGTACCTGGGAGCCACCCAAGTAGCCGAAGACGGCGAAGAATCCCGCGAGCGGGGCGGCGGACACGTCATCGAAGATTTAATAGCAGGCAAACCCGTACAATTGCGCGCCCTCGGACAAGTAACAGACTGCTACCCCCGCGCTTCCTTTGAAACCACGATTACCCGCGATACAATCAACCAGTTTTATTTATTCAATCCCCGCAACGCATATCAAAACTTTATTGTTGGAGTCAACGGGGGCGATCGCCCGCTGTTCACCTACCTCGGCCCCCTGCAACCAAACCTCGGCAACGCCGTCTACTCGAACCTTGGAGCCATGTCTCCCCTGCTCAACGATCCCGACCTCGAAACCATCGGCATCGGCACCCGCATCTTTCTAGGAGGCGCTCAGGGCTACATCACCTGGGAAGGAACCCAGCACTTCCCGCTGCAAAAACGCCAGCCCAACCGCACCCCCATCGGCCCGGCGGCCACCCTCGCACTCATCGGCGACGCCAAACAGATGAACTCGAAATGGGTGCGCGGCTGCTACTTCAAAAACTACGGCCCATCCCTGATGCTGGGAGTCGGCATCCCGTTTCCAGTCTTAAACGAAACAGTGGTCGCCCACTGTGCAGTATCCGACAAAAAAATAGTAGCGCCGGTGGTAGATTTCTCTATCCCCCGGCGCGTTCGTCCCACCTTCGGTTTAGTCAGCTATGCTCAATTAAAGACTGGCCGCATCCTCATCGAGGGCAAACCAGTACGGGCCGCCCCCCTTGCGAGTATGTTTCTCTCCCGGCAAGTAGCATTGGAATTGAAGCAGCAAATTGAAGCGGGTCAATTTACCCTCACGGCCCCAGTTGCTCCCCTACCCACCGACAGAGTATTTCTCCCGCAAGATTTGTGGGGGGCCCAAGTGAGGCTGGAATAGACAGTCCCTGGACTAAAGTGACGGATTATAACTTTAATGAACCACAAGAGGATATTCAAAGATATTCGACACAGATAGCTCTGTTTACCTTGGCGGTGTCGATTTTTGACCACTTTGGAACTTTGACTGTGGGAGGGCAAGGCATTGGCATATTTCATCACATCATTCTCCATGATGCAACACCAGACTTTATATTATTCCAAGTCCGTTGATATGTTGTACAAGTCAGTACGCTTGCTGATCTAGTATCTTAAGTACGGGCGGATTCCTCTGTTCTCTTAATCATTCAACTTTGTCCAACACCCATAATAGAGCGCGAAAGCTAAAACTCAAGAGTGAGCAATGACATTTTTATGTCATTTATGCGTCCAGGAATGACATCGGAATGACATCGAGCGGGCCCTCGTCCCCGCTGGCGAGCCACCTCAAAGGGAGCGAAATCAAAGCGATCGAAATTAGATCGCTTCTGACCCAATTTTTCAGCTTATTCTACAGTCGGAGAAACTGGCCGACAGCCAGACAATATTGAGTGCAAATTGACGACGTTTCCGATGACTGCGATCGCAGGTGCTGCAAATCCGGCTGCCTCAACTTGCTCTACAATTGTACCCAAAGTTCCGATCAATTCTTCTTGTTCCGGCCGCGTTCCCCAGCGCACTAACGCTATGGGCGTTTCTGCACTCAATTCGGCTGCGGTCAACTGACCGATAATGTAAGGCAAATTGTGGATTCCCATGTATACTACAATGGTTTCGGAACCCCGGGCGATCGCCTGCCAATTTACCTCCGGTCGATATTTTCCCGCTGATTCGTGACCGGTGACAAAGGTGACAGATGAACTGTACGATCGGTGTGTTAAAGGAATTCCCGCATAAGCAGGGGCAGCAATCCCAGAAGTTACGCCGGGGACGACTTCTACTGACACTCCAGCTTTTACCAACTCTTCCATTTCTTCGCCGCCGCGGCCGAAGATAAACGGATCGCCGCCTTTGAGACGAACTACGATCGCATTATCTCCCGCTTTTTCTATCATTAACTGAGTTGTTTCATCTTGCATTAACGAGTGACGGCCTTTGCGTTTTCCGGCATCGATTCGTTCTGCTTGGGGGTTGATTGCTGCCAAAATTTGAGGGCTGACTAAAGCGTCGTAAATCACCACATCCGCGCACTCTAACAAAGCTTTTCCCTTCAAGGTCATCAAACCCGGATCTCCGGGCCCCGCACCTACTAAATACACTTTTCCTAAAGACATTTTTCTTTCTTCCTTTACCTCTTCTGCGCCTCTGCGGTTCATTTTTGAATTAAATCCCTAATTAAGTCTGCTAATTCTACACTTGGGCCTAGAGGATTTGCGAGATGAAGTTCCGCCGCAGGAAATTGCTGCTTTAGCTGTGCGACATTTTTGGCGATCGCATCTGTAATTCCTCCATTAAATAAGAAGTATGGCACAATCCCTATTTGCTGCTGTCCACCACGAACCAAACTCTCAATTTGCTCTGACAAACTCGGCTTTACCGACCAATACGCTGTTTGTACACCGAGTTTGCTGGCAATTTGCTCAACAATCGAGTTACCTCCGGGGCGACGGCTGCCGTGAGATAATAAAATCCATTTTGGCAATAGCAGATTGGGGAGAAAAGTCACCTCTTGCATCTGACTTTTTACCAATTGTGTTAAGCCTGCTTCCTGGGAACCTAAATGCGGGCGCAATTCAATTTTTAGCTTGTCACCAAAAGTTTTTTGGGCAATTTCCACCTCTGCCGGTATGTCTTCGGCGACGTGAACTCCCGGCAATAAAAATACAGGCAGGATTTGCAATTCTGTTAGGCCCAGCGACAGGGTACGTTCGCCAAAACTGCAAATTTGTTCGTGTAGCGGTGCGGGCCCGAGTTCTAAGGTGGCGGTTGCTACTGCGGGGAAGGAGTCAGCCAATTTTTGAGACAGCAGTTGAGCTAGGTTTTCCAAAGCTAGTTGAGGTCTGGGGTCGCGGCTGCCGTGAGAAACTAATAAATAGGTGGATGAGCGCAATTTCAATATGGATTTGATGTTAATGTTCTATCCGGATTTCAAATAATTATAACACCCTGGGGCGCGGGACTTAAAAATTACTCAATACAAAAGTTCGATATCCTAGGGCGCGCGGCTTAAAAATTACTCAACATTGGGCTTAAAGTTTCTAAGCCGCACACCTTACAAAAGAAGGTGCGCGGCTTAAAAATTACTTAACACTGGGCTTAAATCTTCACTCGCCACCCAGATTACACAAATCTCAAATTAAGCTTTGGGAGCGGGATCGGCAATGTATTGGAAAGTAGGTTCCGAGTTCCAAGGCCCCCGTTCATCCTTGCCATTTGTGGACAAGTTAAAGTAGAGATCCACAGTGGAATCCGGCGGAATATTGCCGAACATGGGATCGGTGAGTTTGCCCAGCGCTTCCAGAGCTTTCATGAACATTTGAGTGTGAGAAATTTCGCGAGTCAACAGAAACTGCAACGTCTTTTTCGTTCCCATATCCGGTGCTAGTTTAATCAACTCTTCGTAGGTTTGGCGAGCTCCTGCTTCCGCACCGATATTAGCACGCAAATCGCGCACCACATCTCCGCCTTCGTTGACATAAGCTGCCGTCCAAGCTTGACCTTGGCTGTCTAACAAGTGTGGGCCTACGCCGCGCACCGCAAACAAAGTGCTTTTGTAAGCTTCTGTTTGGTCAACGTTTTTGGTGTGTATTTCTATGAGTTGGCCCACCATTTCTAAGTGGCTGAATTCTTCTATTGCAATATCTTGGAGCATATCCTTAATCCCTGCATCTTCACAGTGAAAGGACTGCACCCAGTATTGCAGAGCTGCTGTCAGTTCTCCGGTTGCTCCGCCAAACTGTTCTAGCAGCAATTGGGCAAAACGGGGGTTGGGTTGGTCTACAGTCACCGCAGCCATTAATTGCTTTTTGTGAAAAAACATGGATTGATACCTCTCTTTAATTCTGTTGATACAGTCTCAGGATTGCAGACTTGTAGCTGTGTTCACCTTTCACAATCCATTGTGCGACAAGCGATCGCACCGAACCTCGGTCGCTAGTTACATCTAACGCGACAAATTTCTCTACTTTCAGGTAGAGTTTAAATATGAAATTTTACTTAGTGAGTCGGTAGACCAAATTACAATTTAGGAGCAAGATTATTGTCGCACTCGGTTAATTTTGCTGCCAGGGCATCGAGATGCCGCAGCCACTGAATGCCACCAACCCAATTGCGAGAGGGGAGGTGTCCGATTGGTGCTTGCTGACTAAATTTAATCTGTCCTAAAGTAGTAGCAGAATTGTAGGTTTGCCAGTTGACCAGATCGCAAAATCTGATATAGTCTCCCTTAACGCTTTCATAAATCTGCTTTTGGACGCTGAAACCAAACCGACCTTGACTGTAGCGCAACCAAAGGCGATCGAGTGTTTGCAAATCTTCGCAGGGGATCTGGTAAATTTGGCTAATTTCTAGCTGAGTTCCCGGTGGCTGGGAAAGAGATTGACACATCAAGCCCCAAGTTTCGCGATCGGCTTCTTTCCATTTTTTGTTACACAAAAAATCGCGCAGTTTGGTATAGTCAACTCCCCCTGCACAAATTAGGGCTTGATCGAGGTTTGAAGTAACAGATAAGGAAAAAGTTTCTGCGGAATTGGCGACGTATTTTGTCGGTAAAATGGGAGAATCAGAAGTTTGTAGCGCGCTGATATCGGTTGAGTTGTCGCTATTACCGAGAGCAGGAGCTATCGGCATTTTGGGCGAAAGCAAATTTTGATAACGAATATCTAAAGCTGCTTTGATATCTTGCAAAACTTCCATAGCAAAACTGTACCGCTGAGTGAGACGAGTTTGCAGCAATTTATCTAAAATTTCACCTAACTCCTCGCTAATACTCGTGGCTTTGGGGAGAAACTCGCGCCACCACCAGCGCTCGTGGTTGCAGTCGTACATATCCAAGGGAGGAACTTGCGTCATTAGGCGAATGCAAGTAACACCTAAACTGTAAAGGTCGCTAGCAGGAAATACTTTGCCGCGCATTTGTTCGGGAGCTACATAATCTTGACTGCCAATGAGCGTTGCTGGACGAAGCATGGCTGAATCAGTCAGCAGTTTGGCAATGCCGAAATCGATCAAGACGAGTTTGTTGTCCGATTGGCGGCGGATAATATTTTCGGGTTTGATGTCGCGGTGAATGACGCGCTTGTCGTGGATAAATTGCAGCACTGGCAATAAGTCTTGCAGCAGTTGCCAAATTTTCTCTTCATCGTATACACTCTTGTCTAATTCTTGTTTAAGAGTCGCTCCCTCGATAAACTCTTGAACTAAATAAATATGACCTTCTTGTTCAAATCCCGCTAATAATGTGGGGATTTGCGGGTGTTTTCCGAGTTCGTCTAAACGGAGGCCTTCTTGCCGAAATAATTCAACGGCTTTGTTGAAAATTTCGGGGTCGCGGTCGTAAAAATAAAATTGCTTGACTGCACAAAGGGGTAGAGATGGGATGTCTTCATCAATGGCTAGGAAAGTTTTACCAAATCCGCCTCTACCTAAAAGTTCAATCGGGCGATATCGCTGTCTCAGCAACAGGTTAAAGCCGCAGTTTAAGCAAAATTTTGCGGTGTTGGAGTTTTGAGGATTTTGACATTCAGGGTTGACACAGTAGCTCATATTGATTTTAGATTTTATATTGCCGACAAGACTTTTTTTTAAACGAACCGTGAAGACGCGAAGCTGCGCGAAGGAAGAGGGAAAAGAGAAGAGAGAGAAGAAGGATGGTTGATAACTCATGCGGTGTGGGATAAGCTGTCCCGCTTCTTGCGTTGTATTTTTCGGGCGGGCGGGACACCCCACAAGCATTTCATCTGAGATGTTGCACCATTCTCAATCAGGCTTTTAGGGACGGGCTACAAGAGCCCAACCTATAAGAAATTCATTCTTTGTGGAACAGGCATCTTGCCTGTTCTTGAAAATGGTGCAAGATGTGAGTTTTATCAAACTGGAGTTTAAAATTTAGATGCGCCTGGTCTGATAAGGCTATTTTAATGCGCTGGATCGAATTGGGACGCTGCCAAAGCTGCCGAACCCAGGCCGCATGACTGCTGAGGGCGAGATAATTGCCGATCGCTCACCCCGATCGCACAGAGCGAAAATTGTGCTAAACTCTTACTGTGCCTGGAATTTAAGGCACAATCGATCTGTCCGGTTCAAGGACGCTCAAAAATATTTTGAAATATTTTTGCCTTACCCCTAGACTTGTGCTGAGATCTGATGCTATAGTTAAAACTGATACGGCGAGCGTAGCCAAGTGGTTAAGGCAGTGGTTTGTGGTACCACCATTCGTGGGTTCAAGTCCCATCGTTCGCCCTTTTGATTCTCAACTGTTTAATTCGATCGCCCGTCGCCTGTACGGTAATTTGCGATGGTCGTAGGTGTGCAATGCACACCTTAATTTTTTTTGGGATGTCGCGGTTCTGTCGGCACAAGTTCCGATGTGCTAATCTTAAATCCAATCTAAAATCTAAAATCTAAAATCTAAAATCAAAATATGCCATCTTTAGTAACAGAAGATTGGGGATATAAATTTAGTGGCGATCGCACAATTAATAAGTTTATTCGGGATATAGAAGGAGAAGCGGCTTTAGGGAAATATTGCGATTGGGAATGCAAAGAACGTGCGGAAATTCTGATGTCGGAGATAGCTGGCAAATCCCACAATCTTTTCTACGTGCGTCGCCAAAAGGTAAATGAGAGATTTTCGGAAGAAGAAATCTGGGAATTGTTGCTTGCTACGGATGGAGATGATTTTGAATTACCTCAATTGTTGCAAAAAGCCGATCGCACTTTGCGGTTGTTAGCAACTGTACGCTGTGAAGACGGAATCGGCGGTTTAAAACTGCTGGATGCTGGTTTGGTTGCGGTTCCCAGAGGAAGGAAAGATGGGTATGCTTTGCCGGTGCAGTTGCGACTTTTGGCTAACAGTAGATCGCCAATTCCTGTAAAGTCGATCGCCCGCGTCCAACAAATGCCATTTTGGGACGACAGACACATACCAACTACCGAACAGCTAAAAGTTTGGCACACTTTTTTAAATGTGGAAAAACGCATCGCGGAAGCGCGTCAATTTTGCGTGCCTTTCCGAGGACACAATTACGGTTCCGGCTTCAAAATCGTCACTTTTGAAATTGATCGTAATTCCGCAACTCTTGACGGTTACGAGGAAAATCCCTTAGAATTGGGCGACTTTCGCAACAGGCTAAAAAAAGCCAGAAATGAAGAAATTATCCTATTTGATTCGCCGCCCGGAAGCAGAAGCAGCCGCGATGGAGAGACATTGGGTAGCATCGCTGAAATTGACTTTGAACATGGTAAATTACGCATTAAATTAGATGTTGATTTAGGATATCGCATGGCGGGCGGCAGATATCAACTGCCCAAACAAGGATTCTTGTATTTTGAGGCTGCGGGCGATATCAGTCAGATCGAACGCAAGAAGAAAGCTTTAAAAATGCTGACAGATGGTCGCGCTCAAAATCCTTATTTGAGTGAGTTTTTATTCGACTCTTCTCAGGCTAGAATGCCCGAAAAACTGATAAAATTGGAGCGGGAAAACTTATTAAATCGCAATGCTAATGAGGATCAACTTGCGGCCGTAGAAACGGTGCTTTCGGCGCGGGATTTAATTTTGATTCAAGGCCCCCCGGGAACTGGAAAAACGACTGTGATTGCGGAGATTTGCTATCAAATTGCCCGTCAGGGTGGCAAAACGCTCATTGCTTCGCAAGCAAATTTGGCTGTAGACAATGCTTTGAGTCGGTTAGTGCACAATCCGGCGATTCGGGCTTTGCGGAAGGGAAAAGCTCATAAGGTGCAGGAAGAAGGGCAGCCGTTTTTAGAGGAAAATGCGATCGGCACTTGGCTGCAAAATACGGCGACTGACTGCGAAGAAAAGCTCTCGCAGCGCCTGACTAATGTCAAATCTTTGCGGCAGTTGGTGGCAGAATCAGAGCGATTTACCGCCTACTGTGCCGCAGAGAGAGATTTTTTTAATGAACTCAAACACCTGCACGACAGTAAAGCCAATCTTGAGGAAAAGTGCAGGCAGCAAGCAGCAGATTATGAACGGATTTTAACCGAAAAAAGCGATATTGAATCTCTAGTTAGCGGGCTAGGGAATTTGCTGGATGCGCCAAATGTCAACTGGGAATCTCCAGAAGTTGCCGAGTTGATGCCCAGACTAAAACCTTATTCAGAAGGTAATGTTTTAGTAGAAAACTTTATGGCAAATGTTCGCATGGCCGCCAGCTATGCTACTCAAATCGGCTTCGATCGCCCTGCTTGCGGCGCGTTTGGGATTGCGGTTTGGCTGCAGGAAACTGTAGCAGCGCAAATACCGGAATTTAAGACGGCATTCGATCGCGCTGATGATATTTGTCACGCTATGTCGGCGGTTGCGGAGTCGTTGCGGGTGTCGCGGCAGATGTCTGAGGCTGTGAATCAACTCGAATTGGGCGATCGGCAAAATCAGACACACCGCCACAATCTCGAACAGAAAATCAAGAATTTGGAACTGCGAAAAGCGGAAATTGCAGCCGTTGTCGTCGCCGTTGCACAGTGGATAGAGACAGCGGATACGGGACTCTATGAAGTGGTGAAATCTTGCTGGGAAACGGGTGCAATGCTCACGGATGATATGGTAGGATTGCCCGCAGGATTGCTGAAAATTGCCCGATCGCTCAAATTGCCGATCGTGCCGCCCAAATGCAAAATCAATTTGCCCGATTTGGATCGGTTGCAAAAGGCGATATCCCACGAAGAAAGCGCAGGTTTTAAGGACATACAAGGGCAACAGTTCCGGTTTAGCGAGTTTTTGCACCTAAATTTGAGTCAAACGCCGATCGTGCTCTCTGCGGGCGATCGTACACAGTGGCAACAACTAGCCAAAGACTTCGCCAGCTATTCCCAAGTCAGCCAAAGTCAGCGCAAATTTATCATCGAAAAAGCTCGCACTTTCTTAGGTAGCATTCAACAATTTTACAGTGAATCATTGCACCTAAATCATGTCCAGGCTACCTTCGATCGCCTAGTCAAAGAATTGCTGCACAGTATCCTCGCAAATGCGCGTCAGTGCGTGGTTCCCCTGAAAACCGAAACCGAACAGCAGCTTATCAAACAGCAACAGTTATTAGATAAAATCGGTCAAACTTTGAACCAGCAGCAAATCTCCGCCCCTAAACTTCAGGTAGAAACAGCGCAGCAAGAGGCAAACTTAAAAATTAGCGAAGTTACTAATTTGTTGCAAGCAATTGTCCAACAGCCAAACGCCCCTGAAAAGTTGCGGATTTTAGCCGAACAATATCTCGCCCAAAAATCGAATGTTTGGGAACAACCGCAGCAGTTTGTCAAGCAAGTTGATGCTTGGAAAGCAAGCACGATTCAGCTTGAAAAATCCATTGCTGACCTCGACCCTTTTGGGGTTTTGGAAACCATCAAAAACACTCTTGACGAGCATTTATCTCCGCTGCAAACTGCGGCGGCAACTTTGCAACAACAACTCGCAGAACTTCAAACAGACTTGAGCGAAATTACCGCTCAACTGCAACAGCAGCAACCGACAGCAGCATTACTTGTTGAGAGAAAGTGGTGGGAGTCAGCATGGCAAACTATCCCGACTCAATATCAGCCAGAAGTTCCGAATACAGGATTATTCACCGTAGCTTTTTTAAACAAAATTAAGCGTTTATTCAAAACTTGGGAGCGGAAATTAGAACAAGAAGAAACAGCCCTAAATCGTTCTCAAAAGTTTGTGACAGATTGGATTCAAAAACTTCGCAATCCATCAGAAAAAGACCGCAACGATTTAAAGCAAATTTATATTGACAATGCCAACGTTATCGGCATTACTTGCGTGCAGGCTGCTAGCTTCGATTTTACTAAAAACTTTCCCAGCTTTGATGCAGTCATCATTGACGAAGTTAGCAAATGCACTCCCCCCGAGTTATTAATTCCCGCTTTGAAAGGCAGAAAGTTAGTATTAGTGGGCGATCACAGGCAATTGCCGCCGATGTTTAATCAAAGTACGATCGACGATATTGCCGAAGACATTGGCTGTACCGGAGACGAATTAAGTTTTATCAAAGAATCTTTATTTAAAGTATTGTTTGAAAATGCCAGCGACAGCATCAAAAAAATGCTGACAACTCAATACCGAATGCACCCGCAAATTATGGGTGCAATCAATCAGTTTTACCAGCAAAAACTCAACTGTGGCATTCAGGAAGCTGACACCAAACGCGCCCACAACCTCGCAGGTAGAATCATTCAAGAAAATAATCACATTCTGTGGGTGAAAACGCCCATCGGACAAGGATTTGAAGAGGAAAAACAGGGTACTTCGCGGTTGAATGTCAAGGAGATTGATGCGATCGAGCGTTTGTGCGAACAAATGGAGACAGCTTGGCAGCCCAAATTTGCCGAGGGTGAACCACCGAAAGAAATCGGAATTATCACTTTTTATGCTGCTCAATTAAATGCAATTAAAGACAGAATCGAAGGCGAAAGATTCCCTGCTTTGAGCATCCGCACTGGTACAGTTGACATATTTCAAGGCATGGAAAGACCTGTAATTATTGTCAGCACCGTGTGCAATAATGTTAGGGGCGATATTGGATTTGCTAAGGAACCGGAACGGGTGAATGTGGCATTTTCCCGTGCTCAAGAATTGCTGGTAGTTGTTGGGTGCCACGATTTATTTACTCAACAAACGGGTACAGTGGGAAAAATGTATCAGGAAGTTTCAAAAACGGTGCGTCACTGCGGAGGTTTTGTAGATGTTTCTAGCGTCCTCAACTAAACTAATAGACTCGAATTTAAGTTCGCTAGCCGAACAAATTGAGCAACAAAATCCGGGTTTGTCAGTGTTGGCGGCGCGTCAATTCCGCTTTGCAATCCGGCAAACTCCGCTGGAGGTGGCGATTAGCGAACCGCGCGAGTTTAACGTGTTGGAAGAGTTCATTTTGCGGGCGGGCGTTGAGTTTGAACCTGCGCCTACTTTGAAGGAATTGGCGGATTTGCTGGGGTTGGACGAGATTTTTGTGAAGACTACGGCGGCGACTCTGGTTAGTTTGGAAAGCTTGGAGGTGGCTGAAAATGGAAAAATTGCGATCGCCCCGCAAGGTAGAGATTTTTTCGAGAAAGGTGCAGTTAGTCGATCGCAAATTCAATCAATTTATGCCATTTCCGATCCGCTGAATCAAACTCTTACCTTTAAATTTGATCCTTTAGCCGCAGAATCGGTCAACTTGCCAGATTTAGCAGATTTAGTCTCGCTAGAACATAAAATTACAGACCTTGCGAATTTAAGTCTAGCAGAAATCCAGCCGTTGATTCAAGTTTCCGGCTTAGGAATTCACGTCCCCGAAAACGGCAAAATAGTCTCTGCTTGCGATGTCGTCGGCGACGATTTAGATATTTGGCAAACAGTTTCGATTTTTGTGTTGCTAGATGCGATCCAAAATAAAACTACTATTCAAGTCAGACAGGGAAAGCAAATATTAGAAACAGCCTCAAACTTGCTAAACGAACTTGAATCTCAGCAAAAACTTTTCTTAAATGACTTGTGCAAATTAACCCCCGACATCGCACCGCAAGAATCAGAGACAATCGCGGTTACGAAACATCGGAAACCAGCATCTAAGAAGAAACGCAAGGAAACAGAGTCAGGAAACAACTAATATAAGGACTTGTATTCCCCACTATAAACTGGTTTGTAGTAAGGACTTTAGTCCGTTAGTCCTTATTAAATGAAAAATTAAAATCATTTATAAAATTAGTATTGTACCGATTGACAATCTTCCGCTAATTCGGTATAATTAATAATTGTTTTCAATCACACTGAGAATTTGTCTGTGTCTGCCAAAGATACTTTCCACGAATCCGTAAAGCGAGCCCTTCAAAAAGAACAGTGGGTGATTACTGCAGATCCACTAAGGTTTAAATTTGGCAATGTTAAATTTCGGGTTGATTTGGGAGCAGAAAGGTTAGTGGCAGCGGAGCGAGGGGGGAGAAAATTGCAGTCGAAATCAAAAGCTTCCTCAATCCTTCTGTAATTACAGACTTTTATGCTGCATTGGGACAATTTCTCAGTTATCGGCTAGGGCTGGCATCTGTTGAACCTAATCGGAAATTATACTTGGCAGTACCAATTGACGTGTATAGAACATTTTTTCAGTCTGAGTTTACTCAAGCTGCGGTACAACAGTATCAGGTATTGCTAATCGTATACGATGCAACAAATGAGGTAATTGTACAATGGACAAACTAGCTCAATATCGTCAGTACGTTCAGACATTAATGAGCCGTTATGCCGAAGATGATGTTTCCGATGATGAAGTCGAAGTGCAACTAATTTTAGACACAGAGCGAGATCATTATCAGTGGATGAATGTCGGCTGGGAACATTTAACCCGGATTTATCAAACCATTATTCACATTGACATCAAAGATGGAAAAATCTGGCTTCAACAAAATTTGACCGAGGAAAATCCTGCGGAGGAATTAGTTGCAATGGGAGTACCGAGAGAGGATATTATTTTGGGATTGCAACCGCCATACAAACGGCCGTATACTGACTACGGCGTCGCGTAAAAAGTTAAGTAAAAGAAACAGAATACTCCGATACCAGACTTCGCAAAAGTTGTCGGGTATCTACTTTTTACTACTGAGCCTTAACGCATTTCAGCATTCGCAAAGTAGCCGCCGCCGCGTAATTCCGCTGTGCAGAATCATCCAAAGCAAACCGATCGCCAATTTCGTTAATAGCGGCAGCAACATAACAATAAGAAGACCTTTGAATAAAAATAGAAGCAGCCCAATAATTCTGATTATCTGAAAAAGTTTTAGACGGTTCTTTAGCAAATAAATCCCGGTTCATTCCCCGGGCAGAGAAACCAAATTCCGCCGCTGGACGGAGCACCGCCATCAATTCAGCGCGAGTGACGGACTGCGTAGGTTTAAAAGTTCCACCTTGATAACCGCTAACTATCTTGTTTTACCGCGCAAATAGAACTTTTCAGGCACTCCAGCGGACCATATCAACATCGCTATAGGGACGGATAGAAACATTGCTAGGAAATGTGATATAGCATCTTGTATTCCTTTCCAGGATTCCAATACTAAAGATACCAATTGCTCTCTGGTAACAGCAAGTTGCGGTCGAAAGGTATTATGTTGAGAAAACCTGGCTACAAACCCAAAGCCCACAGCTTCTTTAATTTCGGAAGTGTAGATATCATCGGTAGCTATCTCCGAATTGTAGAAAAGCGAGTATGGCCTACGGTATTGGTATTTCCTGCGGTATGGGCTGCGGTATTGGTATTTCCTGCGGTATGGGCTGCGGTGATGGCTGCGGTACTGGCTGCGGTATTGGTATTGGTATTGGCTGCGGTATTGGCTGCGGTGTTGCTTCGGTATTGCCTCCGGTATTGCCAATTTCTTCCGGCGCGGGTTGATTGGTAGTGAAATAAAAGTGACCTAATGTGCGGCCTTGGTAAGCTCTTTTACTCAAGCGCCAAGCAGGATCGAGACTGATTTTCATGAAGTCGTTTACATCGCCGTTTGTGCGCCCGATAATCACCGATTTACCTTGGTAATCTACCGGAGTTCCAATTAGTAGAACATTGCCATCAACAGTTTCCAAAGTTAGGGTGTATTTTAATGCTAAATCGGTGCCTGCCATGCGAATTGAAAAGCCGTTGCTGTCAGTGGCGCGGCCACAAATACCGGTGAAATCAAAACTAACTAATAATGGATCGACTTTCACGGGATTAGAGCCACTTTCGCTCCAGCATTTTCGCTTGTCAGATACTTGTTCTACAATTAGCAATTGGTAGCCGCCGTAAGGGCGGGGTTGGGCGATCACAATTACTCGGTCTTGGTTAATTTCGGTTTCGTCAAAAGTAAATGCTTTAGCCGAACCGATCGCGCCAAGTGTTAAAATTGCTGAACCTGCCAGTGCGGCCACTGTTCGTACAAGTGAATGTTTCATGATTTTTCCCTATTGGCTCCTTATTGTGATGAGACTTATCTAGAATATAAAAAATTCGCCCTCTTCCAACAACAAGATAGAATTTTAGCATCTCTTGTTCCGGTGGTACCAAGTGGGCTGGATCGCCGATCGTCACCTTGCATCGTAGTGAGAACTAAAGTCGGAGCGAATTTTTATGAGGACTAAAGTCCTCACTACAAAGTTATAACCGCTATTTTACCGAGGAACTTGATAAGTTGGCGGGCATCTAAATTGTATTTTCTGGGCGGGGGGGACGCCCACTCCACAATAATTTGATGGGACTTGACAGTAAAATGTAGATGCGCCTGGGCTTATTACTTGCGGGAAACGATTGCACTGTTCACAAAAAAACGGTGCGTTACACTCTTGTTAACGCACCGTAAAACAAACATTCAAAAAGCGCCTTTCCTGTCTAGCGGAACATACTGCTAACAGAACTATCTTCGTGAATCCGCCAAATAGTTTCTCCGAGCAAATTGGCTACCGAAAGCACCGTCAACTGCTTAAAACGGTTCTCTTCCGGCACAGGAATTGTATTCGTAACAATTACCTCTTCCAAAACCCCGCTAGACAAACGCTCGATCGCCGGAGGCGAAAACACCGCATGAGTAGCACAAGCATAAACCTGCCTCGCACCCTCGCGGCGCAACAATCTCGCGCCCTCAGAAATCGTGCCGGCAGTATCGATCATGTCGTCTACCAACACAGCAGTTTTGCCCCTGACATCACCGATAAGATTCATCACTTCTGCCACGTTGTGAGCTTGGCGGCGCTTGTCAATTATTGCCAGGGGAGCATCGCCAAGCTTTTTGGCAAAAGCTCTCGCCCTAGCGACTCCGCCAACATCCGGCGAAACCACAACAATATCCGTCAATTGCTTGCTCGCCAGATAATCCAATAGCACCGGCGAACCGTAAACGTGATCGAAAGGAATGTCAAAATAACCTTGAATCTGAGCCGAGTGCAAATCCATCGCCAAAATGCGACCGGCCCCAGCTTCCGTAATCAAATTAGCCACTAATTTTGCAGTAATCGACTCTCTTCCGGCCGTTTTGCGGTCAGCCCTAGCATATCCGTAATAGGGGATGACAGCAGTAATTTGTCTGGCCGAAGCGCGGCGACAAGCATCGATCATAATTAACAATTCCATGAGGCGATCGTTTACCGGACAGCAAGTTGGCTGAATCAAGTAAACATCGCAACCCCGAATTGATTCTTGAATTTGAACGTAGAGTTCCCCATCAGCAAACCGCTTGCGAACCATCGGCCCCAAATCGATCCCCAGATAGCGAGCCACCTCTTGGGCGAGGGGAACATTAGCAGAACCGGAGAACAGCCGCAGACGGTCATGAGCGGAAACCGGCGGCTCGGGAAGCGGAAGCGGTAAAGTAGCAGAACGGATCACAGCAGGCCTCTTGCAGGACGTTTATTCCATCGCTATCTTACCATCTGAAACTAGAAATATTCAGTCAATTTTTTAATAGATTTAACTTTCGGGGCGACCACAAGTGTGAAGTTAGACGAATTGAATAGGACTTGCAGAAATATGTCCGAGAAACCCGGTTTCTAGCCCTCTTTCGGCACCCTCAACGGTCACAATCGGTTTTTACTTATTTTTATCCACCAATAAAACTATAAGTTAGACTAGAATACCGTACATTAACGGATAAGTTACTTTTTAAAGGCATAATTTATTACTGTAAAGATAGAGCATTCTGCGTAATTATGCTGTGTGACACCCCCAAGGTGTGGAATGTGGGTTCTAGCGAACTCTGTACTGGCAGAAGTACGATCGCACTTGTGTCCCGGCGTCTAAAAGTTCTGGCGTGAGTCAATTTGGCGCCGAGGCTGGAAGTCTAGCCGCCCAAAATTCAGCCGAAGGCCGAAGGCATCCGGGTTCAATGCGATAAAAATGCCGCCAACAGGCAATAAACTTGAAAAATACTGTAAAAAAAGTTAAGAATCGGAAGCATACTCCAGATTTTTGATATTGGGCAAAGCAAGGTAGAAATCGATGAGCTTAAGAGAACGCATTGACGCAGAAATCAAAGCAGCCATGAAGTCCAAGGACAAAGTTCGCTTGGAAACAGTTCGCGGCATCAAGAAATTTATTCTCGAAAAAGAAGTCAGCCTTCGTCCCTCCGGCCAAGAGACGCTGACAGAAGCTCAAGAAATGGAAATTTTGATGCAAATAGCCAAACAGCGCCGGGATTCGATCGAACAATACCGCAAAGGTGGCCGCGAAGATTTAGTGGCACAAGAGGAGGCGGAGTTGGCAATTGTTGAAGAGTATTTGCCGCCGCAGATGTCAGACGAAGAGGTGAGTCAAGTCGTTGACGAAGTGATTGCTTCGGTTGGCGCTACTTCTGCAAAAGATATGGGCAAGGTGATGGGCAAGGCAATGCAGCAGCTTAAAGGCAAAGCAGACGGTAACAGAATTCAAGACATGGTGAAAGCAAAGCTTAGTCAGTAGTCAGTAGTCAGCAGACATCTCCCATAAATAATCTCCAGCTTTATAGAGATGTATAGCCTAGACCGAGGGGCGACAATTTATTAGGGCTAAAGCCAAAAAACCCGGTTTCTACGAAAAATCGTGCATTTCTCCCTTGAGATATTGACGCAGAAACCGGGTTTTCGATCGGATTTGCGGGTTGCAACCTGTGTATTTTCGTGAAAAAACCCGGTTTCTGAGCATCCTTGCGTCCAAGAATGTCAAAAAAATGTAAAATACTAACTTTGGTCGGGACTGGGGACTACAGATAGTGAAGTATGCTCAAGAGCATTAAAGACCTAGCATTACTAAGTCTGTGAGCGATCGTCTATTTTTTAACAGTTTCTACTTAAACTTATGCAGCCACCTATTGCTATTGGAACTCTCCTACAAAACCGCTACCGCTTGGTGAATATTTTAGGTCAAGGAGGATTTGGCCGGACTTATTTAGTAGAAGATTTGGGACGGTTTCAAGAACGCTGCGCCCTGAAGGAATTGATCCCTGTGCAAAGCGGGCCTTACGTTTTGGAAAAATCGAAGGAATTGTTTCAAAGAGAGGCGGCAATACTTTACCAAATTGGGCACCCGCAAATTCCCCAGTTTCGGGCAATATTTGAAGAGAACCAGCGTTTGTTTTTAGTGCAGGATTACGTGGAAGGGATGACTTACCGCGAACTGTTGCTCGATCGAACTTCAAATGGTCGCGCCTTCACGGAAGCCGAAGTCTTGGTATTTATCCGGCAAATGCTGCCGGTACTCGCTCACATCCACGCCCGCGGCATCATCCACCGCGACATCTCCCCAGAAAATATCATCCTCCGTGAAAACGACAAGTTGCCGGTGCTGATTGACTTTGGAGTGGTGAAGGAACTCGCCACCAAAGTCCAGTCTCCCGAAGGAACAGCCCACGCAACAACTGTCGGTAAAATAGGCTACGCGCCGATGGAACAGTTGCACAGCGGGCGAGCAACAGCCAGCAGCGACCTCTACGCTTTAGCTGTAACGGCGATCGTCCTGCTGACAGGCAAAGAACCGCAGGAATTGCTCGATCAAACAACGCTGCAGTGGAATTGGCAGCAGCGAGTGCAGGTGAGCACGGGTTTGGCTTTGGTGCTGAATCGGATGTTGAGCCGATCTCCAGGCGATAGATATCAATCTGTCAGCGAAGTTGCCCAAGCACTCGACGCCCAAACTAATCCTAAGCCTAGCCAGCCAACTGTACCGCCCGCGCCGCCAGCAGTGGTGCCGACAAACCCTTCGCTAATAGCAACGGTGGCCGTGGGCAGGCCGCCAGAGCCCGCCGCCCAGAGTTCCCCCCCGCCAAACCAGCCAGACCCGTTAAGTGAGCCTGCTGGCGAGACTTTTTGGGACAATCCCATCGCTGCGATCGGTCTGCTGGCGGGCTTAGTAATCTTGACGGGCTTCGGTTCCTGGGCTTTAGTCGGCTCATTTCTCAACAATTCGCGCCCCAAGCCCACTCCGACAGCGCCAGCACTTACAAGTCCGACGCCGACACTAACTCCGATACCAAACCCACTACCTTTGCCAACCCCAAGCCCGCAACCTTTGCCAACCCCAAGCCCGCAACCTTTGCCGGAACCGAGCCCCGAACCTTTACCGGAACCGAGCCCCGAACCTTTGCCGGAACCGAGCCCCGAACCTTTGCCGGAACCGAGCCCCGAACCTTTGCCGGAACCGAGCCCAGAAGCCAGCCCAGAAGCCAGCCCAGAACCAAGCCCAGCGCCAACTCCGACACCAAAACCGACGCCCGCGCCGACTCCAGCGCCCAAACCGACGCCCAAACCGACGCCCGCACCAACTCCCGCACCCAAACCAACGCCCGCGCCGTCGCCAACACCAGCACCAACACCCGCGCCAACACCCGCACCAGCACCAACACCCGCGCCAACACCCGCACCGTCACCGGAACCGGCCCCAACACCCGCACCGTCACCGGAACCGGCCCCAACTCCTGCACCCTCGCCGTCACCGGAACCCACGCCGTCACCGGAACCAGCACCAACACCCGCACCGTCGCCAGAACTCTAAACTTCTGGCAAAATTCCCCTAGACTGAGGTTGAGGCCAATTATTTGTTAGCTTTTTGCCAATGAACTCGCTGCTAATTGCTGGAACTGATACCGACGCGGGCAAAA
Source organism: Microcoleus harperi Pol14_C6 (assembly GCF_036701295.1). Classification (NCBI taxonomy): domain Bacteria; kingdom Bacillati; phylum Cyanobacteriota; class Cyanophyceae; order Oscillatoriales; family Microcoleaceae; genus Microcoleus; species Microcoleus harperi. Next base: position 217,336 of record NZ_JAUBQN010000003.1, on the reverse strand, counting down.
CTGTTTTGACCAGCGCTCTGGCTGCTTATTGGCAAATGTATTTTCCCGATCGCAGTTTGGGAATTATGAAGCTGTTGCAAACGGGAACGGGCGATCGCGAACTATACACTCGTTTATTTACCCTCGACCAATCCCCCGAAGAACTCAATCCGCTGCACTTTGATGCGCCTCTAGCACCGCCGATCGCCGCCGAACGGGAGGGGAGACGTATCGAACTCGAAAAGGTTTGGACGGCGTGGCAAAGCCTCTCGGAGCGCAAGGATTTTGTGTTGGTGGAAGCTTTGGGAGGGCTGGGCTCGCCTGTAACGTGGGAACTGACGGTGGCCGATATTGCCAGGGATTGGCGGCTGAGGGGGGTTTTGGTAGTACCTGTGAGGTTGGGGGCGATCGGGCAAGCTGTAGCGAATGTTGCTCTCGCCAGACACACTGGTTTTAAGCTGAGAGGAATTGTGCTCAATTGCGTTAAAGCTTATTCGGAACAAGAAATTGCCGATCTAGCGCCCGTTGATTTGATCCAGTCGCTGACTCAAATACCTGTGTTGGGTATTTTGCCGCATTTAGATGACCCGACTGACCTTGCTAAATTAGCTAAAATTGCTTCAGATTTAGATTTAGAGCGGTTACTGCCAGGGGTTAATTTAGTTGCTCAAACTTCTAAATAACCCTATTCTAAACACCTCTCTTTCTCATTCTGCTCTTCCTCTGCGTACTCTGCGCCCTCTGCGGTTCATTAAAAAAAAATCTCCTGCACAACTGGGATAGGATTGAAGAAGATTTTATTTTAACCGCAGAGAGCGCAGAGAGCGCAGAGAAAGAGAAGAGAGAGTTTAACAACTTATTCTGGGCTGCTATAATTAGTGATTACCATTTATTAAGTGATTAAATCTAAAACCTAATCAAAAAAAGGAGAATAAAACATGGTTTCTACTTTACCGAATTTAACGTCTGTCGATTTATCTCAATTGCGGCTGGAGATTAGAAATTTGCAGCCTCAGCTAGTCGAATGGCGTCGCCTTTTGCACCAAAAGCCGGAGTTGAGTTTTGATGAAAATTTAACGGCGCAGTTTGTCTCGCAAAAGTTGCAGGAATGGGGAATAGATCATGAAACTAATATTGCTAAAACTGGTATTGTCGCCACTATAGACAGCGGCAAACCGGGGCGGGTTTTGGCAATTCGCGCGGATATGGATGCTTTGCCTATTCAAGAGGAAAATGAGGTGGATTATCGATCGCAGCATGATGGAATTATGCACGCTTGCGGCCACGACGGCCACACTGCGATCGCCCTCGGTACTGTCTGTTATCTCGCAAAACACAAACACAGCTTTTCGGGTAAAGTAAAATTTATCTTTCAGCCCGCCGAAGAAGGGCCAGGGGGCGCAAAACCGATGATTGAAGCGGGAGTTTTGAAGAATCCTGATGTTGATGCGATCGTCGGCTTGCATTTGTGGAACAATCTACCTTTGGGCACTGTAGGCGTCCGCAGCGGCGCTTTGATGGCGGCTGTCGAAGTTTTTGACTGCACGATTTTTGGCAAAGGCGGACACGGCGCAATGCCACATCAGACTGTGGATGCGATCGTAGTTACAGCCCAAATTGTCAGCGCTTTGCAGGCAATCGTCGCGCGGAACATTGACCCGATCGACTCAGCGGTAGTAACTGTAGGCAAATTCCACGCAGGCCACACCCACAACGTCATTGCCGACACCGCTCAAATCGGTGGCACGGTGCGCTATTTCAACCCAGCATATCAAGGTTATTTTGCCAAGCGAATCGAGCAACTAATTGCCGGAATTTGTCACAGTCACGGGGCAAATTACCAATTAGATTATTGTTCGCTTTATCCGCCAGTTATTAATGATTCGAGAATAGCTGAATTGGTGCGCGACGTGGCAGAATCGGTTGTAGAAACTCCTGCGGGAATCGTGCCAGAATGTCAAACAATGGGCGGCGAGGATATGTCGTTCTTTTTGCAAGAAGTTCCCGGTTGTTATTTCTTTTTGGGCTCAGCAAATCCAGAGAAAAACTTGGCTTACCCGCACCATCACCCGCGTTTTGATTTTGATGAAACTGCGCTAGGGATGGGTGTAGAAATGTTTGTGCGGTGTGTGGAAAATTTTTGCGGTTAGCTTTATATGTAGGGTGCGCAGTGCGCACCTTACCGCTATCTAATTATCGAGTTTGAAAGATATTCTGCACCATTTTCTTATCTACACTCGCCGCCGCTTTATCCAATTCGGCAATCTCGCCCGAGTCTAACTCCCACCCCAAAGCACCGATATTTTCCCTCGCCTGTGCCGCAGATTTAGCCCCAGGAATCGGAATAGTTTCTTTGCAGATGCACCAGTTGATGGCTACCTGCGAAACAGTCTTGTTTCTGAATGCGGCTATTTCTCGCAAACACTCCAAAAGCGATCGCATTCCCGGAAGCAACTGCTTGCACGCCAAACCTCGGATACCTTTAGGAAGAGAGCCATTTTCCGAGTATTTACCTGTCAGCAAACCCAAGGCTAGAGGACTGTAAGCAATCAATTTTATCCCCAATTCATCGCAAACATCTTTCAATCCGAGTTCTGTCACCGGATAGGTAGAAAGTAGTGAATATTGCACTTGTAAAGTAACAATAGGAATTTGGCGATCGCTAAATTTCCGATGCACCCATTTCAGCCGTTTCGGGCCGTAATTAGACAAGCCCACTCCCTTAACCAATCCTTGCTCGTAAAGGTCAGCCAAACCGTCTAAAAGAGCCCCCTCTTGCCAAGGAGCGTAATTGGCTGTAGACCAGTGCATTTGTACCAAATCTACATTTTTTCCGAGGCGCCCAGCAGAGGCTTTGGAAGCCGATATCATTGATTGTCGCGTCAGTCTCCAAGGATAAGCAGCCAGTTTTGTCGCAATACAAATACTGTCTTTATTTTTACCTTGATATTGTTGAGAAAACTGCCCCAAAAGCTGTTCGCTGCGTCCGTTTAATTTCCCTGTTCCGTAAGAGTCGCCGGTATCGAATAAAGTGACGCCGTTACTAACACAAAGATTGAAAACGGCTTGCAATTCCTCGTCCATACTTTCATTGTAGCCCCAGAGAAATCTGTTGCCCCAGGCCCAAGTGCCACAGCCCATTTTTGGAAGTAAAAGTTTTTGGTTAGTTTGCATTTTTATTGATGATTAATGATTGATATCGCGGTAAGGTGCGCATTGCGCACCCTACTTTTTAATTATGTTACGTGGTTGGCGAGGGCGAAGGTGCGGTGTTTTTAATAGGTTGCTCTGGCTTAGCTTTCAGGTCTGGTTTGGGTGGCGCAGGCGGAGGGAAAGTCGCCGCGCGTCTGGGTATTTGTAGCGCTGTTCGGAATGCAGAAGACGGGAAGAAAGCACTAAATTGAGAAAGTCGATGGGCGAGGGGTTCTGGTGCATATTCCCACAAGCTTTCGTAGTAGAAGAAAGCGACACCTAAGCCGTATCCTTGGACTGCTTGCACCTGAGATTTAATTTGGTGAATCGGTACTGGGTTATTCCTCAAACCTGTCATAATCCCAACTCCGGTGGGAATTTTTTGCTGTGCTTCTTGCATTTCTGGACGGTTAATCTTGTCCACAAATGATTCTAGATTGGGACGGTAGACTTGCACGATTAGCTCGTCGGCAATATCCAAACGCACCCAAGCCAGCCAATCTTGTAGGTGATGTTTGTAAGCAAAATCGTAATAATTGGGAGAAATCGAGAAAATTGCATGGGGTTTGACTGCTTTGACGGCTTGATTTAGCTGTGACATAAAAGCGGTAATTTTATTTGCTCGCCACTGCACCCATGCTGGATTTTGAAAATCTTTTGGCGGAGCTTTTTTTGTTTCTTTGGTATACAAAGCAACTGTGTAGTCATCGTAGCCAAATTCGGCCGGCAAACTCATGTGATCGTCAAATTGTATGCCGTCTGCGTTATATTGAGTGGTGATTTCTAGTACGAGTTCGGTAATGAATTGCTGGACTTCTGGATGAAAGGGATTGAGCCAAACTACTTCGCCACCGGCGTCGTTTGATGTTTGGCTGCCGTCCTGTTTTTGTGTCAGCCAATCGGGATGATTTAAGGCTAATTCTGATGTGGGGGGAGCCATGAAACCAAACTCAAACCAAGGAATTACTAGCAGGCCTTGGCGGTGAGCTTGATCGATTAAATCGGCGAGCATATCTTGTCCATCTAACCCTCTGTAAACAAAGGGTTGAATGTCTCTTTGCTGCGCTACATAGCTGGGATACATTGCATAGCCAGAATTCCAGGCTACAGGATAAATAGTGTTGAAATTTAACCGCTTTAATTGGCTGACAGCATCTCCTAGTTTGCGACGATCTCTGAGGATGTCTTTGTCGTTTGTCGTCATCCAAACGCCGCGAATTTCCTGGCGGGGTTGCTGGGCGATCGCCGGAATCAAGTTGTTCGCCAGCAATACTATAATGAATGAGAGGGCAAACAGAAGCGGGAAAAGAGTTTTAATCGATCGCTGCCAACTGCGCGGAATGATGCGTAATGTCATAGTTTTGAATGGTGAGTTAGCTATCGAAACACACCCCGGCATAATTTGGTGATAAAATTTGCTCGCTCTACAGTCTACAGCCATTGGCGCTGAATGTGAAATCGGTTAAGTGCAATAGGTGGATTGATGTTATGCGATCGCAACTGAGCGAAGTATAATCTATGAGACAGAGAGTAGATGAGAGCATTATGTCAAAGTGCTGGGAAATTATTCATTACGCACTGCAAGCTCTCTTTACCGGACAGTGTGGCCCAAGGAATGCGAGTGCTGTACAATATCGGTGCTGGAATATTTCGATCGAACATCTGTAATTGTGAAAGATTTAGTGTTAATTGGTGGCGGTCACAGTCATGCTATTGTATTAAAAATGTTCGGCATCAAACCGCTGTCTGGAGTGCGTTTGACTCTGATTAGCGATGTCCTGCACGCGCCTTATTCGGGGATGCTGCCGGGGCACGTTGCCGGGTTTTACGATTACGATCAATGTCACATCGATTTGCGATCGCTCGCTGAATTTGCCGGGTGTCAAATATTGGTCGATCGGGCGATCGCGATCGACCTTAACAAAAATTTAGTTATTTGTCAAACTCGCCCTCCGGTTAATTTTGATTTGCTTTCTGTGGATATCGGCAGCACTCCTGCGACTTTATCTGTACCGGGTGCCGCAGAATATGCAATTCCAGCTAAACCCGTACCGGAGTTTTTAGCTAGCTGGAATCAGTTAATTTCCGAAAGCCACAACCATCCCCCAAAACCGCTGCAGATAGCGATTGTAGGGGGCGGTGCCGGCGGCGTAGAATTAGCATTAAATATGCAATCTCGATTGGGGAAGGAAGAGGGAAGAAGGAAGAAGCAAGAAGGAAGAGGGAAGAAGGAAGAAGCAAGAAGGAAGAGGGAAGAAAATTTAGAAAACTTATCATCACAAATTCATTTGTTTCACAGCGGTGCTGAATTGATGGAGGGACACAATCAGCGGGTGCGCCGACGCCTTCAAGAAATTCTCATCAGTCGCGGCATTCAATTGCATTTAAAGGAAAAAGTCTGTGCTGTAAAAAAGCTTGAGAGGGAAACCACTCTTCAATTCCCTACCGATTACCAAATTTCCTGTAAATCAGGTTTAGAATTAGAGTGCGATCGCATTTTTTGGGTAACACAAGCATCGGCAGCCAATTGGATCGGAGAATCCGGTTTAGCAGTAGACTCAAACGGCTTTATGCAAGTCAACGATTGCCTGCAATCACTCTCTCACCCCAACGTATTTGCGGCTGGAGATATCGCTGCGATGGTTAATTATCCCCGTCCAAAAGCTGGAGTGTTTGCCGTGCGTCAGGGCAAACCGCTGTTTGAAAATTTGCAGCAGTTTTTATTGAAAAAACCGCTGAAACCCTTTGCACCGCAGGAACAATACTTAGGGTTAATTGGTACGGGGAATAAAAGGGCGATCGCATCTCGCGGATCTTTCATGTGGGAATCGGCGCTGCTGTGGTACTGGAAAGATTGGATCGATCGCCAATTTATGCAAAAATTTAGCAATCTACCCAAAACGAGCAATACCAAATAGCAATACATTCATATATTCTCCTCTCTTCCTCTGCGTACTCTGCGTCCTCTGCGGTAAATAAAAAAAATCTTATTCAAAAACCCTTTACTATTGTTATAGTAATATCAGAATTAAGAAAAACTCACTATGTTCAGAAAAATAGGATTTTGGCTGATTTGGATTGCATTTCTCACCTACGCCTTTGTATTTGCACCACCCGACAGCCCAGAAAAAACCATCATACTAATTACCAATCTTTCCACAGGCAAAATAGCAGACATCAACCCTTTAATTGTAGCGTTATTCTACATCATGGGAGTCTGGCCGCTCATCTACAGTTGCGTCTTATTTGCTGACGGCAGAGGTCAGAAAATACCTGCATGGCTATTTGCCACTTTATCCTTTGGTGTCGGCGCCTTTGCCTTGCTGCCTTATTTAGCCCTGCGCGAACCTAATCCAGAATTTTCTGCTCCTAAAAATATCTTTTTAAAGATATTAGACTCCCGTTTTACTGGAATTTTCTTAACATTAGCTGCTGTTGGTTTAGTTGCCTTTGGCTTGACAAAAGGCGATTGGTCGGATTTTATTGGGCAGTGGCAAACCAGCCGTTTTATCCACGTAATGAGTTTAGATTTTTGTCTGCTTTGCCTACTATTTCCGGCTTTGTTGGCAGACGATATGGCGCGCCGAGGAATGCAGAATTATACAGCATTTTGGGCTGTAACATTAGTGCCACTGTTCGGGCCGCTGGCTTATCTGTGTACGCGCAAACCGCTGCCGGAAACTAATACTAAAACTGTTACAAATTAGACAGCCGTGCAGCGAATGCTCAGTTTAATCTAGGAATCAATCACAAGTAATCAGACAAGAAACAGGCAAGATGCCTGTTTCACAATAAGTAAGTTTTATTGTGGGGCGTGGCTCTAAGCAATGCCCATGAAAAACTGATTACAAGTAGTCCCAAATTTGTGTATTAATCTAATTAATTATCTCCAAATCGCTAGCAAATGAAAAAATTTCCTATCGTTGGCATCACAACATACAACCGCTGTCCAGCAGGCGAATATCGTTTAAATGGAACTTATATTGATGCAGTTCAGGCGGCTGGTGGCATTCCGATTTTACTGCCGCCCAATCAATTAGATCCGGCTAGTATTTTGGATGCAGTAGATGGTTTGATTTTTTCCGGGGGCGGAGATATCAACCCAGAACTTTATGGCGGTTATGTCGATCGCACAGTTTACTCGGTTAATGCAGAACGCGACAATTTTGAATTAAGCTTAGCAAAGCTAGCTTTGAAGGCTGACATACCTGTGTTGGGGATTTGCCGGGGAATGCAAATGTTGAACGTAGCCAGCGGCGGCAGTTTGGTGATTCACGTACCGGATGCTTACGGAGATGAGGTTAATCATGGATCGGGAATTCCGCCACGTGCGATCGAGCATACCATTGAAATTGAGCCAAACAGTCGGCTAGCAAAAATTATGGGAAAAACTTCAACAACAGTTGTTTCCTGGCATCATCAAGCAGTGCGGAAGGTAACATCCGATTGGCAAATAGTAGCCAATGCACCTGACACTTTGGTAGAAGCAATGGAACACTGCTATCACCCTTGGATGGTAGCGATTCAATGGCACCCGGAAATGTCGCCCAACTGTTCGTTCAACTCTCGAATTTTTAAGGCTTTCGTAGAAGCAGCCGCTTCAAGATTTATGAATTCTACCAAGTCAGAATCAAAGGCAATTCATACATTTTGATAGTCACTTATTCTTGATAGTCAGTATCTATTTCAATATCCAGGGTATCTTCATCTATTCTGACATACAGAACATTCGGGCGACAGCAAACCTGACAATCTTCGATATAAGATTGTTCCATACCACCGCTGATATCAACAAAAGTTGTACTCGGTTCGCCGCAGAAAGCACAGTAATATTCAGCCGTTGTTTGCATTTTTCTCGCACTCTCTTTTTGTGACTTCGTGGCGGTAGCGAAACATATCTGTTAACCGCATTTCCACCCACCAACCTAACAACAAATCGACAATCGGGCCGCCCGGTATCGAAAATGCGATCGCATCTGTCAATCTAGTATTACCATTTTCTGAGGTAAACTCGTGTCGATGAGTCCAACGTGCCATCGGCCCCTCAGTTTGTTCATCAACAAACAAGCGATATTGTTCGCACTCAGTGTGAGTAGCCACCCATTTTACAGGAATCAGCCCCAATAACAGGCGAAATTCTGATACAGCACCCACATCGAGTCCCCCTTCGCGGCGAATGATTTTCACCGGTTGCCAAGGCGGAGTCAAAAGTTGCAGAATGTCGGGCCTTTCGTGAAAGTTCCAGACTGCTTCAACGGTAGCATTAATCAGCGACGAATATCGAAAGTTAGGCATTTTTTGAATTTTGCTAAACACTTAATTGTGCGGTAATTTCAGCATTGGCAGTATTATCCTCTGTATCAGTACAAACAGCAACTGTTAGTTTCAATCCCAAAGCATTCAGCCAAGTTCCCAGATTGTAAATCGCATCACTTCCTTGCTGCGACAGCAATTCATCCAGTTTTTTTAATTGCACTTCATATTGTTCAGGAGACATCTGCTGTTTGCCAAGAGCTTCTGCTACATTGCTAAGTACCATTTTTAGCAGTTCTGCCTCCGGGTTTTCTTCTTCAAAAAAAGCCTCTACATACATAGCAGAATCTATTGGCTTTTTGAGAGATTCTATTAGAAATGGATGGTAAGGTAAACTTTTAGGCATTATCTTCACTCCTGTAATCAGTCCAGTATTTGATAGCTTGCTGTATGTCTCGGCCTTGAGTGCTTTTATCCCCGCCTATTAAAAGCAGGATAATAGTTGTGCCGACTTGTCCGAAATAGATTCGGTATCCAGGACCGTAATCTATTTTTAATTCATAGACTCCTTCTCCAACAAATCGATAATCTCCCAGATTGCCGAGTTTAACTCTGTCTAATCTCAACCTAATTCTAGCTTTAGCTTTGCCATCTCGGAGAACATTAAACCATTCCTCGAAAGGCACTCTGTTGTCTGGCGTAGTATAACGCTGAATTTCTCTCGGTTGGACTTCGGACATAATTATATTATAGTGCGTCACTCATCCCAGTATCCTGGCAATTAATTATACTCAAAAAATGCCACATCATCACCTCAGATACCGAAGACTCGGATTCAAAAATATCAACCAAATCTTTTTCTTGAATATTGTCCTCAACCATCAATGCTTTCAGTAGTGCGATACCTTTCAAGACTGGCAGTGGCTCATGTTTTTATTCGTAATCATAAACAATAGTACCCAACACGTTTAAGTAATGCCGAGTGTCCTGCGTGAGATTGCTCCGACTCACAATAGAATCAATCCGATTTTTGGTAGCGATTAACTCAGCTTCGCAAGTAATTGGACACGGTGGAAAAGTTGTGATGCTCTCAATATAGTAGCTACTAGGAGTTTTCAAACCAGTCGTTATTTTTCCAGTTCTCCTTTTTACTAAACCGGAATTAGTGAATTTTCACATCCTTTTGTATGAGTCATCGCCTCAGCCAAATGCTTCTTCAAAGTCGCCTCCGGTAGCGGCCCTTTTAAATGACTCCAAGGCAAAACCTGATCCAATTCCCACTCTTGAAAAACATAAAAATCCATCTCAGGCAACTGTCCCCGCAACTCCTTAAATGCCCGCCGATAACTGCCCAAAGTATCGCCGTAATGCCGCACTAATTCCAACAGCCGAGACAACCGCCGATCGCCCTTTGACAACAAACCCTGAATCACCGACCAGTTATAGCTTTCAGGTCTAAATTCTAAACCTAACTTACGCAATTCTTTATCTAAAAACTTCAGCCTCTTCTCCGCATCTTTATTCACTCCAAACCACTGAAAAGGAGTGTGAGATTTCGGGACAAAAGTGCTGCATCCCAGAGTCAACCGCAAACCTGGAGCGGCTTTTCTAATCACCCGCATCATCTCCACCGTCTCCTCTAAATCCTCCATTTCTTCACCGGGAATTCCCGCCATCCCGTAAAGTTTAATTCCCTTTAAGCCGCCAGCCTTAGCATTGATAGCAGCTTGGATAATTTCGTCATTTGTGAGTTTTTTGTTAACGATTTTGCGGAGGCGATCGCTCCCGCTTTCCACCGCAATTGTCACAGATTTGCTGTCTCTGTTTGTTAATATTTCTGCCAATTTAACTGTCACCGTATTCGTCCGTACCGAAGAAAGACTTAGCCGCACGCCGTCGTATTTCGGATGATTCAAATGATCCAGCAACGCTTCAAATTCCGGGTGCTGAGTGACCGAAGCACCCAACAAACCCAAACGATTAGTCACAGCTAAACCGCGATCGATCGCCGGAATTAGCGAACCCTCCAAACTCGCAGTTCTAAACGGCAAAGTCAGATAACTTGCCAAACAAAAACGGCACATTTCTGGACAACTCCGAACCACTTCCACCATGTAAATATTTTCCCAAGCAGCTTTTTCTGTCACCACAGTGGAAGCAGATAAAGTATTGCCGCGATAAGTCTGTTTTTCAACCATACTGGGAATTCCAGAATCGACAGGCTGAATCGCTTTAATCCCCTCAGCCGCATCCAGATAAGTTACTTCGTACAAACTGGGGACGTAAACTCCCGGAACTTGGGCTAAATGCCGCAATTTAGTTTGTCTGTCGGCGGTACGGACTTCTTTACAAGCATCAATAAAATTGTCAATGAGATGTTCGCCATCTCCCAGCAAAATCACATCAAAAAAATCGGCAAAAGGTTCGGGATTAGCCGTAAAAACCGGGCCGCCGCCGAATACTATCGGATGATTATCAGTTCGTTTTGACGCCCAAATCGGAATTTCTAGAGATTCCAATAAATTGAGAATATTTACATAGTCTAGTTCCCAAGAAAGCGAAAATCCCAGTAACTCTGGATGTCGGGGAAGTGGTTCGCGAATATCAGTAAATAAACGACCCACTTCAATATCCGATCGCACAGCCAAAGTTGCCCACACTATCTGATAGCCGAGACTGGTAATACCCACCGTGTACTCGTTGGGAAAAGCAAAAATAGTCGGGATAGCATCAGCATCGGGCGTTGCTGGAGCAAATAGTAAGCGTTCTTGAGCAAATGGATTAGGAGTCATCCGATTTTAGATTTTAGATTTTAGATTTTAGATTTTAGATTTTGGAATTTATCCGACGGATAAATTCGGGATTTTCAACCAAAGTGTTTTGAAGGGGGAGCGAGTTTAGCCTTAGCAATAAAGAATATAATTATAGCTCATAAATCACTCTAACTTTAAGTTGATACCTATACCTTCTGACAACAGACAACGGACAAATGACCGAAAGCAATTGGTGGCGAGGCCCCTGGCTTCATTAGTGGATAAGCAAAAAAAAGCTCGGCACCCGATAAACCTGAGAACGGTACAACCGGTGCGTGGGTTAATCTAAAATCTAAAATCTAAGATCTAAAATTGATTGACTTCTTAAAAGCTACTCTGAAATAGAATCGCGATCGTCCTGAGTTCTCGGAGTAGTCGGAGTAGGCGGTGCACTGTGAAAAGTTGCAATCAACAAACAGATAATCCCAGCATTAATAAACACATCCGCAAGATTAAATACCGGGAACCGAATTATCCGAAAATCGATAAAATCTACCACATGACCCGAAACAAATCTATCGATGCCGTTCCCCAGTGCTCCCCCCAATATCAAACCGTAGCCAGCTTGTTCCCAGCGGTTAATTCGCGGCCCGAACCAAGCCAGCACAATCAATCCGACACTAACGCCCAAAGACAGCCACCGCAACCAATTCACCCCGCCATTGCTGAACAGACTAAAAGCCGCACCGGTATTAACAACATAAGTGAAGTGAAACACTCCGGGTAACAGCGGCTGCGTCTGCGGAGGAATCGTCAAGTCAAAATTTTGTACCACCCAAAATTTAGTCAGGTGGTCTAAAACTAAACTGATAACAGCAGCAATCCAGAACAAGGGATTTCTTTTAAAACGCATGAATTAGGCAATTGAATAGGGGGCATCGGGCAGGGGATAATTTACTCAAATTTCGCTGTTTTTTGTCAGCAGAATGCAGTGCAGCAAAGCAATCCCAGCCGCAGCGAGATGACTCTCCCGTTGGGCAATGATAGTATAACCTTATTTTGCACAATTTCCAGTTACTTCTTCCTTCTTCCTTCTTCCTTCGCAATTAATAAAACATCAAGCGGCGTAAAGTAAATGACAGCACTGCGATCGCACAAACTACTGCCAATTGTCCCGGCAGGGGATAAACCGAATATTTAAGAATCTCCTCAAATAAAGGTGTTTTTTTTGCCGGAGGCAGCCAGTAAGTAAAAATTAGATAAATTAAGCCGATCGCGTGAACAGTGAACAAACCACACAAACAGCTAAAAGCCATAGATTCCAGCCGCGAAGCTACCTTAAAAGCCACCCAGCCGCACACCCAAGCGCCAGGTACAAAACCCAGCAAATATCCAAAACTCGCTTCTTTGAGATAGCCGATGCCGCCGCCTTGAGAAAAAACTGGCCACAAAGTTAATCCTAATGCCAAATAGGCAATTTGCGAGAGAGCCGCAGCATTTTTTCCCCCCATGCAGCCTACTAGCAAAACGGCGCCAATTTGATAGGTAACACCTAAAGAGTAGGCCTGAAGTCCTCGATCGTCCCACAACCCAATAGGAATTGTGACAGATGCAGGCAAAAAAGTGCCTCCTATCGTCAGGAGCAAACCAATAACAGCCCAGATTAATTCAATAGGAGCAGGCATTATCATCAAACGGCATTCGTCAGAAGGTATAAGGCAGAAGGCCTTTGTCAGAGGCAAGCTTCAATGCCCGCAGCTTTTAAATTCTTAATACTAGCACTACTGTCAAAAAAACCACCATTCTATGGTTTTCTGGTTCTCAAGCCTGGATCTTGTGATAATTTAATCGGGAATTTTTCGCCCTCGGACGATCGACTGCTTGTTTCCCTAGCTATTTCTCTGCCCTATATCTTATAATTTCACAATTGTCAAGCTCATAAATAACATTAATAATATTAATTAATATTAAATTGGATTAAGTGTAAAGATTCTTAACCTAACCTTTACTTTTGCGCGCTATGCTGATGCGGGACACCCCTATAACGATCGAAACTTTTGTATACCTATGCTTTTTCGTCTCAACTTGATTAATTCAAACCGTCTGACTACAGCAATTTCGGCTATGGCGATCGCCCTCAGTTTAGCAGCTTGCGGCGGCGGCAGCACAACCACAAGCCGCAGCCCCAGCCCCGGCGACACCGCAGCATCACCCGGCGCTTCCCCCGTTGCAGCCACCGGCACAGCGGAAAACACCAAACTCGCCCTAGCCTCAGACGTAGCCATCACCGCAGCCGGTGCCTCATTCCCCGCCCCCCTGTACCAGCGTTGGTTTCAAGACTTCAACAAAATCAACCCCAAAGTACAAATTAACTATCAATCAGTAGGCAGCGGCGCCGGAGTCGAACAATTTACCAAAGGCACAGTAGACTTTGGGGCCAGCGACACCGGCATGAAAGACGACGAAATCACCAAAGTTCCAGCCGACAAAGGTGTAATCTTGCTGCCCATGACAGCAGGCAGCATCGTCATCGGCTACAACCTGCCAGACTTAACCGAACCATTGAAACTACCACGGGACGTTTACGCAGATATCTTCGCCGGTAAAATTACCAACTGGAACGATCCCAAAATTGCAGCGGCCAACCCAAGCGCGAAATTGCCAGACCAAGCCATCACCATCGTCCACCGTTCCGACGGTAGCGGTACCACCGCCGTCTTCACCAAACACCTGAGTGCCATCAGCCCCGACTGGAAAAGTGCAGTAGGCGACGGCAAAACAGTACAGTGGCCCGTAGGCGTAGGCGCAAAAGGCAACGAAGGCGTCACAGCGCAAATTCTGCAAACCGTAGGCAGCCTCGGCTACATAGAATACGGCTATGCCAAAAACAACAATGTCAAATTTGCATCTTTGGAAAACAAAGCAGGCAGCTTTGTCGCACCTACCGACGAATCAGCTTCTCAAGCTTTAGCAACTGTGCCGATGCCGGAAAACCTGCGAGCATTTATCGAAGACCCCGAAGGCGCTCAATCCTATCCAATTGTCACCTACACTTGGATGCTCGTCCCCAAAACAGTTACTGACCCCAACAAAGCCAAAACCATAGAGGCAATGGTTGAATACGGCTTGAATGAAGGTCAAAAAGTTAGTTCCGAATTGGGCTACGTTCCTCTACCCCAAAACGTTAAAGAAAAAGTAGCCGCGGCCGCTGACGGCATCAGCGCAGACTACAAGATTGAGGTTGCCAAATAGTAACTGTTGACTGTTGACTGTTGTCCGTTGTCAGAGGGAAAAAAGCCCTTCGGCATTGCGCGTGCGGGTAAAAATCAGCAAGAATGAAGAGAGATATTTCTGTGGGGCGGGTTTTACCAGAAATATTTGTTAAAAAGTCAGGGGATTAATAAATCCGCCCCTCTTCTATGTAACAATCGGTGCATCTGTGTAGGGGTGGGTTTGACCAGAAATACTTGTTGAAAAGTCAGGGAATTAATAAACCCGCCCCTCTTTGATTTTATTTATGGTCTTTCTTTCTGCTTCGTTCTAGCTTTTTCCGAAACAGGCTATTTTCGGCTACTATATATTTGGTTTTTTTTTCTATGATTTCAGATAATAACAGCGCTCGATCGCAGACCCGATCGCGCTCTCAAGCCGAAAAGTCCTTAGACCAAGGCTTTATCTGGCTGACGCGGATTTTGGGCATAGGAGTTGGTGTAATTTTGCTGGTAATCGCGCTCACCGTTGCTTATCGGGCTTTACCGGCGATTCAACAGTACGGTTTGGGCTTTCTGTTTGGCAGTAGCTGGAATCCGGTTAAAGAAGAGTACGGTGCGCTGCCGATGATTTACGGGACGATCGTCAGTTCGGCGATCGCGCTCTTAATTGCAGTACCATTAGGAGTAGGGACTGCCATTTTCTTGAGCGAGGACTTTCTGCCGCTGCCAGTGCGTACAGCTTTGGTTTTTTTAGTAGAACTTTTAGCCGCCATTCCCAGCGTAGTCTACGGTTTGTGGGGAATTGCTGTATTGATTCCCATGATTACCACTCTCGGCAAGTTTCTCAACGGCACTTTCGGATGGCTTCCGATTTTTAGTACCCCGCCAGTGGGCCCGGGAATGTTACCAGCCGGAGTAATTTTGGGAATCATGACTTTGCCCATTATTACTGCTATCTCCCGCGACTCCTTGGCAAGTCTCCCCCCCGACTTGCGGCAAGCATCTCTAGGTTTAGGAGCTACTCGCTGGACAACAATTTTTAGAGTGCTCGTACCGGCGGCTTTTTCCGGCATTGTCGGCGGAATTATGCTCGGCCTCGGTCGCGCTATGGGAGAAACAATGGCTGCAACTCTGTTAATTGGCAATTCCAATCAGTTAAGTCTTTCTGTGCTAGCTCCTGCAAATACTATTGCTTCTCTGATGGCAAATCAGTTTGCAGAAGCCTCCGGGTTGCAAGTAGCAGCTCTGATGTACACTGGGCTAATTCTGTTTATTATGACACTGATTGTTAATATTTTGGCAGAGTGGATTGTTTCTCAAGTAAGAGCGAAGTACAACTAGAAGTTTGCCGTTATTTCCTACATAGTTTTAGTTTATGTCAAATAGCGTCTCCGACGAGAATCGTTTAGTATCGAAAACAGGCAGTTTAAAGAAGGTTAAAAACAGCCCGCAAGCGCTGTTTAGTCTGGCGATGACTGTAATCGCTGGAGCTAGTCTGACCCTGACTCTGCTACCTTTGTTTGCAGTGCTTTCCTACGTCACAGTACAAGGTTTCAATCGCCTGAATTTAGACTTGTTTACCAAGTTGCCACCGCCACCCGGACTATCGGGAGGCGGTATTGCTAATGCAATTCTCGGTACATTGATGACGGTGGGAATTGCTTCTTTAATTGCTGTTCCTTTTGGTGTATTGGCAGCAGTTTATTTGTCGGAGTTCAGCAGCGGTCAAGTAGCTCGCTGGGTACGCTTTGCTACTAATGTCCTCAGCGGCGTTCCTTCGATTATTGCCGGGGTATTTGCCTACGGTTTGTTCGTGGTAAATATGGGAGGTTTTTCGGCAATTGCAGGGGGTGCGGCGCTGGCTGTGCTGATGTTGCCCACGATTGTGCGGACTACTGACGAAGCTCTACAAATCGTCCCGCAAGATATTAGATGGGCGTCGGTTGGTGTGGGTGCTTCTAATTATCAGACGGTGTTGCAGGTGGTTTTGCCTGCAGCAATTCCGGCTATTTTAACGGGTGTGACACTGGCAATTGCTCGCGCTGCTGGAGAAACGGCTCCTTTGATTTTTACGGCGCTCAATTCGCCTTTTTGGCCGGCAGGATTTGATAAGCCAACTCCCAGTCTTTCGGTTTTGGTGTACAACTTTGCAACGGTTCCTTTTAAGGCACAGAAAGAATTGGCCTGGGCAGCATCTTTGATTTTGGTGATTATGGTTTTGCTGACGAGTATTCTTTCTCGCTGGGCTACTCGCCAAAAAGTTTATTGAAGGAAGAAGACCCTTAGACTTGGGGAATTGGTAAAAAGAAGGAACAAGGAAGATTTTACCTATCTCCAACTCGATCGCTCTCATCTTCTCCTTATTTTGTAAAATTCGATTGGATAGTTACCTGTATGATGATGGATTTAGACAAGCAAACGGAAACAGTTTTACGGACAGAAAATATCAATATTTTTTACGGCGCTTTTCACGCGGTTAAAAATGTTTCAATGGAGATTCCTAAAAATCGCATTACTGCCTTGATTGGGCCGTCTGGCTGCGGCAAAAGTACAATTCTGCGATGTTTTAACCGACTCAATGATTTAGTTAGCGGTTTTCGTTTAGAGGGTAGAATTGATTACCACGGTCAAAATCTTTACGATCCTGATATTGATGCTGTGGCGGTGCGCCGCAAGATTGGGATGGTGTTTCAAAAGCCAAATCCTTTCCCGAAGTCGATTTATGACAATATTGCTTACGGTGCGAGGGTGAACAATTATAAGGGAGATATGGATGAGCTGGTGGAAAAATCGCTCAGCCAAGCTTATTTGTGGGATGAGGTGAAGGATAAGTTAAAGCAAAGCGGTTTTTCTCTTTCGGGTGGCCAGCAGCAGCGTTTGTGTATTGCTAGGGCGATCGCGATTAATCCTGATGTAGTGTTAATGGATGAACCTTGCGCTTCTCTTGACCCGATTTCTACGATTAAGATTGAGGAGTTGATGCGGGAACTTAAGGAAAAGTATACGATTGTGATCGTTACTCACAATATGCAGCAGGCTTCTCGGGTTTCTGACCTGACTGCTTTTTTCAATGCTAAACTTTCTGACGATGGGAAACGGTTTGGCTATCTTGTGGAGTGTGACAAGACTGAGGTAATTTTCCAAAGTCCAAAGGAAGAGTCTACTTTAGATTATGTGAGCGGCCGTTTTGGTTGATTCCCCGACAAGTTGAAACAATCGGGCTACACAAACTCTCGTCCCTCTCTAAGGGGTGAAAAGAATTTAATTTGCTGAGTATGGTAACGACAAAAAAAACTGCGTAAAACTTTTGTCAATTTAGAATCCCGCTTTCTTGGAGAAAGCGGGATTCTGGATTTTATGATTAAAAGCTCGATCGTACTTTTTGCAGATACAAGCCACTGATTTTTGTGAAGAAATGCTCGAAGAGTTCACATATTCTTCATCCAATGCTTTAACAGGTTTTCTTTTACCATGTTTTGCCGCATAACTTCGAGCAAGTATTCCTGAGCTTGGTCTTGGCTTAACCTTTTTACTTCTTCGCGCAGCACTTGAAGTTTGAACTGCTGTTCCATGCTGAGGCTGGTTGTAGGCATATCCATAAATCGCTCCTCCTGTTTGCTGAGATTGATGCGAAATTGATCGGAATGACGTTTCGCAGGATTTGTTGTATCTCCTACATTGTAAACTATCATAACATTCACTTGACAATATGTCCAAAGTAGACATTTTGAGACTAATTTGTGTAGCAAAAGTACATCTAAGTGGGGGGAGCTCTATCATAAAAAGGCGTCAACACCGGGAAGCATAAGCCAAAGGAGCTAGTTCGTATGGATGCAATGGAGTTTTTTCAAAGCAGTGCTGGGGAGTGGCGTTCTCAGCGCAGCACTCACCACCTCGCTTTCCGCCAAGCGGAGATTGGGGATTCAAATATTCAGGTAACAGCCCTAGCTGCCGATGACGCTAGAGTCGCGGAGATTTGCAAGATGCACGAAGTCGATCCGAGCCGGGCTGCTGGGGGGGCTTTTGTGACATGGCACGGCTCGATGGCGTGGGATAAGGATGATGAGAATCATAAAGGGTCTACGGTGTTCGCGATCGTCCCCGATCCTGAAAATCCCCGGCAGGGTTTGATGTTGCGGGAACGGGGCTATGCGGAAATTGTGCCGGTAGCTGGCCGTTTTGAGATGGATGATGAGGATGGGCTGCTGCTGATTACGGAATACGAGACGATGAGTTCGATCGAGCGTTTCTGGTTTGCTAATCCGAACGTGCGGATGCGGACGAGTACCGTAAAGCGCTTTGGCGGTTTCAGCACATCGACTTTTTGTACCGAAATTCGGGTGCAACCAGACTCGGATGCAACATCAGAAGCAGCAGCAGATCAAGTACCCGCCAGCGAGTTTTATTCGGCTCTGGGCTGGTAATTTAGTCATTAGTAATTAGTCATCGGTCATAACTTTGGCTTCGTTTCCAGACTCAGCCTGGGAATCCTGGGTCTCAGGCTCTGCCTCCGGTTAGATTAGACGAGGCAGAGCCTCTAAAGTGGCGTTCCCAGCCAGAGACTGGGAAGCAGGGTGATTGCTAATTACTGACTACTGACTTCCCCAAAGTCAACAAATGTTACAGATTGTTGCAAAAATTCAGGAAAATCAGATTTAGATTGCGGGAATCCCCTAATCTGTATGTTGGTTAGTTGTATCCGTTATGCTGGCAGCTCACGGTGTCAACTATTTCTGAAATTTGAGATAACGGAGATTTTAACGTGGCGCTACCTTTGATAAACTACGCCCCCAAAAGCCAAAACCAGCGCGTAGCTGGTTTTGAAACAGGGAGCGACGAGCAGCCCAGAATTTTCACAACTGAAAATGTGCTCTCGTCTGGAGACATGGAAAATTTGATTTGGGCTGGATATCGCCAGATTTACAGCGAACACCAAATCCTCAAGAGCAACCGCCAAAAGTCTTTGGAGTCGCAACTCAAGTTCGGCCAAATTACGGTGCGAGACTTTATTCGCGGTTTGGCGACTTCTTCTCCTTTCCTAGAGCGGAATTACCAAACTAACAGCAACTATCGGTTTGTGGAAATGTGCGTGCAGCGCATTTTGGGCCGGGATGTGTACAGCGAGCGCGAAAAGATTGCTTGGTCGATCGTGGTAGCAAATAAGGGGCCTCAAGGCTTTATTGACGAGTTGGTCAATAGCGAAGAGTACCTGGAAAAGTTCGGCTACGATACCGTACCTTTCCAGCAGCGCCGAATTTTGCCTCAGCGAGTTGGAGGGGATACTCCTTTCAACTTGAAAACGCCCCGCTACAGTGAGTACCACCGTTCGCAGCTTGGCTTCCCGCAAATCATCTGGCAGACAAGTGTCCGCCGTTTTGTTCCTCAAGAACAGCAGGCGAAGGCTGGCGATCCGTCGAACTATTTGGGTATGGCGCGCAATATGCCCATGCCTGCTACTCCGCCGCAGCGCGTGCCACTGGCTAATATCAATATCGACACGATGGTTCCCCGTCGCCGGTAATTGATGCTGCCCTGATGCGATTATTTGTGTCGGGCGATCGACTGAATCGATCGGCTTTTAGGCTGAGAGAGTTTTGAGTCTTGAGTTTTGAGGTTTGAGTTTTTTGCTAAACTTGGAATCCAAAACTCGGGACTCATAATTTTTTGTCATTAGGAAGAAGGAAGAAGGAAGAAGGAAGAAGGAAGAAGGAAGAAGGAAGAAGGAAGAGGGAAGAAGGAAGAAAAATAATTCGACCTTTTCTCATTGTCAACTATAAGTGCATAGGTGCATTTATGCAGCCGCAATATAACGAAGATGCTGGAAAACCATTGCGTCGCCATGCTAAACAGCTTCGTGCCAAAGCCTTATACAGGTACGGTGCTGCAACAGGGCTAGTGTTGTTGCCACTGCTGGTATACGCGGTAGCACCTTTTAATCCTTTATTTTTGGTCGCGGCTCTTTTGATAGGGGCATTAATCGCCCTTCCGTTAATTGAGGACGGGAAAACGTTTTGGAAGTCGTCTCAGAGATTTGACCAAGGGGCCTGTGGTGAAGAAAAGACTCAGCACGTTTTGGAGTCCCTAATCCAATCTGGATGGATAGCTGAGTACAATTTAAGATTGCCGGAAGTAGGCGATATCGATGTCTGGCTGCGATCGCCTAAAGGGGTCAATTTTATCCTTGATGTGAAGTCTCACTCAACCGTAGTTCTGTTGGATGGGGATGTGCTCAAGCGTCTATCTTACGGAAAATTGAGAGATTTTGAGAAAGATTTTCTGGCACAGATTGCCAAAGAAGTCACAGCTATCAAAAAAGCTAAGAAGTTAACCAAGGTCACTCCAGTAGTTGTATTTAGCGATGCCAAGGTGAGTTTTAGCAACAAAAAGAAGATTAGGGGTGCTTACGTCATGGAACTGGGCAATCTGGTGTCAGGGTTGCAAGAACTCGATCGCACCTATAAAAGTAGATAAGATTGGGAGAAATGAGAGCAACGGCTACATTGATATGTTTGACATCAACAAATTTGCACACAGCAGTACCATCCCAGACTTGCACTAGCATCTAAGTGACACTTGTGCTATAAAAAATAGTTAAGGTAGAAACCATATCCTGGAGGAAATATTGGACAATACAGCCAAGGTAGATGCAATTCTCAATGCATGGTTCGACTACATTGCTTTAGAGGATTACAGTAACGCCAGGATTGAAGTAGCCAATTGCGATAAGTTAATAAAGGATGGTATCACGTTAGTAGACGATCGTGTATTAATTCGGGAACTTATCTTTTCAGAACTCCGACAAAAAGCTACCAAAAAGCCACAAGGCCAGCAGGAGTCAGTGTGGGTTTTATCCTTTCCGCAAGTTTTTGATGTAGACAATAATGGAAAATCTTATCTCTGTCCTCTGTTTAGTTTAGATGTTACATCGATTCTCAAGGGAGATTATCAAGAAGAAGGATGGAACCTTGACGAACTAAAACTCATAGAAGCAGGAGACAATTTAACTAAATTTCTTGGAATTGATGATGAACAGCGCGAGAAATTGATTACTAAAGATGGGCTGCGGCTGTTTCTAGAAACAACTTTTGCAATTGAGTTTCAAACTTATGAGGAGTGGATGCGACAGGTGGTTATACCTTGCTCTCATCGCCCGGTTCAACGGCAGCCGTACTTGTTTGAGTTTACAGGAAGTGGATTTTCATGGAATCTCAAGAAAGACCTGAAAGAGATTAAGGCAGGCTTAAAAGATTGGTCAGAAGGACATCCAGCTTATGAATATCTGTTCGGTGCGCCTCAACCTCCAGAACACGAGGTTACTTATATGGGTGCTTTCCCAACCCACGCACCAACTAATTCGCAATTAAGAACACTTAAACACGCTCAAAGTGAACCTGTGACGGCTGTACAAGGCCCACCTGGTTCTGGGAAAACCACCCTCATCCTTCATCTGGTCGCTCAACAGGTAGTCAAGCGCGCACTCAGATTAATTGAGTCCCAGGAGGATATCAATAATCTGACAGTTGTTAGTAGTACCAATAATACAGCCGTTGACAATGTGATTAAAAAGCTAGATGAATGGTTAAAAGATGAATCTTTAGAATATAACTTTCTCTATATAAAAGGAGGAAGTAAAAATAATATTCAATCACCTCTAGGTGCGATAGAGCAAATTAAAAAAGCAGTTGAATACATCCAAAAAAACAATTTTAACGAAATACGGTATCATGAAATAAAACAGAGAATAAAAAAGATAAAATCTGACTTTTTAGCGGAGGAGTCTAATTATTTAGAAGCTCGTCGTCAAAGAGCTTTAGATCAAAATCGACAGCCTCATCTTGAGGAAAAGGTACAAAAAATTAAGCAACATTTAGACCAAGCGGTAGCTGCTAGAACCAACTTCCAAGGACGAGCAGCAGAATTGGCGGAGTATGAACAACTTCCTCTTCATGCTTATCAGCGACTTCAAATAATCCTTGAGACTGCCGAAATGCGACTACCCCAAGGAAACATATCTTGGTGGAAGAGAATATTACTTTGGTTTACTGGCAGAACAGAAAGACAGATTCTGGCAAAAACGGCTGAAGAATGTAAAGCAGTAATTTTAG
This sequence comes from Microcoleus harperi Pol14_C6, assembly GCF_036701295.1. Classification (NCBI taxonomy): domain Bacteria; kingdom Bacillati; phylum Cyanobacteriota; class Cyanophyceae; order Oscillatoriales; family Microcoleaceae; genus Microcoleus; species Microcoleus harperi. The sequence goes on along the minus strand of NZ_JAUBQN010000003.1, from coordinate 194,842 downwards.
ACACAGTAGGAACCCCCTTTCGTCTAGAAGTTATCAAAATTCGCAGTGATTTGGTTGGACAAGCGCGAGTGGTTCGAGAACGGTTAGAGAAGACAGATGAACTGAGAAGAGTACAAAGAAGTTTACAAAAAAATTCTGAAGATATAGCCACTACAGAGCAAGAAAAAAATGATGTTAGCTCCGAGTTAACAGCCATAACAAACAGATTAGCAACTGAACTTCAAGATTTTTATAATTGCTTCCATGAAATTTTTCATGATAAGCATCAGGAACTATTTAAGCTATCGCGGGAATTTCTTACTCAGGAAGCACTCCACAATAAAGATAAGGTAAAACAGACTTTAGAACTGTATTCAATCGTTCTTTCAGACCCTTGGAAATCTAAAGATAAGATGGCAGAAAACTTAGATGAGCATATTAAAGCTCTGAGTTTAATTTTTCCTGTAATTACTGTAACATTGCTTTCAGTCAAAAATATGCTGCCCTGGGTTAAGGAATGTGTCGATCGCACAATCGTAGATGAAGCAGGAATGATACCGCAGCATCAAACATTTCCTTTGTTAGTGCGATCGCGCAAAGCTATTATTGTCGGAGACCCTTTACAAATTGAGCCTGTAATTCCTCTCAGCAAACAGAGACGCATTAACTATCGTCAAACAGCTTTCCTTGATAGAGGATTAACTGAAATTGATTATCATCGTTACAGTCCGGAGGAAGAATATAGCGCCACTTCCTATCATCGGGCTGCTGGAGCAAGTGGAGAAGACAACGATACGGGTCAAGGAATTTGTTTGATTGAGCATTTCCGATGTCAACCTAGCATTATTCAATATTGCAATGCTATTGCTGGCTATGGCTTAGAGATCAAAACGGAACCAGTTGATTCTTTATTGGAATCACACTTAATTGCTTACGATGTTGAGGGAAATATCCGCAATAATGTTAATGAGGAAGAAGTTACTGCTGTCTGTGAGATAATTCAGCATTTGGTGAATCAGGGCTATTCACTAGAAGACATCGGTGTAATTTCAGCCTTTCGCGCTCAAGCTAATGCTCTGACGGAAGCTATCACTAAAAAATTCTCTCAATTTAATAGAAAATCGGTGGGAACAATTCACACTTTTCAGGGTTCTGAGAAAAAAGTAATTATCCTGTCTACAAAAATATGCCGATCGCAGGATAATGTTAGTTGGATTAATAAGCGACCCAATCTTCTTAATGTTGCCGTATCGAGAGCAAAAGAACTATTTATCTTGGTGGCTAATCTTTACAGACTAGAAAAAGGAAGATTGACCCGTCAGCTTGTTGAACATATTCGAGAACAGGGTATTATTTTAGAGTATAAATCGGAGGCAGAAATTCCGCAGCAACAGCCTGGAACGACTCCAATTTATGATTGCGACCATTTAGAAATTTTTAGAGAAGCTATTGAGGAAGCAGAAAGCGAAATTTTAATTCTCTCACCTTGGATTCGGGGTAACGAACCAAAATGGTTTGTGGCTGAGATTGTCTCGGCGTTGCAAAAAGGGGTTAAGGTTACGGTGATTTACGGAAACAAAGGTAACGAAGATAATGATAATAATGATGCTCAAGCTGAAAAAGAGTTGAGAGATTTATTTTCCCACCATCCAGGTTCACGTTTAATTCGCTTAGGCAAAGAAATATATAGAGAGAGCAGAGGAACCAATGAAAGAATTTTGATTTGCGATGATAAATTTGCTGTTATAGGAAGTTGGAATTGGCTTTCTCACCCTTACAGGGAGCAGTGTAGAAGAAGGTTATTAATCAATCCCAAAGTTCAAATCCGCCGCGAGATGAGCATACAACTTTCTGATTCATCGTTTATTGCGGATTTCAAGGCAAGGATTTATAAGTTAATTACATAATAATTAGCAAACTTTACGTAAAAGAAAAGACAACCCGAAAACCAAATTCCTTGTCAGTGATGGTGGGATTTTCGGAAAAACGAGATGCAGAACGGCACAAATGATGAAAAGAATCCCAAGAACCACCGCGTAAAATTCGATATTCTTCATTGCCACTATTGAGCCATACACTACCATCTAATGGTGCGCCTTGATAGTTTTCATGTTCCCAATCAGCACACCATTCCCAAACTAACCCGTGCATATCGCAGAGTCCAAAAGCATTAGCTGGAAAACTACCTACCTCAGTTGTCTGTTGGCGATAAACCCCTAATGCTTCGTTAATATAAGTTCCTCTATATAAACGATCGTTAATTTTCTGGTCTTGTCCGCAATAGTTTGCTAGATGTGTCGTAATTGTTTTGCCAAAATGAAATGGGGTTGTTGTTTGAGCGCGACAGGCGTATTCCCATTCAGCTTCACTGGGTAAGCGATACGTCAGTCCTATGTTTTTATTAGATAGTCGTGCACAAAACTCCTGTGCATCATACCAGTTGACCCGCTCTACTGGTCGGTTATCCCCTTTAAAACGGGATGGATCGGGGTCGAGGTCATGCTTGATTTTTGGCCGGGATGCGATCGCTCTCCACTGTGCCTGAGTAATGGGATATTTACCCATAAAAAAGGGTTTTACAGTAACTAGAGGTCGGGGACGTTCATCCTCAAGGGATTCAAGTTCTTCTTGGGGCGCTCCTATTGTAAATTTACCACCTGGGATGGAAACCATTTCCAGCTCAACTCCATCACCCAAAATTTCTATGAATTGCTGCGCCTGTTTTGGGCAACGTTTAGTTTCTCGCCCTTGAGCATCCACAGTTACTACTTCAAACTCAAAAGTTGTGGTAGTTGGGACAAGCCACAGAGGTTGAATTACTTCTGCTTCATTGCTGGCAGTAAAGCTTGGGGATGGAACTTCAGAAATTTCTGAGGTGTAACGACCATCAGCAATTACTTTGAATACCTCAATATACTGGCGTATCAAATCGATACTCTGTTCCTGCCGATCGGGCGCTCCAACCTGAAAATTCAGTGTGATGTTCTGCTGAGTAATATTCCCAAGAGTCAGATTGCCATCCACTATAAGATGGTTCAGCAGGGCTTGCTGAATTTTTGGGTTGAGCTTATCTCCTAGCTGATTATTTGTCACCTCGATTTTCCTGGGTTATGTCACCAACTTTGGCATCACTTCCAACTTGCCAATCTCTACCTAGCAACTGCTTGGCAGAGGTCTGCCCCTCTTTAATTTGTGTAATGTTTCCTATATCTAGCTTGCCTCTTATGCGTAGTTTATCCAAAATCACTTGCACAGCAGGAGATTGAGACTGAATTTGGTTAACTAATTCTGTTAACCGGGCAGCAAACTCTCGATCTTCTTCCATCTGGCTTACCAATTCCGCTTCAAGTACCTGCACATTAGCCTCAGTTGGATTTGCTTCTGCCCGTGCCAGTAAGCCGGCTGTACCTGTCGCTTGCAATTTAGTTTGGACAAACTCGCGTGTAGCCTGAATTACTTCTCCACTTTTTTCCCAGGCAGCTTCGCCTATATTTGCACCAAATGTATCCAAAACTTTGGGCAGTATTACCGTGGTAGCTATTCCAGCAACAACAGACACTGGATCGACCATGTTTTTGTTCTCCCGTTACGCTTTAAGTAAATTTCTTTGGAAATGGTATATCGAGGCTTATACCACTTTAGGGTTGCTTATCACAAAAGTAAAGCTTTTGATCTAGTTATAGCAGCAAACAGGCAGATGAGGACAAAAATCGGATCAAGGCTCTGCAAGCGTCTGATGGCGACTTGTCATAACAGCTTTGGTGACTGTTATACCAATTATCAAATATTAGCCCGCAACCGCAATATTTTTAACAAAGTGTTGAATTGAGCGGGTAAAGGTGCGATCGCCTCTATTAATTCTCCGGTTACGGGATGCTGCAAAGTCAGCCGCCATGCGTGGAGGGCTTGTCCGGTTAAATTGACGCCGATGGAACGGTTGGAACTGTACATCGGGTCGCCCACAATCGGATGTTTTATTTCCGCTGTATGCACGCGAATTTGATGGGTGCGGCCGGTTTCTAATTGATAGTGCATTAAGCAATAGTTGCCGATTCTTTCTTTGATTGTCCAGTGAGTAACTGCGGGGCGACCGCCTTTTTCTACTGGTACTACTGCCATTTTTTTGCGGTCTGTGGGATGCCGCCCGATGGGTAGGTCTATTGTGCCTGTTTCGGTGTTGGGAGCGCCGTAAACTATGCCTAAATATTCGCGGCGGGCGGTTTTGGCTTTCAGTTGGGCTTGCAGATGTTGGTGGGCTATGTCGGTTTTGGCGATCGCGATCGCACCTGTTGTATCTTTGTCTAATCTGTGCACGATTCCCGGCCGCTGAACTCCGCCTATTTCTGCTAGGGGACAGTGGGCTAACAGGGCGTTGACTAATGTACCGTCTTGGTGTCCGGCGGCTGGGTGGACGACTAATCCGGCTGGTTTGTTGATGATAATTAGGCTGTCGTCTTCGTAGAGAATGTCGAGGGGAATTGCTTCGGGCTGCAAGTTTGTGGCTTGGATTTCGGGTAGGATAATTTGGATGCGATCGCCCGTTTTTACTGATATTTTTTTCGAGGTGCAGGTTTCGTCGTTGACTTTGACGTTGCCTTGTGATATGAGAGTTTGGATTCGCGATCGGGATAAGTCCGGTATCTGGTTTGACAGCCAAATATCTAATCGCTGATTAACATTACTGCGATTGAATTCCTCTGTATTTTCTACTGTGTAAATCTTTGCCGCAGTGTCTGTTTCTATCATTTACTTTTTACTATTTTTTGCCAAGTGTGTAAAGCAAATATCTTAATCATAACATCTGTGAGTTAGTTCGCGATCGCACCGGTACGTCGAAACCCCGGTTTTTTCACAGTAATACTTCCTTTGGGTCTGCAGATTCGGTAAAAAACCCGGTTTCTTGGATGCGAGTGGTTAAGTCGTTTGAGTATAATAGTCAATTCTATCGACAATTATCGCAGTGGCCGCAGCGCATTGATGTAGCTTCCTTTGCAAACCCAAAAGCTTGCAGCAAAAATTGCCACCTGCACTCGCGATGTTTGAGATATTTTGCCATTTCTTCCGCTGCGGTAAAATTTAATTTTTCCACTTTTTGCTGTGGAGATTTATCGATCGCATAATTAAAAGGATTTTGCCATGTTAATTGTCCGCTACTGTGCAAGATTGAAAGGGCGAGATCGCTTTCGGGAAATTCACGGGAAACTGCTTCTATATCGCCTTTAACTGGCAGTTTTTTCGCCAATTGCTGAGCTTCTCGGTATTGCGATCGCAATTTATCTTGAAAAAATTGCCCTCTTTGTTTATCTTCAGGATAAAGCAAACCCGTCGGTTCGCTAATCAATGTCAGGGCGATCGCCGATTTGCCGTCGCGTCCGCCTCTACCAATTTCCTGAATGTATTCCGATAATAGCAAAGGTGCTTGAAAGTGAACAACCCACCGGACATCTGGCTTGTTAATTCCCATCCCGAATGCTGACGTACAAGTCACGAATTTAAGCTCATTGTTCAGCCAAGCTGTTTCTATTTTTCGTCGTGATTCTGGACTCAAACCTGCATGATATGCTGCTGTTTCATAACCTGCTGCCTCCAACAAATCCGCCAAGCTTTCGCTATCTTTTCTGGTGCGCACATAGACTAAACCTGCTTGTTTTGGTCGAGCTTTAATAAAATTTAATAACTGCTGTTTGCGTCCTCTCGGCGTCCAGACTGTTTGCACTTGCAGGTGCAGGTTAGAACGGTAGGGACTTAGCAGAAAGGCTTCGGGTTTTTGCAGTTGCAAGACATTTTTGATTGTTTGCTGTGCTTCCGGGTTGGCGGTAGCGGTGAAAGCTGCGATCGCAATTTTACTATTTGCTGGTTTAGCTTTCAACAAAGCAGGCCGCACTGTTCCCAAACGGCGGTAAGCTGGTCGAAATGTATCACCCCATTGTACTAAACAGTGAGCTTCATCTAATATTAAACCGTTGATTTGGATGTGCGGCTGACTGATAACTTCCCAAACAGGTTTGCTGAGTAACGTTTCGGGAGACAGGTACAGCAATCTTAATTTGTTTTGTTGCAGCGATTGCATAGTTTGTCGGCGCTGCGCTGTTGGCAATTGACTGTGGAGGAGGGAAGCGGAGAGATTGCGATCGCGCAATTCTTGCACTTGATTTTCCATCAGTGCGACTAACGGCGAAACTACCAAAGTTAAGCCTGTTTGTAACAAAGCTGGCAGTTGAAAGCAGATTGATTTGCCACCACCTGTCGGCATAATTATAATTGTATCTTTTCCGGCTAATAAACTAGCGACTATTTCTCCTTGGGGTGGTCGAAAGTCGTCGTATCCCCAGATTTTTTGGAAGACCGCGCGGGCTTGATTTAATGATATTGGTTCGGGTTGGTATTTCATTTGATTTATCCCCAAATCAGACGTAATGTGAGCAGTGCGTGTCCTACATAATTAAATTTTGTGTAAGTCCTGATCTACCAATAAACCGGGTCGCTCGTTTTATAGTATGCAAGTATAGATCAGAATAAGTGTTAATTTAATAACAGTTAATAATTTTACTTTTTGAATTATGAACGCAAGCACGTTAAGCGAAGTTTTCAGCTATCGGCAAAAAACTTGTGATCTTTTCGATGCCGCGGGGGCGGTAGATGCGGTGCATGAAGATGGTTTTGCGCTGATTCCTGGTGTACTCACTCCGTCGGAAGTGGCGCAAACCAAGGAAGCACTCGATCGCCTGCAACCCTTCGGACTCGATGGTAGCAGTTGGAGTGAATTGAACCAGCATTTTAAGTGCGTTTTTAATCGCGATCGCCTGTGGCTTTCCTATGCTGATCGACCTGGAATAATTGAGTTAGCCGAAGCATTAATGGGCAGCGATTGCCATATTATCGGCATGACTGCGTGGAAAAGCGGGCCCGGTTATGACGGTTGGCGGGTCCACGTCGATCAGGTATTTGTACCCGTACCCGAAAGCGTGTTTGCCGATGGCACTTTTCAACTGCCAGTATGGATTTGTACAGCCCATTTCTATCTCAGCGACATCGCAGAAGACCTCTGTCCTACCTACATTATTCCTGGTAGTCACAAATCGGGTCGAAAACCCGATCGCGGGGAAGAAACTTGGAACGGACACTCCCCAGAACCAGTTTTGTGCAAAGCAGGAGATGTGCTGTTTTTCCGCAGTGAAATTTGGCACTCCGGCGGCAAAAATACGACAACAGATGGAACTCGCTACTTACTGCAAGTGCATTATTCCCACCGCAACATCGCCCAGAAATTTTCGCCTTGGCCGTGGCAGTTCAATCCCGAAATTCTCGCTACCGCTACTGAACGGCAACTGCGGCTTTTGGGTAAACATCCTGAGTCAAATTACGGTTAAAATACATTGCTAATTTTGTTTGAGGCGCGATCGACAAATAAACGGGAAATGTCATATTTATGTGAGAGTTGGAGTTTTGGATTTGAGATTACGATCAATTCTAGAGGCTGGTAAATCTCCGAATATCTTGAGGAATCCAAAATCCAAAATCCAAAATCTAAAATCGCCTAAGATTGACCGTCACGACGGCCGAGCTCGTACACGCCGCCACCAATACAGGCGATCGTACCCATAGATACCGCCCAACCAGTGCCCAGAGACAATTCCACGCCCCAATTGCACAATCCGCCCACAATCAAAAAGGGCAAAATGCTCAACAGGGAAGCATAAAAGGCATTTTGGGCTTCTCTGGCTTGGCGGGTTCTTTCAAACTCGGCTTCCGAGGTGTAGAGGGATCTCTCGGCAAAATTCATCCAGCGGTTGAGTTGCAGGATTACCCATTCTGTCACGGGCGACAGGCCCCAGTACAGGGCCAAAGACCACAAGGACGCACCAGCGATGGCAGTTGCGTCTATGGCAAAACTAAAGGGAAAAATTTCAGTAAGCATTGCTTGATGTTGGTGATGAATTTAAGATTTTGGATGTCATCCAAAATCCCCGAACTTAACTATAGTCTCAAGCAAAAGCTCGATCGAATTCAACCGCAGCACGAATTCCTCGGCCAATTTTTTTTTATCGCCCCTGGGCATTTACCCGGAAGCCTTGACACGGGTTTTGGATGGAGTAAGATACACGTTGTTATTAAACTGATTCGCGATCGCGAGTAGAGCTCAAAGCCAATCTTGCAGCGAATTGGCATAACTTACATCTTGCACCCTTCTCAGAAACTCAGAAACGGGGAAGATGCCCGTTCCACAAAGAATGATTTTTTTGGTGGGACGGAAAGCCCGCCCCGGAAAGCTTTATTGACTGACAAGGGTGCAAAATGTGAGCCTAACAGACAACGCAAACTCCCACACACATTTAACTTTGAGCCGTGAAAAAAATCCTGCAAGACTCTAGAGGCCCGCTGACGGCAAAACGCTTTTTTCGTTTCAGACAGATGCTGCTGGTGGCACTTTCGATCGGCATTGTGTTGATCGGCCCTTATTTGCAGCAGCAGGTAGTCAAAGCTCAGTCAGGCTTACCAAGCAGAGTAGCGACGGGTAATTTGTGGCAAGAAGCTTCTTTTCCAGTCGAAAACTTTGAAACATACACTTCCGCCTTCGGCCCCCGTGGCGGGGATTTTCATTACGGTTTGGACATGGCGGCCCCGGAAGGCAGCTATATCCGCAATTGGTGGGGCGGCCAAATTGTGGAAGTTTGGGAAGATGGTCGGTGCGGCACTGGTATGGTGGTGCGATCGGGAAATTGGGAACACATCTACTGTCACCTCAGAGGCCGAGTGCTAACAGCTAACGGCGGGCGTTATTATACCGATAGCGAAGGTACCGTGCAAATTTGGCAAGGTCAAACAGTGCCTGCGGGTGCGAGAATTGCCAGAGTTGGGATGACTGGCCGCACGAGTGGACCTCACTTGCACTGGGGACTGAAGTACGGCGGCCGCTGGGTAGACCCGGCTTTGGTACTCCGGGAAATGTACGCGCAACAATCTTAATTGGTCATTAGTTAGTAGTCATTAGTCATTAGTTAGTAGTCATTTTTTTGGTTTGTAGTAATGACTAAAGTCCTGATTTTTTCGGGAATGAGGAATCAAGTCATCACTACAAACTTGAATAACTAATGACTAATGGCTAATGACTCTTTACGTTGGTGCCAACTCTTTTTTGGTCAACTCGGTGTACCGCTCAACAATTTGGCGGAATTCATCGCCGTCGATCGTTTCTTCATCCAACAGCGCTTCGACAAGTTTGTCTACCAAAGCCCGATTTTCGCGGATAATTCGGCGAGCTTCTTCGTAGCACTCAAAGGCAATTTCCCGGACTTGCCGATCGATCTTAATTGCCATGTCTTCGGAATACTCGGATCGCGAATTCCAGTTTTGGCCCAAAAACACCTCATTGTTCGGACTTTCCAAAGCCACAGGCCCCAAATCCGACATTCCATAAAGCGTTACCATCTCCCTCGCGAGACTGCTAACTTTTTTGAGATCGCTACCGGCACCAGTGTCGATTTCAGCATCGCCATAAATTTCTGCTTCCGCCGCCCGTCCCCCCAAAGCTACTTTAATTCGGTTTAACAGCAAAGCCCGACTCCTCAAACCTTCGCTGTCGAGCATTTCGTCGTCGAGAACAAAGCTAGTGAAGCCTTCTATTCCGCCGGAACGCGGAATAATCGTTACTTTTTCAACTGGATCGGCATTTTTGAGCATGGTCGCGACTAGGGCGTGTCCGACTTCGTGGTATGCTGTCATCCACTTTTTCTTGCTGTCGAGCAGCGGGTTGAGGGTAAGCCCGATCGTGATCCGGTCGATAGCGTCGTGAACTTCTAAGTTACTAATCGTGTCTTTGCGACGCCTCGCGGTAAGAATTGCTGCTTCGTTGAGCAAGTTTGCCAAGTCGGCGCCGGAAAAGCCGGGAGTGCGGCGGGCGATCGTGTCTAGGGCAACTTCTGGGTCGAGTTTTTTGTTGCGCGCGTGAACTTGCAAAATCCCCAAACGCCCTTTGTAACTGGGTAAATCTACCGTTACTTGGCGATCGAACCTGCCGGGTCGCAGCAGGGCGGTATCGAGCACGTCGGGGCGGTTGGTAGCTGCAATCACAATCACGCCGCTGTTACCCTCAAAGCCGTCCATTTCTGTCAGCAACTGGTTGAGAGTTTGTTCGCGTTCGTCGTTCCCGCCGCCGATACCAGCGCCGCGCTGCCTTCCTACGGCGTCTATTTCGTCGATGAAGACGATGCAGGGGGCATTTTCTTTAGCTTTGCGGAACAAGTCACGCACGCGGGAGGCGCCAACTCCGACAAACATTTCTACAAATTCGGAACCGGAGATGCTGAAGAAGGGGACGGCTGCTTCGCCTGCGATGGCTTTTGCCAGCATGGTTTTGCCTGTTCCCGGAGGCCCGATTAACAGAACTCCTCTGGGAATTTTTGCGCCGATGGCGTTGAACCGTTCGGGTTTTTTGAGGAAGGTTACGACTTCTTGCAGTTCTTCTTTAGCTTCTTCGATGCCTGCTACGTCGTCGAACATCACGCCGGTTTTGGCTTCCATTTGGAAACGGGCTCTGGATTTGCCGAAGTTCATGGCATTTCCTTGAGATTGTGTCGATCGGCGCAGGATTGCCATCAGCACTGCCAACACTGCAAAAATCACTAGCAAGTTTACTACTAAACTGACTGCGGCGGCGTTGTCGGCTGTTTGTTTGACTTCAAAGTCAATCTTTTTGGCGCGGATTTGCGAGTACAGTTCTCGGTTGTTGTAGTCGAACAGACTAACTGATTGGGTTTGATCGCTTTTTTGATTTTTTAGCCTAACCTTGGCAATTTTTTGAGTTTCGTCTACTTCGATTTTACTGACTTGCCCTTTTTCTATGTTGTCGATCAGTTGGCTGTAACTCATGGTGTTTGGCGCGCTCTCGGCAAACACCGGGGTCGAGAGCAATATTCCTTGAGAAATCACCAAACTGCCCACGATGCGCCAAAGATTCCGTCCTGGAATTGATTTTTTAGGATTCTGGCTCGATTTGTCTTTGTTTACAGCTAGATGCCCCAGCCATGCGTGTTTCCAAGAATTTTTCATATTGCTTTGCCCAAGGTTGAAGAGTGCCAAGATTGACCGCTTTCGGTTTGCTACGTTCATTTATTTTAACAAGATGGCGGGTGTTGAATGGGTTTATCTCTTGCGGGCATCTTAAGAAACCCCTCAAAATAGTGGCTTGTGAACGATCCGAGTCTGTTTTCCCTGACCGGGCTTATGAGCACTCACCCCTTCTACCCATAACCTTCTGTTCTTCCTTCTATTTTCTACATCGGAAACTTTACTTGACAGTTGTCGATCGAACTTGCTATATTAATCATAGTCGTAATGAGTACGTTTTAGAAAAGCAGTTATTGTTTTTAAGCTTTATGGTAAAAATTGTCGGCATTGGTGGAAGTTTGCGGGCTGGCTCCTACAGCCAGTTAGCGTTGAAGGTGGCAGCAGAACGGGCGCAAGCCCTGGGCGCGGAAGTTGAAATATTCGATTTGCGATCGCTCAATCTGCCATTCTGCAATGGTGAGAATGATTATCTCGATTATCCGGATGTGGAAAAGCTGCAGAATGCGGTTAAGCAAGCCGACGCCTTGATTTTGGCAACGCCGGAGTATCACGGTAGCATCAGCGGTGCTCTCAAGAATGCCTTGGATTTGATGAGTTTTGAGCATTTGGACGGGAAAGTTGCGGGTGGGATTAGCGTTTTGGGAGGGCAAGTTAACAACAACGCACTCAACGATTTGCGCGTGATTTTGCGATGGGTGCACGCTTGGGTAATTCCCGAACAAATTGCGATCGGACAAGCTTGGAAAGCTTTTAGTCCTGATGGTAAATTGTTGGATGAAAAACTGTCTGAAAGATTCGACGAATTTGTTCGGAGTTTGGTAGAAAATACGCGGAAATTGCGAGGAATTTCGTAATTTTATCTCATGACAAATGCAGTCCGAAACGCAACTGGCCTATTCTTCGGATGCGTCAGTTGCAATAATTGCTCGATTTGAAGAGGTTTTGTCTCTAGTAGAGTACCCGACAAGCTGTAATGTTAACTGTCAACAGTCAACTGAGTTAAAATGGCATATCGATCATGTCTCCGAAAGGATGGGGTACGTCGATCGGCATTCTTCCGGGTTTTGACTCATATTTGTCTATCCACTTTTTGGCCAATTCCAAAGCTTCCTCCTCAGTCTTGGCATTTTGGACGGCGACGTGGCGGTTGCCGCGACTATCCCAAACCTCGACGTAGAAGACTTTCTGGGATTGAATAATCCAACCTTTATAAGTGTCTGCTGGTTCCATAGTTAGAATCCTAAAATAATCGGGCGGGGAGTTCCACTGGCGAGCTAATTGTAAATATTGCCCTGCATAAAATGAATTTTACGGGGGTTTCTATAGTATTTTTGGAAAAAAGTCAGTTTTACGGTTAACCTCATGACCAGACTCCTGAAGCAATTATTTAACTGGAGAAAATATCTCCAATCTTTGGCGGCGGCGATCGCGATCGCCCTAATCGCATCCCAGATGGCAGTATTGCCGGCATTGGCGACTGGCGTTTACGAAATGCCCGTGTTGTCGGCGGGCGATCGAACTTGGGTGTTCGACAAAGGCGACGTGCTCAGCCGCAGCAGCGAAAGCAATATCAGCAGCGTGCTCGACAACCTGGAAAACAAAACAGGGAAACAAGTCAGATTTGTCACCATCCACCGCTTAGACTACGGCGAAACGGCTGCCACTTTTACCGACCAACTGTTTGAACAGTGGTTCCCGGCAAAAGAAGACCAGACTAATCAAATTTTACTCGTTCTCGACACTGTTACCAACAGCGCGGCAATTCGGACGGGGGAAGGGGTGAAATCCCTGCTAACCGATGAAATTGCCCAAAGTGTAGCTGGGGAAACCGTGCAAGTCCCGCTGCGGGAAGCGAATAAATACAACGAGGCATTTGCGGCTGCAAGTACGCGCATTGCAACTGTTTTGTCGGGGGAACCCGATCCGGGCCCTCCTGAAGTTGTTGACAACATTCAAGTTGAAGGCACGTTTAAAAAAGCTGAAGAAACAGATCAAGGCAATGCCACAGTTGTTGTGGTTGTGCTGTTGGTGTTGGCGACAGTGATTCCGATGGTGACTTATTTCTGGTATCAAGGTTTTTCGTAATAGGTTGCTGTCAGATGCAAGAGACTTGCATTGCATAAATGTTTGATAGCTCAACCGCAGATGACAGGCTGATACGCACAGATGAACGCGGATTATTTCAAGAATAACGATCGCCTGAATGCAATGCCAGTCTAGTAAGTTGCCGTTTTGTCAAGAAATTATCGCAGGGCTGCACTAATCTTGAACGTATTCTCGATCGCTCAACAATGCAATTTCTGCCCGTACAAATTCCCGTCCCAGATAAGCCGCGTGATCTAACATTGTCACCGGGCTGGGGCGGGTTTCTTCTAGGATTTTGACGCAAAGTTCTTTGGCAGTTCGGCCGGTAAAAAGTGTGGATTGGGTGCGTTCTACTTTGCCGCGGGCGGGGATGGGTTTGCCTGTTTCGGGATCTACGGCGAGGCCTCGATCGTCGATGATGTTGGTGAAATGTTTGGCACAAATTAAGCTGGTTTCGCGATCGAGATAGATGATGAAGTAGCCGCCTGGATCGAGGTCGATGTGGCGTTTAGATAGCTTGTCATCAATTGCGGTGAGGTTTTCCAAGGTTTGACTCATGGTTGGTGAAAGGAAGTAAACAATAGCTATATTTTTTTTGCTATTTCTAGTTTAGTCGGCTGCGGGACAAGTTTGGCAGCTTGGTTGGTTGAATGCGGGGGGAAATTTCGGGCGATCGACAATTCCTGCAATTTGCCGATCGCTCCTATGTTACAGTCGATCGGGCTCGACAGAGAAATTGATGAGTGAACTTAAGACGCGATCGCTGTTAGATCTCCGACTTCTTCAAGAAATCGCGTATCTGATCATTCTGTTTTTTTAGGCGTTGCTCACTTATCTATGAGATGCAAAATTGGTTATTATTGTATAGATGATTTGTTTGTGTTAAAGCTGAGCCATAATGAATTTTATAGATTTGTTTTCAGGAATAGGAGGTTTCAGACAAGGGTTTGAAAAAATTGGCTTTAAATGCGTTTTTTCCTGCGAAATTAACAGCAAATGCCGAGAAGTTTACCAGACAAATTTCGGTGAGGTTCCTTTTGCAGACATCAGTAAAATTAATCCCACCGATTTAGCAGACTTTGATATTTTAGTCGCCGGGTTTCCGTGCCAACCTTTTAGCATCTGTGGGAAAAAGCTGGGTTTTGAAGATACTAGAGGCACGCTATTTTTTGAGATTTGTAAAATCATCAAAATCAAGCAGCCTAAAGTTATCATTCTGGAAAATGTCAAGCACTTAATCCATCACGACAAGGGAAATACATTAAAAGTAATTATTGCTAGTCTTAGAGAGCTGGGATACAGCGTGAATCACAAAATGTTGAATGCTAAAGACTTTGGAATTCCTCAACATCGTGAAAGAATATTTATTATTGCAACTAAAGGTAAAGAATTCAATTTTTCTCGACTTAAAAGCAAGTTTCCTCTGCAACTCAGGGAATTTCTAGACGAGACAGGGGATTTTGAAATATTGGACAAATCCGAGTATACTTTAATTGAGTCTCCGAGAAAGCAAGATTCGGGACTTTTGTTTGTAGGTTACAGAAATAAAGGTACTTGGAAAACTGGCGTGCGGCCAAATACAGAACATTTATCAAGAGTTCACAGACAGCCTAATCGCATATATTCGGTAGATGGAGTGCATCCGACAATTCCTTCGCAAGAAACATCGGGCAGGTTTTTTATCTACATTCCCGAGCAAGATATGGTGAGAAAGTTGACGCTGAAGGAATGTTACCGTCTTATGGGTTTTCCTGAAGATTTTAAAAGTTATCCGACGGCGGGGGAAAGTTACAAGCAAATTGGGAATTCGGTTTGTGTACCGGTGGTGGAGGCGATCGCCAAAGAAATATTAAGTCAAAACTTATTGTATGATGAAAAGAAGGAACTACAAAGATGTCCCGACTCCCGATTTCTGCAATCAGTTGGGAGTATAGTTAACACTATTACTTGAGATTAATTTGGTTATTAAACAATTTTAGCATTAACCAAGCGCTAACTTTGAGCTATAATATAAGTCACCCAAGATAGATATACTCGTTATGGAAGAATTACTCACCTTAAAAAGCTTACTGCTAAAAGGGGATATACCTGGGTCATTAGCTATAGTTGAAGAACTAGAAGAAATGAGCAAAAAAGACATCATTAAAACTATTCGCATCTATGCAGTGATTTTACTATTACATCTGATTAAACAGCAAGCTGAAAATCGCACAACGCGCTCTTAGGATATCTCGATTAGGAACTCGGTTCTAGAAATTCAGGAGGAAAATAAGCGACCGAGAGGCGCGGGATTTTACTTACCTCTAGAAGAGTTACTCATTGTTTTAGAAATGGCGTATCGACAAGCTATTAACAAAGCTTCCCTAGAAGTGGAAGAAGGGCGTTATGAACCAAGAGAATTGTCGCAGTTAGTGAATCAAGAGGCACTTATTAATCAAGCAATGACTTTAATTTCACAAGAAGCTGAAGATAAGGACTAAAGTTACCCAAAGTTAGGAAACGGCATTGCCGTCTCCTCGATTTTTCTAAGGACACGGCAGTGCCATTTCCCTACTTGATTAGGCGGGAACTTGGATTTTTTCGGTGCCGGCAAGTTCAAAGGCTGCGTGAATTGCTTTCAAAGCAGTTACTCCTTGTCCTTCATCCACAACGCAGCTAATTTTAATCTCGGAAGTGGCAATCATTTGAATGTTGATTTGCTGGCGGGAAAGCGCTTCAAACATCTTTGCCGCTACTCCCGGATGCGCTACCATCCCGGAACCGACAACGCTAACTTTGGCAATTTGTGTATCGACTGCTACTTCGCCCCATCCAAATTCGGGGGCGGCTTTTTCGAGGGCGTTTTTAGCAGCTTCTGCGTCAATTTGTGCTACGGTAAATGCAATGTCGCGAGTTAATATGCCGTCGATATTGTGACAGCGCTGCGACTGAATGATTGTATCTACGCTGATATTTTCCTCGGCTAAAAGTCCGAACAGTTTTGCTGCTACTCCGGGTCGATCGGGCAATTGGCGAATTGCTAGACGCGCTTGATTGAGATCCAACGCAACGGCGCGGACTGCAGGCGGTTTGTGGGATGAGGAACGCAGCCCAATAGGGGAGTTGGCAACATCAAATGTTTTGCAGAGTTCGGCAACTGCCCGATCGCAATCTTCGGCATCTATCGCACAACTAACTTTTACCTCGGATGTAGAAATCATTTGAATGTTAATTCCCGCATCCGCTAAAGTCTTAAACATCTGCGCGGCTACCCTCGGACGACCGATCATTCCCGCACCCGCAATGCTAACTTTAGCTATTGGCCGCTCTTCTGCTTTTACTTCCGGTTCTCCCAATTCGGGGCGAGAATTCTTGCCGAGGGCGGGGATAATGGCATCTGCAACCGCGGCGGCTTGTTGCAGAGATTTGCGCGTCACGGTGAAGGCAATATCGTTAGTATTTCCTTCATGAATTGACTGAATAATTAAGTCTACATCGAGGTTTTGCTGCGCGATCGCACCGAATAACCGCGCAGCTACGCCGGGGCGATCTGGCAAACGCAGCAGCGACACCCCCGCCTGATCTAAGTCAAATTCCACCGCATCCACCGCTTTTGCGAGCTCCAAGCCCTCCAAAGGCCGGGGTTGCGGTGGGGGGGATACTACCCGCGTACCGGGGGCGTCACTCCAGCTAGAAAGCACGACCAGCGGCACGCCGTAATTCTTGGCAATTTCTACCGCGCGCGGGTGGAGGACTTTTGCGCCCAAACTCGCCAATTCCAGCATTTCGTCGCAGGTGATTTCGTCCATTAATTGCGCGTCGGCAACCAAGCGCGGATCTGTAGTCAGAATTCCGGGCACGTCGGTATAAATTTCGCACCTGTCGGCCCGCAGCGCTGCAGCCAAGGCTACTGCGGTTGTGTCGGAACCGCCGCGGCCCAAGGTGGTAATTTCCAATTCTCCGGCATCGGCGATACCTTGGAAACCCGCCACCACAACGACTTTACCGCTTTTTAACTGACTCTCCAGCCGATTTGGATCGATTCGCAAAATCCGGGCGCGGGTGTGGGCGGCTTCGGTGACAATGCCGACTTGGGCGCCGGTGAGGGAAATTGCGGGCTGTCCCATTTCCTGCAATGCCATGCTCAAAAGTGCGATCGAGACTTGTTCCCCAGTGGAAAGCAACATATCCATTTCCCGCTTGTTGGGATTTGCGGAAATTTCCTTGGCGAGTTTAACTAAACCGTCGGTGGTTTTGCCCATCGCCGAAAGTACGACAACCAGAGAGTTGCCGAGCTGTGCTGTTTTTACAACTCGTCGGGCTACCTCCAAAATGCGATCGACTGTGCCAACCGAGGTTCCGCCATATTTCTGAACAATTAGTGCCATAGGACTTACACAAAAAGTGATGCAATACTTAAGTTAATATACGCAAATTTTTGATAATAACCGATGAATGTTTATATCGTTTCTGAGGAGGCTGCTAGGCGATCGGGTTTTTACAGCACATGATATTCCTAGAGACACGGCAATGCCGTCTCCCTACCGGAATCTGCGACTTATGCGAATTTAGATTGTTGATTGAAGAATTGAAGAATTGCGAATGACTTATGAAGAACCCAACCCCGATAATCATCAGTCATCCCCAATCTAAAATCTAAAATCTAAAATCTAAAATCGAATTACCGTCCTTCTAACTCTCGCAAACGCGCTTCTAAAGCTTGAATTCGCAACTCAGCTTCTATGCGCGTTTGTCGTTCTTGTTCTGCCACTAATTCGGCTTGTTATGCCCGCTCTTCGGCGGCCGGCAGCAAATTCCCGGAAGCATCCCACCAGCGCAGCCAAGGCAGTTCTACACCCTGATAAACCCCTTGCCAAATGCCTAATTCCACTCCTATTTGTGCGATCTGGTAATGTCCGCGCTCATTTGGTGCAACTAACTCGAACCGATCCTCTACCAAATGATACACTTCAACTTGTGCCTTTTTGACTTCATAAATGCCGTAAAAAGCAGGTCTAATTATCCGTTCGTAAATCCAGAATTTGCCCTGCCGAGGAGTCCTATCTCTTTCTTCACTGCCATCGCCAGAAACAAATTCAAGTACGATCCGAGGCGGCATTAATTCCTGCCACATGACATAGGAGCGGCGAAGATTTCCGTCAAGAGTTGGCGGCACGTCGGGCACGTAAAACCAATCACGTGCTTGGGCTGCTCTTTCTGGCGGTTCCGGGGGTTGGGCCACTCGCCAGTAAATACCGGAATCTTGACCGATGCAGTATTGTCCGTCGGGATGAATTTGGTCTAAAATGGGTCGAATTGATGTTGTTAACAGGATGCTTTGAGGATGTTCTTGGAAGTTTTTCACAAAAGTACCGTCGGAGTCTGGTAATTGAGTGTGGTCGGGGAAATCTGTTACTATAATTTCTGGTTTTTCGGTGACACTCATGTTGACCTCTTGAATGTTGAGAAATTTTACTTATAATTGGTGAAGGAGAGATTAAGGCTATTAGGTCATTGGAAACATCCTATTGCTATATAGAAAATTTTCCGAAATATGAGTAAGTACAAATTAATTATTTTTGACTTCGACGGCACTTTGGCAATTACTCACAAAGCTATTGTATTTTGCTTTACCAAAACTTTTGAAACTTTCAATATTACCCCGCCTGCTGCTGATACTATTATAGGTACGATCGGCATCAATTTACCAAATTCTTTTAAAATCCTCCATCCGGCGATCGAGGAAAGCGCAATTCCTGAATGGGTTGAAACTTACCGCTCTTATTATCGGACGGAAGGTGAAAAGCAGGTAGAGTTATTTACCGGGGCCAAGCAAGTATTGCAGTTGGCGCGCCAGTCGGGATTGAGCCTGGGAGTTTTTAGCAACAAACACGTTAGTTTTGTGAATTTGTTACTGCAAAAATTGAAAGTTCACAGCTTTTTTGATTTAATTTTAGGTGACAATGGAGAAATAATCATGAAACCAAATCCGGCGGTTTTTCACTCGATTATTAAACCGCTGTTCCCGGAGTTGGATAACAGTCAAATTTTAATGGTTGGCGATACAGCGATAGATTTGCTCTTTGCTAAAAATGCTGGGATAGATGTTTGTTGGGCGACTTACGGATATGGCGATCGCGCTCAGTGTCTCGCCCTAGAACCGACTTTCGCGATCGACGATATTTCAGAAATTGCTATGTTCGTTCAACATTAATTCTTACGGGTTTTTTATTAGTATCTTTTGAATCGTTTAAATCATAGGTCTTTTATTTAAAATATTTCAATAGAGACTCCGGCTATCTAATTTTGATTCAATAAAAAAAATAATACGCGAATTTGTAAGCTACCTAAACCCTGCCAAGTAAACCATACTAAAGATAGAGTGATCCCAAGAACAGCTATTATAAATTAACAAGTAGGATTCCTTTGAAGGTAGAAGGCACAAGGCAGAAGCAAAGAGGAAAAAAACGAGGGAAGCCAGATTTTTTTTAGGTAGAATTTACCGCCCAAATTCTGCACAATAGCCTTCTAACTTCTGCCTGTGGAAAACAGGCAATTATGTTAAAGTCTAGGGTGTGCTGCCAGTCGGGATCTACAATAAACTCAATTTATAGAAACTCATGCAGATAGATATAAGCATTCCTTCTGAAACGCTATCGCCGACTCGTACTGGCGGCACACCGAATTTAATAGAAGAAGTATTTCGGCTGTACGATCGCGCCATGGCAGCTACCAGCAACGGCATCACGATCGCAGACGCTACCCGGCCGGACAAGCCTATAGTCTACTGCAACGGGGCTTTCGAGCGGATTACAGGCTACGATCGCAGCGAAATAATCGGGCACAACTGCCGCTTCCTGCAAGGCCCGGATACCGATGGCGCAGCCGTCGATCGAATCCGCGTCGCCCTGAAAGAACAGCATGACTGCAAAGTAGTTCTGAAAAACTACCGCAAAGACGGCACCGCCTTCTGGAACGAACTCACCATCTCGCCGGTGCGCGACAGCAGCGGGCTCGTTACCCACTTCATCGGCGTCCAATCTGATATCACCGATCGCTTCCAAGCAGAAGAAGCCCTCAAACAAGCCGAGGCAAAATACCGCAGCATCTTTGAAAACGCCACCGAAGGCATATTTCAAACCGCCCCAGACGGGCGCTACCTCAGCGCCAACCAGGCACTCGCCCAAATGTACGGCTACGATTCCCCCTCAGAACTGATCGCAAAATGTTCGGCCAAAAACCTTTACACCGATCGCGCCCGCCGCGCTTCCTTCACGGCAGAAATCAGCAAAAATGGCTCCCTGAAAGAGTTTGAGTCCTGCGTCCGCCGCAAAGACGGCAGCACTACCTGGATCTCGGAAAACGTGCGCGAAGTCCGCGACGAAGACGGCGAACTCCTTTACTACGAAGGAACCGTCGCCGAAATCGCCGATCGCAAACAAGCCGAAGCAGCCCTGCGAAATCAAGAATACTGGTTGAAAACCGCGATTAACGCCGTACCCGACGCGATCAACCTCACAGACAGCGAGGGGCGCTGGCTGATTGCCAACGACTGCGCCCTCCAACTTTTGGGCTGGGAAACCTCAGACTACCAGGGTAAAACTACTGCCGAACTAGCTGCCGCCGCCGATCCCAGAGTCAGAGAAATCCTGCTAACTTGGCAGGAAACCGACGAAACCACCTGGCAAGCAGGCACTCTTACCTCCAGCCGCCAGATTGTCCCCTTGCCCACAGGCGGCAGCAATTTGTTTGAAGTGCGGAAAGTGCCGCTGTTCAACCCCGACGGTTCGCGCAAAGGTTTGGCCGTCGCGGGGCGGGACATCACCCAGGAAGTGGCAGCGGACGCAGCTTTGCGAGACAGCGAACAGCGGTTTCGGGCAATTTTTGAACGCGCTGCGATCGGCATGGTAGTCGCTACCCTCGAAGGTGTTGCGATCGCCACTAATCCGGCATTTCAAGCTATGCTGGGTATCTCGGAAGCTCAACTGCGCGGTGTCGGCCTCGACGACTGCACGCACCCGGAAGACGCACAAGTTTCGCGCCAGTTGCGCCAAGAGTTGGCAGCGGGCTCCCGCGAAGCTTACCAAATCGAGAAGCGCTACCTCCGCCAAGACTGCAGCATCAGGTGGGGACGCCTCAGCGCCTCTGTCATCGACAGCAGTCAGGGAACACCGCAGTTTATTTTGCAAATGGTAGAGGATATTACCGATCGCAAACAAGCCGAGTCAGCTTTGTTTCAAAATGAGGCTAAGTGGCGATCGCTAATTCTCAACAGTTCCGACATCATTACTATTCTCGACGCCAGCGGTCGCATTGTTTACGAAAGCCCTTCTGTAGAAAAAGTGTTGGGCTACGAACCAGAGGAACTCGCCCGTCAAATTGCCGTCGATTTCATCCACCCTGACGACCTTCCCTCCCTGATGTCCGACGGCGAAAAACTGATGGCAAATCCAGGCGATCCCATCGCCATAGAAGGTCGGTTCCGCCGCGCTGACGGTTCTTGGTGTTTTCTAGAAGGCGTCGCCATCAACTTGCTAGCAGACCCCGCTGTGAAAGGAATTGTGATCAACTCCCGCGACATGACGGCGCGCAGGCAAGCAGAGTACCGCCTCAGCAAAATCAACGAGTGCTTTTTGGGATTCACCACCAACGCCGCTGAGAACATCCAGCGCCTGACATCCTTAGCCGGTGAGCTTTTAGGCGGAAGCTGCGCCATCT
Source organism: Microcoleus harperi Pol14_C6 (assembly GCF_036701295.1). NCBI lineage: Bacteria > Bacillati > Cyanobacteriota > Cyanophyceae > Oscillatoriales > Microcoleaceae > Microcoleus > Microcoleus harperi. Next base: position 173,014 of record NZ_JAUBQN010000003.1, on the reverse strand, counting down.
ACAGCCGTTTAGGTGGCGGTCTGCTGCAAGCGATCGCGACTTGGCAAGCGCCGTCGGACTACCCCCTGGTCGATCGCGCCGAGGGCCGCATCTGCACTGACGTATGGAGCAAAGGAAGCGATCGGGCTGTGGCGATTCCTGACTTGCAGAGCACGATCTACGCCCAAACCGATCCCGCTGTCATCCGCTACCAACTGCGAAGCTATCTGGGACAAGCAGTGCGGCAGGGCGACAATTACGTGGGTGCGGTGTGCGTTGTCAACACCGAGTCGATGGCGCCCACAGAAGCCGACTGCAAGCTGATCGGAATTATTGCCGGGGCGATCGGAGTTGAGGAAGAACGGGCCGCCGCCGCCGATCGCGATCGACAAAAGTCCCAAGAACTGCAAACAGCTTTGAGTGACTTGCAGCAAACTCAAATGCAGTTAGTACAAACCGAAAAAATGTCTTCCCTCGGACAGGTGCTAGCAGGAATTGCCCACGAAATTAACAACCCAGTTGGCTTTGTCGCCGGCAACCTCTGCCACGTCCGAGGCTACGTTCTAGACTTATTAGAAATCGTACAGGTGTATCGAGAAGAGTACCCAAATCCCCCAGCCAAACTTCAGCAGCAAGCCGATGATATAGACTTAGAATTTCTAGCAGAAGATCTGCCCAAGTTGCTCAATTCGATGCAGACCGGATGCGAACGAATTGTAGAAATCATTCAAACTCTCCGAAATTTCTCGCGGGCGGACGAAGCTAAAATCAAGACTGCCGACATTCACGAAGGTTTAGATAGTACCTTGTTAATGTTAAACAGCCGACTGAAAGCAAAACCCAACTGGCAGGGCATTAAAGTGATTAAAGAATACGGAGAACTGCCGCAAATAAACTGTCATCCCGGACAGTTAAATCAGGTATTTATGAATGTATTGGCAAATGCGATCGACGCCTTGGAAGAAAGCAGCAGCCAAGCCAAAGACACCGGAACTTCTATCTTTCCTACTATTACCATTCAAACTGAAACGATTGATGACAAGAGCATTTTAATTCGGATCAAAGACAACGGTCTGGGCATTCCCGAAGATCAGATCGTGCGTTTGTTTGACCCGTTTTTTACCACAAAACCCGTAGGTAAAGGCACAGGTTTGGGTTTATCAATTTCGCACCAAATTGTCGTTGAAAAACACAACGGCAAATTGCAGTGCTTCTCAGAACCCGGTAAAGGCACTGAATTTATCATCGAAATTCCAATTCGTTGACATCAGGACGGCGCTAATCAGGATATCATATCACTTCCGGTTGCACTCCTCATGATTGTTGACTGTTGATTGTTGGCTGTTGACTGTTGGCGGTTAACTCGGGGTCGCAAAACTGAAGAATGGTTGATTGTTGACTGTTGACTCGATTTTACGCCCGACGATGAAGCGCGGATTTGCTATCAGTGGTTTGACACCCTAGTCTAATATCAATTCCGGTTGCATTGGAATAGTCAAATGCAGTCAACAGTCAACAATCACGGATGGATGGTGTCACCGAAATTGATAGAATTTATCTGCGTTAATCTGTGTTGATCTGCCTGTATCTGCGGTTTAAAAAAGAGAATGTATTAACCGCAGATGACAAGGGATTGACGCTGATTCACGCAGAGGTCGAGAAGAGAGATAGGAAGAATTCCGATGCTAACAGATTTGATCTAACGCAGTAAGGTGTTTCAGGCGTACCTTACATATAGCAGTTTTCCAATGAGTCAGGTAATCTCCAGTCAGCACCCCATTACCCATTATTAATGTTTACCTGACTCAACTGAAAAAAACTATAATTATGTTCCAGTAAGTCCTAATTGAATTAAAAACTAAACTGCGTCCGCAAATTGCCCACAAAAATTGTCGGGTTGTTATCGAAATTATTGGCATTGCTGATCGCATAAAATGCTGGCACGATCGAAATATGGTCGGTGAGAGGCAAATAATAAGTTGCCTCAATTTCGTACTGCGTACCGCCATTTCCTCCGCCAGAAACCAGAAACCTCCGACCGCCAGTAAAGTCAAAAGGTACTAAATATGACACCGTAAGCAAAGCTCCTTCCTTGAACAAATCGGGAAATGCAAGTCCTAACTGATAAGATTGATTTTTGATCGTGCCGTCGGGTCGGTTAGTCTTGGGAAATATATTGGTTTCGGCGTAACCGTAGCGGCCGAAAAGACCAAAGCGGCGAGCGACTAACCAATCGAAATTGAAACTATAAGTATTCGCCGTCGAATTGCCCAGGCGGCCGCCGAAACCGTCATCTGCCACACCGTTTAACGGCTTGCTGTTAGGAGATCCAATTAAGCCACCGATTTGCTGGATGTTGGAACGGCTGTACAGAAAACGCAAATTAGTCCGATCGCTCGGACTGAATGTTAATTCTGCTGTAGTCGTATTTGTCCCACCAAACAAGCCTTGAGACGGATTGGAAGCCGAATTAAAAACGGAAGTGGGCAAAAATTCCGTACTCTCGCCCAAATAGCCAAAACGCAGTTTCAATGCGCGGCTGATATCCCACAAAACCAAAGCACCGGCACCCCGTCTGGTAGCGCTTAACAAAGGGCTGTTGTTAGAATTAAAGCTGCTCGCACCGTCTACGAAAAAGTTAAACCTATTGTTGTCAAAGTAGCGGTAGAAATTAATCCTCGGCCCGACTACTACTTGGAAGCGGTTGCTAAGCGGGAACCGGTAGGAAAGTTCTCGCAGGGTAACTTCATTGGGATTCACCCCAGCAGTCTGGTCGAGAAAAGGAGTGCCAAAGGTATTGAACAGGCCCGTAGAAGTATATTGATTGGCTGGGGAATTGCCGTTACCTACAGCTAGCTGTGTAATCAATTCGTCTTTCCCTGTAAAGGAAGTAGTGAGGGTCAACCAAACTAACTGGCTAAAAGTGATTTCTGGGTCGTCCACTCTCTGCACAATGGGTCTGTTAGTGACAGGATCGCGTCCGGCTACTCGATCGAGCGGAGCAGCATTTCCATTTGTTGCTTCAACTCGGACTCGCTTGCTCGCAAAAGCTCCAGTCAGGTTAAACCAAGCAAATGCGTTTAATTTAGTGGTAGTTGAAAATTGATTGGCTTCCAATTCGGCAGTGCGGGCTTCTAAAGCATCTACCCGACCGCGCAATGTAGCTAATTCTGCTGCAAATTCTTCTTGCAATCTTTGCAAAGCAAGTAGATCTTCTCGCTTGACTAAATTACCAGTAGAACCGCCAAGCTGTTTGGTAATTTGGTCTAAGCAAGCGTTTAATCCGGCGGCGAATTCATACCGAGTCATTGCTCGATTGCCTCGGAATGTGCCGTCTGGATATCCCGCAATGCAGCCGTATCTTTCTACTAAGGATTGCAAGGCTTGAAAAGCCCAATCTGTCGGTCGCACGTCGGACAGTTGGGAAACAGAGGTGACTTGTGCTGCGTCTTCTTGTATGCTGAGGTCATCAGCGCTGCCCGTCTCGCTGCTGATGTCGGCAACTTTGCTGGCTTCAGCAACTTGTTGAGACTGAGGAGAGTTTGCAATTTCTAACTTCTTTGGGGGCAATTCGCGAATTGCCTCTGTTATTTCTGGGGCTGTTGTTGTACGATCGACTGTTGCTATATCTGTTTGGGGTAAAGCGCGATTCACCCATGCTGCATCTGTGTCAGGTAAAGCCGGATCGACTGCTGCATCTGTTTCGGGTAAAGCCGGATCGACTGCTGCATCTGTTTCGGGTAAAGCACGATCGACTGCTGCATCTGTTTGAGGTAAAGCACGATCGACTGTTGCTATATTTGTTTCGGGTAAAGCCCGATTCACCCATGCTGCATCTGTATCGGGTAAAGGGCGATCGACTGCTGAGTTAGCCTCTGCTGCGGTAATCGCTACTAACGGCGGTATCTCAACCTTAACTGCTGCCAGCGCTGCGTCTGGGTTAGCCTCCGGGACGGCACTCGCTTCTAGCGCAACTTCTGGAGTTGAGGTATCCTGAATTTGAGCTGTTGCGGAGATCGGCCCCAAAGGCACTGCCGCACCAGAAATCAAGAAAGACAGCCAAAAAGCTTTAACGGAGGTTGCATTATTCACCATAAAACTCACACCACTTATTGAAAATTAAATCTGGCCAATGTTAACCGATAAGCTTGCTTATAAATGTAGTTGGTTTAACAAATTCTTATAAATAGTTAAAATTATTTTAGGAAGCGAGCAATTCCCAATCACTAATGACTGAAGACTACTGACTCCTGACTAATTCCCCAAATGAAGTTTTTATTAGTTACAGATTTAGACAACACGCTAGTCGGAGATGACGCAGCAACTCAAGTTTTCAACCAGCGCTTGCAATCACAGCGGTCGCAAATTTGTTTGGTTTACGCTACCGGGCGTTCTTATGCTTCAACTTGCGAATTAATTGCCCAAAAGCAACTGCTAGAACCAGACTATTTGATCGCAGGTGTAGGCAGCGAAATTTACCACGACGGAACCCTCGACTTAGATTGGGCGGAATATCTTTCTCAAGACTGGGATAAAATGGCGATCGCCTCTTTAGCTCAGCAGTTTTCCCAGCTTAAACCCCAATCCCTAAAAGAACAAAATCCTTGGAAAATCAGTTATTGTTTGGAACCAGCAGCAGAAAATAGCTCGACTGTCCAGGCTTTGCAGCAAAAATTAACTGAATCGGGACTGCCAGCTCAAATCATTTTTAGCAGCAATCGCGATGTGGATATTTTACCGCAAACTAGCAATAAAGGTAATGCCCTTACTTATTTACAAAAGCGCCTACAAATTCCATCTGAGGCAACATTAGTTTGCGGTGATTCTGGCAATGATATCAATATGTTTGAACAGGATGTCCGGGGAGTAATCGTCGCTAATGCTCTGTCAGAACTCTTAGAATGGCATCGCGAATTTGGCACAACAAATCATTATTTAGCTGGTTCTGCTTGCGCTTGGGGAATCATGGAAGGAATGGCATATTTTTGGGAATTTTGATTGCCAAAAATTCGGTTTGGTTTGTACTGAGGACTTCAGTCCTCATACCAATCACAGGACTGAAGTCCTCAGTACAAACGCACCCGAAGCACCTCAAGTCCTGCAAACCGTTAAAATCTGTTGAGGAATCTCAACCGCGTATCGATCGAACCTGCGAGTTGCGATATCATCAGCGTGTACTGCTTTATAAAACCTAATCGAACTTAACTTTAGTTAGCTCAAGCGAGTTGAAGTTTATTTCCTACCCTGTTGGTTAGTCGGCTATCCGCCGATCGCCAAAGGTTCTATAGTTAAGTTTAGCGCCTCAACCTAAATTAATCTCTCTAGAAAAACTGATCTTTCTAGATGAATAAGAGGTAGGTTTAGCCCACTATTTGCCCCTTTAGTTCAGTTCGCGAACGCACCGCCACATGGAACAAAATACTTTACCCGTAGAGGTGATTCTCTCTCACCCCCGCCAATATTTAGGTAGCATTCGGCTGGATTGGACGCCACAACCGGGGAACTATCTAGATTTAGAGGGACAAACCTACGCTGTTTTGGAACGCCACCACCGCTATCAACTCAAATCCGGCCGCTACCGACTGCAAAAAATTGCCCTGTACGTGCAGTCGGCCACACCGCCGACGGAAAGAACTTTTGTAAGCGGCATCTGGGTTATCGGAGATGCTAGCTGCCGCTTTAATGCTCGATCGGAAATTCTGCGCTGTGCTGTCAATCCCAATGGCCCGTGCAACTGCTGTTGCGATTACCAAAAGTCTTGAACCATCGAGTTAGTAAACAATTCCACCTCGCCCACCCGAGAGAGCCGAGAATCTCGGCGTCTCCCTCATTTACCAGAAACTATCAAAACCAACTAGCAACTCTCGAATCAAATTTAACTTCTTCAGGCAGGCGGTAATCTATCTTCTGATAGCTGTGCAGCACCTCGCGAATTCCAGTATGAATCAAATTTTCTATGTGCAGCAACTGTTCTGAAGAACAGCGAACCTGAACTGTTTGGTTTGACACAGACTCGCCGGAGTCGAGCGCAGTATATCTATTAGGAACTCGGCTGAGCACATAAGCAATTAAATCTTGTCGCAATCCCGAAGGCGAAAAAGCTTGTTGGTAGGGGTGCTTCGGATAAGACTCCAAGATAATTTCTACTTCCTCTGTGACTACAGCTAAGGTAATATTGACAAGATTTTTCTGCATTTTCCCTGTCCCCAAACACTCGTTAACTAATATTTTTGCGGTCGTTCTCGATCTGGTCTGATTTCTCATGAATTTTAACCGGCTAATACCGCCAATCGTTCTTCGGTAATCGCCAGCTCAAACTCGGAACTTACCTCTTCTATAACCCGCAGCACGTAGCAGGGAATCTTGTCGGATAAAATAGCACATGGCACCCTACCAGTGTGAATTTCTAAGACTGCTTCTGCAGCAGCTTCAAACATCAGTCGCTGTCCCGGAAACATCACTCTTTCAAAGTACCAATTAGGAATGTTCCCAATCCGAACCACCTGAACTAGGTTGGTAACATTTGCGTAATAGCACAGAATCTGGTTGTTACCTTTATAAGATAGCCGATCAGACATTTAAAAATCTCCACACTCTTTCAAAAACTAACTGAGACTTGGCTTTGCCTGTTAGTGGCAATTGCGAGTTTGGCTCTCGAGCAAACGACCGACTTATTTTTGGGGTGTTATTCGAGAGCGCCAATCACATCTTCAGTTATTAATTTTTGTAGCATTGAGTTATCATGCCAACACTTAGAGGTCTGGCGCTGAAACTCCGTTTTTCCCGGTTAAACAACCCGGTTTGTTTGGTATGCAGGGCTTAGATCCTGACTTATTTAGGTTGGTTGTGCTGTGGCACCAGTTAATCGAAAGTACCGTCACTTTCCCGAACTCTCCTGACAACAGGTTCGCTCTTTGGCAGCGGAATGGTGCTGAGAGTGCGATCGACCTTCTGATCCAGAGCTTGGGGTAAACTTTATCTAAAAAATATGAGGAAATTATGAAGACCATCATTTTTTTTGATAAATATACTTTGGTCGAAGCAGAGATTACAAGAGTTAGGCAAAAACCTGGTTTTTTAGCCAAAAACTTGGTTCCATCTGTGACAATGGGTTAAAAAACCCGGTTTCTCAGGGAACTCTGCGTAAATCTTGGATTAGCAGGCTGAAGCCTGGTTTTTTTACCCAAAAACTTGGCTGCATCTGTGATTCCTGGTTTAAAAAATCGTTCTTGAGGCAAGTGTGTGTAACTTCTGGAGGAGTTATTCTGCCTGTAAATACGGTGATAGCCGATCGGCTTTGCAGGTAACAAAAAAACCCGACTCCCTGAGATCATCTCTAGAACTTCTAGGGAATCAGAGTTTAAATTAACCAATCACCGATCGATCTCAAAGCTAAATCAAAAAAATGAGGAAATTATGAACATAGCCGGAAAAATTAGGACTTTCCTAGATGCAGAAACCCGGTTTCCTAACAATTGCGTGATGTTCGCAAGAATCAAGAGAACGAGATAGCGGATTTTCGACGGTCATTCAGCTTTAATGCCCTTGATTCTTCCGTCGGAGAGGGCCGACTTTGTTTGTCTAGTAGGGATTTCAAATGCCGAGTTTGATATGCTATCTGCGATGTATTTTACCCCAGTTTAAAACAACGGTTCCCAAGCCAGAATTTCCGCCACTTGCTGTGCCAAACTCAAAGGATCGAAAGGTTTGGCAATCACCCCCCCTACCCCCAAAGCAGCAAATTCGCTCAAATCCATCGCCTGCACCTTAGCCGTCAGGAAAATCACCGGAATCCCCCGAGTAGCAGTATTGTTTTGCAGCAAACCAAACAGAGTAAGTCCGTCCATATCCGGCATCATCACATCTAACAGAATAGCGTCAGGGAGGTGAGTTTCAGCTAAAAGCAATCCTTGGCTGCCGTCGGGGGCGCTTAGTACAGTCCAGCCGCCTAAATGTTCCAGACAGGCCTGAATCACGCTGCAGAGGTTTTTTTCATCATCGATGACCAAAATGCGCTTTGGTGACATAATTAAAACTCAAATTTTAAATGAATCATGGTAAACCGAACAAGGACTTACGCAGCCTGGCTCATCAACCGGGTTTCTTGACCGATATAGCAGAAGGAAGAAGCAATAAAATTAAGAGTTTCAGCACTTAAGAACGTCCTAATCGAGCGAGGTTGCTATATTTTGTCACTCACCTACTGAAACCCTGAACAGAAAAATCGACCTATCAGCCGGGAGCATCTCATATTTGTAAAAACACTTCTGACTCTTTCCTTCTGACTCTTTCCTCCTGGCGCCTGGCTCCTAACTCCAATTTTGGGCTTGGCTACTTTCATTGAGATGCTCCCTATCAGCCTCCCAAAATCATCCTACCCGCGTGCGTTGCCAGGAACTTGAGCTTTCGCGAACTCTGATCGAAGCAATCTCAAACCTCCAAACTTTTTCCCCCTTCGCCTTCCAACGGTGCAGGCACTGTGAAATAGAAACTGCAGCCTTGTGAGACAACACTTTCGACCCAAATTCTGCCGCCGTGCTGCTGTACTATGCTGCGACAGATAGCCAAACCCAAACCCGTACCTCCTTTTTGGCGGGAGTCAGAAGCATCGACTTGTTGAAACCGTCCAAAGATAGTTTCTAGTTTATCTGCAGGAATCCCCCGCCCTCGATCTTTGACTTCAAATAAAACCCGTGAAGCGTAGCTATCCCGTAGGGAATCGCCCAAATCTTCAACCCTGACAGTGACTGTACTCCCTGGAGGGGAGAATTTAATCGCATTGCTCAACAAATTTACCAGCAGTTGAACGATTCTGTCCGGGTCAGCCCAAATTTGGGCTGTTTCGGGCAAAATCGACAAATCAATATTATTTTCCGCAGCCAAAGAAAGTACAGCTTCTGCAGACTTCCGCATCAAAACCTGGGCATCGCACCACTGCTTGACGAGGATAACTTGGCTGGAATCGAGCCGCTCTAAGTCGAGAATATCGTTTACCAAACGCACTAACCGTTCGGTATCGCTCGAAGCGATTTCTAACATCTGTTTGGCAGTTTCCGGTCGATTTTTCAGTACCCCAGCCGCCAGCAAACCTAAAGAACCGCGAATGGAGGCAAGCGGCGTTCTCAGTTCGTGGCTGACAATCGAAATAAACTCATTTTTCATTTTTTCAATTGCCCGACTTTCTGTGACATCTGTGACTGTGCCGACGTGACCAATTAGTTGAGCTCTGTCGGAAAAAATCGGAGCTGTTTTCAGCCGACAAAACCGGATGGTTCCGTCTCGCTGGATGTGTCGGAATTCGCAGGAAAATTCCCCATCTAGCGATTGCGATTGGGACCACTTAGACAGAATTAGTTTGAGGTCTTTGCGGTGAACAAACCGCATCCAGCCGTTTCCTAAAGCTGCTGCCGGGGTGAAGCCACCAATTGCTTGACAGCGAGGATTTGTATAGGTACATTTCCCTTCAGTATCGATTTTGAAAATGCCCACAGGGGAACTCTCGCTCAGAGAGCGAAATAAAGCTTCGCTTTCCCGGAGTTCTGCTTGAGAGCTTTCTAGTTCTCTGGTTCGCTGCAAAACTCGCATTTCTAACCGTTCGTTGAGCTGTTGGAGGGCTGCTTCAGCAAGTTTACGATCGCTAATATCCCGGTGCACTGAGACCCAGTGGGTGAACTCACCATTTTCGTCCGCTATGGGCACTATGCTCATTTCTACCCAAAATTCCGTCCCGTCTTTGCGGTAATTGATCGAGTCAACCCGCACAGGCTGCCAGGTTTTCAAAGCTGTCCGAACTCGATGCAGACTGGCGCGGTCTGTTTTTTCTCCTTGCAAGATGCGCGGCGTTTTGCCCACAACTTCTTCTAGCGTATAGCCGGTCATCCGCGTAAAAGCTGGGTTGACATAAATAATTCGCGGACCCGGTTCCTCAATCGGTTCAGCTTCGGTAATTAACACGGCGTCGTTAGTGGTGGTGACTGCTGATTCCAACAGGCGCAACTGCAATTCTCTAGCTTTGCGATCGGTAATTTCTGTAACTGTCCCCACCATCCGCACTGCATCGCCGGCTTCGTTGTAAAAAAACTTACCTTTTCCCTCGATCCAGTGAATGCTGCCGTCGGGCCAAACCACGCGGTATTCCAAAAAGTAATCTGATCGCTGGGCCAGGGTCTGATTTATAGTATTATCCGTATTTTTTAAATCTTCTGGGTGAATGCAAGCTGCAAAACTTTGATAAGTTCCCGCAAAAGTTCCCGGGGCCAACCCAAACAACTCTTCGTGTTCCCTCGACCAAACAATGCGATTTTTCTGCAAGTCCCAGTCCCAAAATCCGATTTTGGTAGCCGACAAAGCTAAGCTAAGCTGCTGATTCGTTTTCCGCAACTCCATGCTAGTAATAGCAACCCGTAGTTCTCGGGCTATTTCGATTTCGCACCGCTGCCAAGGCAAAGATTTTAACCTCACAGTTTCTTGCCACAAGTCAAAGGAATTGCGAGGAGACAGCGGCCGACTGCCATCCGGTTTAACTTCAATTTCCCCGTCTGGTTTGCCTGCCCAGTTGACAGTTTGAATTGTTTCTGGACGGAACCACAAAATGTAATAATTTTGCATCTCGGACATGGCAAGGACCAGCAAACCGCTAGCAACTTCTTTAAACTTCTGGGAGGGCGGATACAGTTTTGAGAGAGAATCTGTATGAAAAATATCATTATTTATTTGAGTTTTTATCCAAGCAATTAAGTTTTCGATTTCTAGCAATTCCGGGGTTTTGCCGATGGTTGTTAAATTTTCATTGGCACACACAACTCCACCAGTAGCGCCCACTAAGGTCAGCAATTCATCTCCGGATTTAAGTAAACCTTCTACAAACCAGTGTGATTGAGAAATTTTGGTAATAAACTTATGGCAATTTTCTCTTAAATAAATTGCATATTCCCAATTTTCGCTATCTTGTTTATAGCTAAGTTCTAGATTCACAAACTTGCCTAGCAGTTCGCAAGCCTTTCTTGTTTCGTAGTTGACATACTTTCGTGTTTGGTGGTGACAGGCGATCAATCCCCAGAGTTTTCGATCTTTGATTAATGTCAAGGTCATGCTAGCGCCAACGTTCATATTTTTGAGATATTGAACATGGCAAGGGGAAACTGCTCTCAACAAAGAGAAGCCCAGATTCAGGGGGAGACCGGTCAGCGGATTGCAGTGAGGAATTAGTTCTATCGGCTGACAGTTAATATCGGGAATAAACCGAATTAAATTCATGTTGAACAGCTTTCTTGCCTGGGGAGGAATATCGGTAGCCGGATAGTGCAGTCCCAATAAAGGAGCCAAACTTTCTACTTTGTCTTCGGCGACAACTTCCCCCGCACCGGTGGTATCAAATTGATAGACGATCGCTCGATCGAACCCGATCATCCTCCGCACTTCTTCCACTGCTGTCTGACACAGCACTTGCAGGTTGGGTGTTTTGTGGATTTTGTCGATCGGCTCTTGGACTAAATGATAGCAATTAAAACTATCGCTAGCTTTTGGGGAAACAACCGACTCTAATTCAACAATTAATGCTGAACTAGATTGATGCAGCGTTCCATGAAAAAAAGACTGGCGGTTTTGACTTTTGAAGGAGAATTTGATATCGTTAGAGTGATGACTGTTTTCAAATAAAGCTTTTTCTATAGCCTTTATTTCCTCAGCCTCGACAAATTCATGTAAAAATTTGCCCAAAAGTTCTTCGGGGTAAATGCCGAGTTCCTCAAAAGTATTGTTGCTAACTTGCAAAATTTTCCACACAGGAGATTCCAGAACCAAAAGCATACCGTGAGGTTGAATCGAACCCGGGGCGTAAATTAGTTCGCAGTCGCTGTTATTGAAAGTGCCTGTGTCTGAGGGCAATACCATTGCTTTCATCTGATTAATACTTCTCTAAATTAGCCTGTGTTCTTGATCTGCGGCCCAGCATCAATCAATAGCACCGCGTCGGAATCACACAATCTAACAACCCCAAGTCTTGGCTAAGGCTTCCTGATTTGTTTCGGACACGCACTGCCTATTTGCTCCTAGTTATCCCATTTAAAAAAAAGAATACAACTGTAGGTACGTGCTCGAAACCCATATCTCATCAGTCATTCCCAGTTCTTCAATTCTTTAAATTTTTAAATCTAAAATGGGATTAGCGCTTTGCCTGAGCCAGTCTGTTTCTAAGTTGAGTCCGCTCCAAACGATTCAGGAGGCGAGCAATTAATTCCGGTTTGACGATCGGCTTGTTCACGTAGTCGTCAGCACCGGCGACAAACATTTGGCGCACGATTTCCGACTCGGAATGAGCTGTCAAAAATAGCACGGGGAGCTTGCTCCAGCGCAAATCGTTGCGAACTGCCAAACACAGCTCGATACCGCTGTAACCGGGCATCTCCACATCTAAAATTAGCAAATCCGGACAAGTTGTTTCGAGTACCTCCCAGAACTTTTCGGGATCGTCCAATGTTGTTACTTGAAATCCCCAAGGTTGTAGAATCACTTGCAGTGCAGCCAATAGATGCACGTCATCGTCTACCACCATAACTTTAGCTTCAGCAGGGCCAGTCTGGTCGAGTAGTTGGGCGACTGCTTTGAGTATATCTGCTGGGGGGATAGATTTGTGCAAAAAGCCGGAAGCTCCCAAACGAGCAACTTCTATTCGATCGCTCAATTGATTGTGTCCGCTAAAAACCATCACCGGAATTTCGGGCTTTTCACTGCGGAGTTCGGCTAAGAGAGAAAGTCCGTTTTCCTGAGATCGGGAAAATGTCAAATCCAGCAAAATCGCGTCGGGAGGCTGTTGAGAAATCGCATTTCTTGCCGCTTGAGGAGAGTTTGCAACTTCTATCTGGAAGCCGGAACCGGATGCTACTGTTTTGAGTTGATCGCTCCCAAAAGTATCATCATCAACAATCAGCATTCGGCGTGTTTGGGAAACTGCAGGAACCAAATCGCTTTCTGGTTCGAGCGACGGGTGATCGAATATCTGTTTGAGCTGATGCAGAAATCCCTCAATCTGCTGAGCCGTCCCCGGTTTCAAGATGTTTTCAGCCTTGAACAAATGTTCTATCTGGCGCGCAACTTCCGAACCTTTTGGCAGGCCTAACGTTCCCAAAGAACCGACTAATTTGTGAGCTTGGGTCTGGGCTGCCTCGCGCAGTTCGCCTTCCAAGCTTCCGTTGTTCAGTTGAGCGATCGCGCGATCGAATATCGCCACCTTTTCGATAAAATTAGCTTTTAAATTTCCCCGCATTTGGGCAATCGCATTCAAGACTTTGAGACGGCGCTCGTCTTTGTTTAATTCCTGGCTCGACCCACTGGATTCAGTAGATAAAGTCTCTTGAGTTTTAGCAGTTTCTGCCGTTTCCTGCCCAACTTGTTGGCTCTCAATCTCCTCCGGCAGACTTTTGAGCCGATAGCCCAATCCGTACACGGTTTCCACTAAATCTACAGTCATCCCGGCTGCTTTCAGCTTCTGCCGCAGCCCCTTGATGTGAGCGGTAACGGCTTCTTCTTGAGGAAATTCGCCGGCCGACCAAATGCGATCGAGGATGGCGCTGCGACTGAAAATGCGCCGGGGATTTCTCAAGAAAAGTTCTAGCAAATTGTACTCTTTAGGAGTCAAGTGCAGCACTTTTTCGGCATAAGTTACTTCCGTAGTGTCCGGGTTGACTTGCAGTTTTTCCCAGGTCAAATTTGTACTCGACAAAGTTGCCTTACCCCGGCGCAGCAAAGCTCGAATTCGAGCGATTAATTCTTCAAGATTAAAGGGTTTGACCACATAATCGTCTGCACCCGCCTCTAAACCTTGGACTCGATCGTTGCTGCTATCTAGCGCTGTCAGCAGTAAAATCGGCATTTGGCAGCCGGACGATCGCAATTTTCGACACAAACTAATGCCGTCGAGTTTAGGAATCAGCACATCCAAAACAATCAGGTCGTAATCGTATGCCTGCACCAAATGCAATGCTGTTTCACCGTCTGCTGCCGCATTCACATTGTAATTGTGAGAGTTCAGCGCTTGAGTTAGCAAACTGACTGTAACTGTGTCATCTTCTACCAGCAGGATTTTCATAAACGTCACCTGTCCTTCCAACTATTCTTGGAACTTTTTATCGGTTTTTGGGGCTAATTAAATAGCCTTCCTACAAATGAATTTAACAATTCCCCACCTTCAGTATAACAAATAGTATTCTTGAAATAGAATAATTGTAAATTATTATTGTAATTTTATTTATTTTCCTCTGGTAATATTTCATTAGATTCGGGCTGGGATTTTATGGCTTTTTGGACTTCAGCGCCTGCTGAATTTTTTGAATCAGATATTGCGAAGAATCTTGATGTTTAACTACGTCTTCCAACTCGGAAACTGCTACTTCTGCCTGTTCTATCTCTTGAACTAAAGAATCAGCATTAACACTTTTTATGACTCCCAAAGGTTCTTGGATAGCGGTCAATGAATTGAAATTTTTTTCCGCTATTAATTCTTCCAACTCTAGCAGAGCCATTTCTGCGCGATCGATCTTGATAGTCACGGATTTAGCCACATTAGCACCCGCTCTTGCTGCCTCCGTGAGTTCGTGAACTCGAAGTTTAAACCGGCTGGCAATTTGCTCCATTTGAGTCCCCAATTCAAAAGTTTTACTTGCCAGTCTGCCAATTTCTAGACTCACTTTGCTCAGACCGCTGGGCTGACTTCCCATTTGATTGGTAACTACAGCCACCTGTACTGCTAAATACCTGACTTGTTCGATCGCCTCCCGGATGGTTCGGGAAGTACGGTTAACCGTTTCTAAATCATTAGCTATTGCTTTGCCGACGCCTAAAATTTTATCTGTATTGTTGCAAATAGAATTAGCCCCTTGAAAAGTAGCTTGAAACGCTTGGCGACCTTCCGAAGAAATCAGTTTCGCAATCCTCACAAATCGCTGATTCATTTGAGCAATTTCTTCAGCTTGTTTGACCAATGCCACTTGCTGGGAACTGGGATGGGTATGAAACTTTTCTGCTTGACGTTGGTGGATTTTCAAAAGCTCATTACATTCGTGAAACTTAGCCTGCTCTTGTTGAATTAGCGCCAAATACTTGTGTCTTTCTATTCGGTATTTTTGAATAATTTTGTTAGCTTGCGCTAACAGTTTAGACTGGGCAATTACCAGAGTGTGAACGTCCAAAAGGCGGTGGCTTTGGTCTTCCATTACCACAATAATCGGTTCATAAATCAAGTCTTTGTGCCTGTTGAAAGACGCTTGGACGGCATCATCAACTTTCCAGTTTTCCGAAAGCAGCAAAGGCGGAATTCTAATAAAATCTAACAAGGCTCGAATCGGGTGTGACCCGTAAAGTTCTACGCGATCGGGAAAACTCATTTGCTCTCGAAATTTGACGCGAGAAATCATGCCCAATACCTGTGAGTCATGAGTAATAATGACTCCCGGCAGGTCGGGTTCTTGCTCAAATCTTTCAGCCACTACCTGTCCTAGAGTTGCAGCGCTCACTTGGAAGTCGTGACACGGCAGATGTCCGATCGTGAAATCGGGGGTGAGTTGAGTTGGATTGCTCATTTACCCGGATAGTGTTAAGTACAAGTTAACAAATTATATATTAATATTATACTGGAATAAGATTGTTGAAAGTAGTCAACGACCCAGCACGGAAGTGACTGGGCTTGGGGCCTAAAACTTCATTTTCAGTTGACCAGTCTGAGACCTTTGATGTCTAGGTTTTTTGAGTAATGACACCAAGCGGATGCGTAGCTAGTTCCCTGTTCTGTCGTTAAGGGTTAAACATTTTTATTTGGGTTAAGGACGTGCCATTAGGCGAATCAGCTCAGAAAACAAAGGCGCGTGCTAACTTCACCCCAGCAATGGGAGTGGAATTGCTTAGTTTCCATCAACAACCCGGTTCACAAACACAACCAGAAGCGATCGATTATACAGCCGTATCCCTTCCCCCCGTTTCCTCCTACCGCTTTCGCGCTCGTAAAGCGCTGGAGCGCGGCTCACTCGCCCAGAAGAAAGATGAGAACTATAGGGAGAAATTAGCTCTCTGGCTCCGAGGCCTTCTATTAACTACTTTCTGACAACTGTCATCTCAAGTCTGTTGGATCGGCCGCGCTTGCTGTGTCCCAGGTTCCGTCCTCACAACAGGGGCATTCATATTTTGTTCTTTAAAACAACCGGGAAAATATCTAGATTGAAACCAAAAACCTTAAATCGGACTTTGCCGCTAGCAACCTTTGAGGCTGCTTACCAGTTGTTACAGCAAATGGCTGAAATCCCAGGGGCGATTTGGCTCACCGACGATGCGATCGCTGATTCTCAAAATCTGGAAAATTCGTCGGAAAGGTTTGCAGCAGTGGTATCAGAGCATTTTAGCGCGCTGCTGCGGGGTAATCTATTAGATGAGTTCGCAACAAACGGACACAAGCACAGCGAAAAAAATCTCCATTCGCAATTGAATGTGCAGTTGACTTTCGAGCCTAGGGCGATCGCCAATTTCCTGTCTCCCCTCGCAGACAAACTCGCAGAAATAACGGGCGCACCCTCGTGGAAAATTGACATTCGCGCCCTCAAACAAGCAATTAAAAATATACAGACCAACTCGGCAGTTCTTCAAAGCGAATTCACCCTAAATTTGCTGGATATTCTCGCTGCCAATGCCAGCCCAAATAATCGCCTGCCCCTACACAGCAAAATAGAAATAGAGGGAAAATCCGCGCCCAAAGTTATAGCTCCAGAAACGATACAGAGCCAGATTGCCGAAGCCGTCAATCAATTGCAAATTGTCAGTCCCTGCATTTCATTTTGTCAGCCAGTAGAAGATGCTTTGCAGCAGCAGCTTGAACAAGAGCGACTTTTGAATCAGGTGACAACTCAAATCCGCCAGAGTTTGGAATTGCCTGTAATTTTGTCAAAAGCTGTCGAGCGAGTGCGAGAGTTTTTGGAGGTCGATCGCCTGTTAATTTATCAATTTGAAAAAGTACCAGCGCCGCACAATGGCGAGTTAGCTAAAGAAATACCTGTGGCGGTTTCTGGGTATGGCGAAATCCAAGAAAATTCCGGGTCTTACTTGTATGTAGGTCGCGTTACCTACGAAGCCTTAGCCAACGATGCTATCTCGTCTGTATTGAATTTTAGTGAAGACGCGCAGTGTTTTACCAATGGAGTCATTGACCGAGAGAAATATCGCAAAGGTTTGGCTTTGTGCGTTGCGGATGTGGAAAAAACTTACTCTTCGCAGCCTTGTTTTTTAGAGTTGATGCGGCGGGCGAAGGTGCGGGCGAAGTTGCTAGTGCCGATCGTAGTTCAAGACGAGTTGTGGGGGCTGCTAATTGCCCACCAGTGTACTTTTCGGGAGTGGGAAGAAAGCAAAAAAACATTTTTGCGACAAATAGCAGAACATTTGGCGATCGCCATTTACCAAGCCGAACTTTATGCAGAAGTCCAACAGCAAAAGCGCACCTCAGAACAGCGCGTAATAGAGCGAACGCAAGAACTGCGCGATGCACTGGTCGCCGCCCAGTCTGCCAGCCTCGCCAAGAGCGAATTTTTAGCAGCTATGAGCCACGAATTGCGGACTCCTCTCACCTGCGTCATCGGCATTTCCGACACGCTGCTGCGGTGGTCTTACGGCAAAGTTGGCAGCAAAGAAGTGCCGGTCCAAAAGCAGCGGCAGTACCTGCAAACTATCCGAGACAGTGGCGACCACTTATTAGAATTAATTAACGATATTTTAGATTTATCACAAGTAGAAGCGGGAAAAGCCATATTAAAAATTAGTGAATTTTCACTTTCTAAATTAGCTTCTCAGAGCCTGCACGCCCTCAAAGAAAAAGCTGCCGCTAAAGGCGTGGAACTGCTGCAAGAACAGCGGATAAAACAAGAGTGCGATCGCTTCATCGCTGACCCGCGCCGCTTGAGACAAATTCTCTTCAATCTTTTAGGAAATGCGATTAAGTTTACTCCCAAAGGCGGGCGAGTCATCCTGCGAGTTTGGGTGACAGAAGATAAAAATCGAACGCCGGCATTGCGGCCGCCCGGTACTGCACCTGCTGGCAGTACCGCTGTTTTTCAAATCAAAGATACTGGCATTGGAATTCCAGAAAATCAGCGATCGCTTTTGTTTCAAAAATTCCAGCAGTTGGATTCCCCCTACCGCCGGGAATACGGCGGCACCGGTTTGGGATTGGCTTTAACTAAACAGTTAGTAGAGCTTCACGGTGGCGCGATCGAAGTCAACTCTAAAGTAGATGTCGGCTCTACTTTTACAGTTTTTATACCCATCCAAACTCTAACCAAAGATGACTCCACAAAATTCACCTATGAAAAATCTAATTCATCTTTACCGCTGCATTATTCTTCGCGGGGCAGCCTCGTGCTCGTGGAAGAAGATGAAGAAACTGCTATGCTGATTTGCGATATCCTGACAGCAGCAGGACTGCAAGTGGTGTGGATGATTGAAGGTTCGGCGGCGGTGGAACAAATTGAACTTTTGCAACCGAATGCGGTGATTGTAGATATGCGTTTGCCCGGTATGAATGGCTGCGAAATAATTCACCAACTGCGCCAAAAATTTGCTACTGAAAATATCAAGATTCTCGCTTTAAGCGCTAATGAAATTCCGCCAGATCAGATATCTTTCGTGACGGCAGGAGCTAACGATTGTTTGGCTAAACCGATTCACCCGGAGCAATTGCTGGACAAGATTATTTCTTTAATGGCTGGGATTGGTAATGGCTAATACAATTTTAGATTTTAGATTTTAGATTTGGGAATGACTCATTGGATATGGGTTGGAATATGGTCTACAGTTACATTCTTTTTTTTGAACTGGTATAATTTGTAATTCCCAATTACCCATTCCCCATCCCCAATTCGCCATGATTAATTGTCAAATTCCTACAGGATTAATTGTTTCTTGTCAAGCACCTGCTGATTCGCCGCTGCACGATCCCATCGTAATTGTGGCAATGGCTCGAACCGCCATCAATCGAGGTGCATCGGGGGTGCGGATTGACACTCCGGCTCACATTGCAGCGGTGC
The DNA here is from genome assembly GCF_036701295.1 of Microcoleus harperi Pol14_C6. NCBI lineage: Bacteria > Bacillati > Cyanobacteriota > Cyanophyceae > Oscillatoriales > Microcoleaceae > Microcoleus > Microcoleus harperi. The sequence continues at coordinate 153,980 of NZ_JAUBQN010000003.1, read as the reverse complement.
GAAAACAGATATCTGCTCCCATAATTGGGATTTGGAAACAGCAATTGCCGGGATGCGAGATTTACATTACTCCTCGGTTTGAAGACGCGCGGGCGATCGCCGCTTCTGGAGCCGATATTATCGCCGTTGATGCTACTCTGAGAAACCGTCCTGCTGGCGGGGAAGATTTAAAGACATTAATCGGGCGAATTCACAGTGAACTGGGCAAATTAGTGATGGCGGATGTAGATACAATAGAAGCTGCGATCGCGGCAGCCGAAGCTGGTGCAGATACTGTAGCAACTACTCTTTTTGGCTATACTGCCCAGACGGAAAATTTTTCGCCGCCGGGATTTGATTTGCTTGCGGAAATGGTAGAAAAGCTTAAGGTTCCCGTTATCTGCGAAGGCGGGATATCGGGGCCGGAAATGGCTAAAAAAGCCTTGGATTTAGGAGCGGTGGCTGTTGTTGTGGGGACAGATATTACTGGGATTGATCTTAAGGTGACAGCCTATAAGTCGCTGATGGGGAAGTAAGTTCGGCAACGGATTGTTTAACGGATTGAAGGAAGTTCGGCAACGGATTGTTTAACGGATGTAACAGATGTAACGGATTGAAGGAAGTTCGGCAACGGATTGTTTAACGGATGTAACTGATTGAAGGAAGAAGGGAGAAGAAATATTCGGCGATTTCAATCGCTTGTAGGCACAGGAAATGCACCAGTTAAGGATGGGAAATATCGGGCGATTTCAATCGCCCTTTATCAGGGGAAGTTGCTAAATCAGTGCGCCATTGATAAAGCTGCTAACTACAGCCAAGGCGATCGCCCCCAGTACCGCGCTCCAAAGGCCCATCCGCAAACTAAATCCTTCAACTAACTTCGCAGCCGAGGCAAAAACAATCACGTTCATTACAAAAGCAAACACGCCGGAAAGCAATCCCAGCGTCAGTAGGTTCGGCACGAAAAAAACTGCTTTCAGAATTGGCAAAATTAAAACATTCAACATTCCCAAAACCGCAGCGGAAATTACTGCTTTCGGTGTGCTGTCAATTTCTACGCCGATCGGCAGTTGAGAAATTAGCAGCAAGCTGCTGCCCGTCACCAGCCAAGCAATCAAAAAATCGATCGGTTCCACAGCGCCTCTACCTCCTTAACAGTTGAATTGTCAGAAAAACCTGATATTTAAGGTCTAACTTAATCAACAAATCCCGCTGATTCATCTGCCAATCGATAGAATTGATGTCTGTTACTAAAGAGTTAGAAGTTATAATCCCTGTATCATCTGCCAAATCATCCGGATGGGAACCGTATCAACCTGTTAGTTGAATAAAAAGAGCAGATTAATTAATATGGCTGGCGATTTTTCTTTTAACTCTAAAATCCGATTCGACAAAAATGGCTTGGACAATCCTGCACGGCAACGCAGCCGATCGCTCCAAGTTATGATTTTTATGCTGTTCGTCACTACCTTGGTGACGCTACCGATATTTCGTCTAGCCGAACTGCAACTGGTACAGGGAGCCTACAACCGACAACGGGCGGAAAATAACCGCATTCGCCCTGTTTCAGTCCCAGCCAATCGCGGTCAAATTTTAGACCGCAACGGCCAAATTTTTGCGGCCAACCGCGTATCTCGATCGGTCTATGTGTGGCCAAAAGAGCGCTCGGCCAAGGAGTGGCAAGAGATCGCCGCTACACTGGGCCCGATCGTCAAACTTCCTGCACTCGAAATTATCAAAAAAATCGATGCCGTTGGCTACAGATCAGCCCTGCCAGTGCGAATTAGTAAGGATATCGATGTCGGTACTTTCGTCGCGTTGGGAGAACAAGCTAATACTTTGCGGGGAGTTGAAATTCGCGTAGAATCGAGCCGAGACAACCCCCACCAGCAATTAGCAGCTCACCTTTTGGGATACGTCGGCGAAGCTAGTTTAGAGCAATTAAAAGCTAATCCTGCATATCCGATGGGGATGCTCGTCGGTCAAATGGGAGTTGAAAAATTAGCCAATTCAACTTTAGAGGGCGTTTGGGGCAACCGTTTAATCGAGGTGAATGCTAAGGGTGAGGAAATCCAAGATTTAGGTGTAAAAGAGCCTATTCCCGGCAAACCGGTGCAGCTAACTTTAGATTTAGATATGCAGAAAACTGCGGAAAAAGCTTTGGGCGATCGCCTGGGTGCAGTTGTGGCGATCGACGTGAAAACCGGCGCTCTTTTAACAATGGCTAGTTGGCCGACATTCGACCCCAATATTTTCACCCGCAAGGTGACTCAACAAGAATGGGATCGACTGCAAGGGCCAGACAAACCATTTTTAAATCGGGCAGTTCAAGGCTATCCAGTCGGCAGCACTTTTAAGATTGTAACTTCTGTAGCCGGGATGGAGTCGGGCAAGTTTTCTCCTGACTCGACTTTGGTAAGTTCTGCTTCAATTAACATCGGCGGAATTACTTTTAACGAACACGGAGCCGGTTACGGTGTTATCGGTTTCCGCGATGCTTTAGCCTACAGCAGCAATACGTTTTTCTATCAAGTAGGTATGACTGCAGGGCCGGAAGAGATGGCGAAATGGGCTAAAAAAATGGGCATTGGCGGTACTATTAATTTAGAGCTTTTGGGGATAGACGGCGCCAATCACGGTCAAGTTCCGATCCCAGCAGAGAAACAGAAAATGTATGGGGAAGATTGGTATGTTGGCGATACAGTAACAATGGCTATCGGTCAAGGTTTGGTACTTTGTACTCCCTTAGAACTGGCTGTGATGGTGTCAACTATTGCCAACGGTGGTTGGCGAGTGCAGCCGCATTTGTTGGTTTCTCAAACCAATACTCCTATTACTCAAAAAATTCCAACAGGTATTAAGCCTGCAACTTTAAACGTCATTAAACAAGGATTGATTGACGTGGTGAAAAAAGGTACAGGCCGCGCCATGAATGACGGTACTATTCCTTTAAGTGCTGGTAAGACTGGGACCGTGGAAATGCCCGGTCATCCTGACAATTCTATGTATGTGGGTTTTGCTCCTGCTGACAAACCGGAAGTTGCGATCGCAGTTATAGTTGAAGGCGGCGGATTTGGTGCTGTATCGGCGGCACCAATTGCTCAAGAGGTATTCCGAACCTATTTTCAAAAGCAGGGTTTTAAACCTACGAATAAGCCTTTCTAGTCCTTAGCTAATTGTGGACTGTTGACTGTTGACTGTTCTCATTTTGTCCCATACTTCGATCGCACTATCCTTGATATCTTGGAAAAGTGCGATCGGTCAAAAATTTTCCCCTACCAATCGTCTCACTTCTAAGGTCGATAAATTCATCATTTGCGCTACCTGTTCCAGACTCATTCCAGAATTTAAGAGTTGAGTTACGAGCTGGCGCAATGTTGACTCCGCGGCCAGTCGTCCCAGGTTTTCTTCCTTGTGAATCTTCAAAAACTACCCGTTTCAGGATCTCTAAACCTCAATTTTCCTGAAATTAGATACAATTCCCGTCCCAGAACTTCACTGAACAACCACAGCGTATCGAAAGCGATATTGTGGGCTGCAATCGGCTCGTACTGATTGTTTATCAAACGTAATCCCTGTAAAATCGGATTTAGGTAATCTCCCGACGGATCGTACTGAAAATATTCCCTAACTCCCAAAGCCCGATAAATTTCCGGTTGAGTTTCTTGGTGTTTCGTCTGAGTTGTTTCGGAAGTAATTTCTAACACAAAATCGGGAGTAATTCCCCCTTCTTCCCAAACTTTATAATTATCCCTTTTGCGGTTGGCAACTCCAAATACCACATAAACATCCGGGGCCACAACTGCCTGGTTGTTCCCTTCTTCATAATATATGAAAGAATTGGCTGACAGGTAAACATCAGAACGTTCTTGAAAATAAAGCTTGACAGCTTCTACGCTGTAAGTCATGTAAGCGCGCGTGAGGTCGGTTTCAGCAATCGGCTCTCCGTCGCTGCTGGGATCTTCAATTTCTACTTGTTCGAGTTGAGTTAAAATTGTCATTTTTCAATTTTACTCAAAGTTAATTAATTTAATGGTGCATTCTGTAGGAGTTGGGAAAAACTCGATATTTCTCAAAAAAATAAACAAAGGTGCGCAGTGCGCACCCTAAATAATTAGGTTTGGCGTCCTGGACTTTAAGGCTGGTCTGATGGTTGACAGAGACAGAAAATTTAAATTCTAATTAATCCCTCTGTCTAAAATAATCATTTCCGAACCAACAACTGGACTTCTAGCTATTAAATTTCCTTCCATATTCGCAATTTCTAACTTGCTGAAATCGAGTGAGTTAGCCTCCTTCCACATTTTCGTTGCTAGTTGATTTTGCTCAACTTCGTTGAGTTTGTACCAATCTTCAGCGACTTTTACTGTCAAAATGCTGCTGGAAAAATTAGCTTGAACAGACTCAACTAAACCGCCGCCCAGTCGATTCTTAATGTCAGTAATTTGATTTTGAATCGCAGCAATCAGAGACTGTTCCGGCGTCAGCGGCGGCGGTGGGATAACTTCTACTGGTTGCGGTTTTTCTGGAGCCACTAAATCGGGCAACTTGCTTTTGAATTTAGCAGAGATTGGCTCAGATGGTGCGATCGCCTCTGGCGATTTCGGCGTTCCCGGCTCCACAAAATCGCCAAAGGTTGGCGGCGACTGCTGCGCTGCTGGGAGAGGAACTTTTGCTACTTTGTCCGGCGGTTTTGCCGAGAAACTGTTGAAAGTTAAACCCACTGCAACGATTAGAATTGCGGCTAATGCGGCGTTTAAAATTGGATCGGACAGCTTCTCATTGGCAGATGGTGGCAGTAGCGATCGCATTAGCCGCACAATACTTTGCCAAAGTACAACGACTTTCTCTAAAAAACTCCCTTCCGTGCGTTGGGATACAGGCTTTTTATCAACTTTTACAGCAACTTTTGGAGGCACGCTGTTAACTTCCGCAGCAACAGTGGGAGGAGTTACTGTTGCTGAGTCAGAAGCGGTGGGCGCGATCGGCTTTTGGACCTGCAACGGTGGTTCTGCTGCTAATTTTTGCCCTTTTTTTCCCAAATTCCCTATCGAGGCAATCAAAGCTTTAATTCTCTGATTTTTGGGAACCGCGCTGCTGGCATTTTGAGTTTTGCTGCCAGTGGGGGCAGACTTTGCAGCCGAATCAACCTGCGGTGTCTGAGATTGAGAGGGTTCTGGAGTTGACTGGTTTAGTTGTTCTTCTGACATTTTCTCTGCCTTGGGGCGTTGCAAATATATCTAAACGAGATAAATTTTAGTTGAGCCATCTCAACCTTAATTTATCATTTAACTTAGTTGTAACCGAATCAAAATGAGCATCAAACGCCGTCACTTTCTAATTTTAGGCAGTCTCAGCAGCTTTGGTTTGGCCGGAGTCTGGAAAATGTTTCAGCTTCGGACTGCCTGGGATACAGACACCGATGCTGCTGTGGCTTCTAACGTTGAGGCAGAAAGGACGATCGTTCCTTTGCCGGCCTCACCGCCTATTTTACGCTTTATTTCGGTGGCCGACACCGGTACCGGCGCTGAAGGTCAGTATGCTGTGGCTGAGGCGATGGCGCAATATCACCGCGAAAACCCTTTTAATGTTACTGTTCTCGCCGGCGACAATATCTACAATAACGGCGAATTTGAAAAAATTAATGCTGTTTTCGAGAAGCCTTATCAGCCGTTATTGCAGCAAAACGTAAAATTTTATGCTTGTCTGGGAAATCACGACATCCGCACTGGTAACGGCGACCAGCAAGTTAAATATGCGGGTTTTAATATGCAAGGTCGCTACTATACTTTTCGGCGCGATCCGGTACAGTTTTTTGCTTTAGATACCAATCACAATGCTGACTGGGAAAATCAGCTTGCTTGGCTGGAAAAAGAGTTGAGTCAGAGCACGGCACCTTGGAAAGTTGTGTTCGGCCACCACCCGATTTATTCCTCTGGCGTCTACGGATCGAATCAATCTTTTATTAAGACTTTCACGCCTTTGTTTCAAAAGTACGGCGTGCAGCTTTATATCAACGGACACGAGCACAGTTACGAACGCACTCGATCGATTAACGGTACGACTTATTTAATTTGCGGTGCCGGCGCGGGCACTCGTCCGGTGGGGCGTTCTGAGTGGACGGAGTATTCTGCTAGCCGCCTGAGTTTTGCGACGTTTGATGTCTATGAAGACCGGATGTTTGTCAGTTCTATCGGTACTGACAAACGGGTTTTTGACCGAGGGGTGATTCAAGTGCGATCGGCTTAATTCAGATTATATTCAGGAGCCAACAAAATGAATAGGGGTTGTAGAGCCAATAAAACTGGTTTTGTTTTAGAAACAACTGTAGAAGGTACGTTGAGAGGCCACGGATATCTTGAAATATGCCCCCAGTTGCCGAAAAAGCGCAAGCGAGATTGGCTCTTAATCTCTACTGAAAATCCCAAGCGATATGCTAAACAGGTTTATATCGGGTCTAGCATCTATGAAACTGAAATAAGTGTCGATTTTTACATTGTTAATTCCGGTTCTTTTCCTCGGGGTCTAATTGTTGAGTGCAAGTGGCAAGAAGACAAAGGTTCAGTAGACGAGAAGTATCCTTACCTCAATTTAAATATTAAAAATTGTTATCGGGTGCCAACTATTGTTATAGTGGGCGGTGACGGTATGAGGCAAGGTGCGCTCGACTGGTTTAAAAAACAAATTCCTGATAATCAAAATTTGTTAGCAGTTCACAAGCTAGAAGGTTTCATTACCTGGGCAAACAAATATTTGTAATAGAAGTTATGCAACTTTGTCGCCTGCGGGGAAACCACGAGTTGCTCAGACAAAATATGCTTATGTAGAGAGTTTGCTGAAGTGTAATCTAAAATGAAAGTATTAATAATTCCTTGATTTTTCCGCGCTTGTCACTATTAGAATTAATTCCACGCGAGGCAGATATCTCAATTAATTTGGGCAGAGGATGTCTTTTAAAAACTTCACTATCGCTGTATATTTGAGCGATGAAATCGCAGTTAGAATTAGACAGCATAACTTTCACGCCCCGTTCGGCAACTTCTGCAAAAATATCTCTCAGTTTAAGCTGTTCCGATTCTTTGAAATTATCTCTGCTGTAAGTAGTAAAGTTACTGGTGGCACTGATAGGATAATAAGGCGGATCAAAATAAACAAAGTCTTCGCTGCTAGTAGAAAAGTCCAAAATTTCCTCGAATTTTCTGACTTCAATTTGAACGGGCGCGAGTAAAGATGAGACCGATCGCAGTAAATCTGCTTGACAAATGTTAGGATTTTTGTATCGACCTATCGGAACATTAAATTCACCTTTTGAGTTTTCTCTGTAGAGGCCGTTGTAACAAGTTTTATTTAGGTAAATCAGGCGTGCTGCTTTTTCTGTATCGGTTTTGTAGGAGCGCGAGCGCACCCAGTAATAATAATCTTTATTGTCCTTGGTATGTTCTAACTGATGCTGCTCTAAAAGTAGAATCAGCTCCTCAACTTTATCCCTGACACAGCGATAAGCATTGATCAACTCAGGATTAATATCTGTTAAAACAGCTTGCAAACCAGGGTTCTGCTGTGCTAAGTAAAAAAATACAGCTCCGCCACCCAAAAAAGGCTCGTAGTAAGTTGTGAACTTTTTAGGAAAATAAGGTTGATATTGTCCAATCAACCTAGTTTTACCTCCTGCCCATTTCAGAAAGGGACGTGGCAAGACGAAAGAAGGTGCGGAAGCAGACATTTATCTAGAAATAACGGCCCTATAATATTTATCACAACTAGAAGTCAATAGAAATACTTCTGAAGTTCTTACCGGAGGTGGCGTGGCATTAAACAGACAGTGCCGGAGCCATCGGCGAAAAGTTTTCGTTAGAATTATATATGTCAGCCTCGCCGGCAAAAATGCCCGATCGCCCGATCGGCAGATTTAGCTCCGGCTGTGCCAAAATTGTCTAACTCGCTCACAAGTGTTACCAGTCAAAGATCGTGCTGTGACACTTTACCCCACCAAGCTCATGCAAGATTTTATTAATAACGTCTCTCGCTACCCGCGCTTTTTCATCACGATATGTCTGGGAATTTTCTTTTTCCTGTTCGAGCGACTCAAACCCCTGCTCGATCGACCGGCAACTGCGATCGCCCTGATTAGTTCGATTGTAGCGACTTTTGTCTTTCTAACTTTTACACTGCGCGCCATGTTAGGCCTGAGTTCGGTTTAAAGCCTGCGCTTGAGCGCAAACATTAACTGCAAATTCAGTTAAAACACTAACTCCCAAAGTAACTGCCAACTCTTGCAGGCGATCGCACACTTGACAATAGTCGCTGCGATAGATTGGAAGAGGAAAAAATTGCGCTAGTTACGGCAGTCCTCCTCAACCAAGGGGCAGGCAAACATTACCGAAGTGCAGGACAAGCCTTTGGGGCCATCAACATTCACTGGGGAAATACTGCACCTCTGTTTCCCCAATGTCCCACTTAATCATTAGGAAGCGGCATCCCCCGCCCCGCTTTCCTCTCCCGTTAACCTGACGGTATCACGAGAGTTTCCAGCGGACAAGACAGATGAAGTTTGAACATATCTATCAATTTTTTCAAGACCCCCCTCCTGTTTATCTAAACAAGGAATTAGCTGTGTGCTACATTCTCTCCGTGTTATTGCGCGGAGATTCCTACGGTACAGAACTGATTGGCCAACTAGAGAGGGAATTCCCCATCTACCGACTTTCTGATACCGTTCTCTACAGTGCTCTGAAATTCCTAGAAGATGAAGCCGTAATCACGGGTTACTGGAAAAAAGTAGAAGGACGCGGCCGCCCCCGCCGGATGTATCAAATCCTCCCTGAGTGGCGGCACCAAGCTCAAGACCTCGCTCGTCTCTGGCACGAGTATATAGGTCAGGGAAACGGCGCGTCAGGGCGTCGGCCCCGCGCCTTAGAAACTGGTCACACAGGTTAGCCGAGTTGGAATCGGATGCCTAAACCCTGGAGATGCTGGCGCTACTTGCAAAGCGATTTGCCTGTCCGAAGCCTTCGCTTTGCTAGATCGCCCGCCGCACAGCGATTAAAGCAGCTACACTACGTCAGGACTTACGCATTGTCACTTGAGAATTAGGGACGATGGGGAGATATGGGAATTGGGTGATGGAGAGCAAAACACCTTGCTACAAAGCTTTCTGCGAATTTTGATAACAAAGTGTCTGCGTAAGTCCTCGATCGCTTTCGTATGTCAAGTTCTGTAAAGTAATAGTATAGAATTTCAATTACACAAACTTCTACCGATGGATACTGCTGTTCTTCCTTCAACATTTTTGCTAACGCTACTGCTGGCTGTTGGCTTGTTTTTCTTCATCAAGGCTTCAGTCAAAGAGCGAATCGAACAAGTCAAGCTGGCTTCCGAGAGCGCCCAAGAGTCACTGTTAGCCGACTTACAACAGTATTTTGCCGATAGAGCTTACCGAGTTGCAGCCGTCGATGCCCCCAACTATAAAGTCACGTTTGAGGGTTTTGTGCGGCCGAGTTGGTTTCTAGCTATTTTTCTAACTCTGCTGAGTGCAGGTGGCGCTCTGTGCTTGGGACTGGTTTTGGGAATGCTAGTTCCCCAGCAGGGCCAAATTTTCCTAGCTTTGGTACTGCTGTCGCCGCTGGCGGGGGTATTTTACTGGAAAAAAGCTGGACGCTCTGAGCAAGTCTCGCTCAAACTCGAATCAGTTGCTGAGTCGGGAAGCCAAACCAAGAGCTTTGTTACTGTCCGAGCTCACCGCGATGAACTAGCAGCCATGCAAAAAGCTTTAGATTTGAAACCGCTCGATTAAAAGTTTGACGCGGAACGTTTTTTGATATGCTAGATGCCGTAGTTAGACTTCGAGCTGAGAAACCAATGATTAAATAGCGTCTCTCTCGTTGGCTGTTTTTTTGATTCACTTGTTCGATCGACAAAACAGTCAAAAAAAAACCATTATCGTGAAAGTGCCAATTGTGGCGATCGCCCTTGGGCTGCGATCAAGCCTGTTGCGATGGCTCCTTATACCCTAATTCCTAAGGACTTTTCGCAGAAATTTCAGTTGGCACTCTCCAGACAATGAGAACTCTCGCGCTTTTGTTAAAAGACTTAGAAAAACATTGCTGTCAATGTTTTGAGCTAAACATTTTGAGCTATGCGCGGGCCGCTGACACCACAGGAATTTTTTCTGTGGTAGCTTCCAACATCACCTTTAAGCTGGGAAACAAGAAATGGTTCTCTTCTACGTATTGGGCTCCAAATAAACCTTTTTCGGCCCAGAAGTATCTGTCAGTGGTATGCTCGTTACGCTTGACTAACAGCAAAGCTGGGGGAGCAATGCCTTCTGCATGGATGAACTTGCGAGCCGCTGTTACGGGTTTATCTTCGCCGCTCTCGATGCTATATTGAGGCACACACTCTAAAATTCTGCGTCCTTCTTGTCGGCGGCGACTCTTGCGTTTGCGTCTCCTGGCCAATTTCTTTACCTCCTCTGTGAGCAGACAGTATGAGCAGACAGGTTGTAATGATAGCTACCAAATCCGAGGCCAGTATATCCGTTCTAGCTCAAAAATTCAACTGTTTTTAATATATCGACATAATCTTAACATTCGTGCCGATCGACAAAAGTGTAGCGGTTGTGCTATGGTTGGCCGCAAGTTCCGGCAAAAGCCAAGCTTGGGGATCGGTGGAAGCTGCGCCGACGGCGAGGCGGGGCAATTGGGGTTCATGAAAGCCCGATGCCTTCAACATAGCTGCCTTCTATCAAAGGGAAGAAACCTGAAATCTAGAAGTCTCTCATCAGTAATCGGTGGCCGATAATTTGTAATTTACTTAGAATTCCGTTAGATATCTTAATGTGGCGCTCATGTTAATGCCAGCCAGTTCAGAATTTGTCAAACTTTGCCGCTCGCAGGTGGCCATCGCCGTTAGTTTGGGAGCGAAATTCAGCGCGGTATACCTGACACAAGAGTTGGTAGAAGGCAGCGAAGCAAAGTTGGTGCCGATCGCGGTTTACCCAGAAACCTCAGCCGAATCGGAAGAAAATCAGGGGTTGAGGTTGCAATCTTCCGAAAGCTCGACAGTAAAACCAGTACCGCGCCTGCTGGCGCCGCCTGTTCTGCCAGTGGAAGAATCAACGGTAGGGGCGATCGCACCCGAGCGGCTTCCGGGTAATGAGCGCGGTTCCAATCAGTGCCAAGGCCCGGAGAATTTGTGGCAGCAGCGGATGCAAATAGTGACGCCTCTGATACACGAGGGAGCTGTAATGGGACTTCTAGTCAGCGGTCGGCAAGACAGGCCTTGGAACGAGCGAGAGGAGGCTCAGATACAACAAATTGCTCGCACCTTAGCCCTAGCCTGCATTTTAGACCAGCGATCGCAGTGGATGCAGCAGGAATTGGGTACGAGTCGGCAAATCCAGGCTCAGGTTTACGACACGATGCACAATTTGCTGCACCAGTTCAAAAGTCCGCTGACAGCGTTGCGAACTTTTGGCAAGCTGTTAGCGCGGCGGCTGGTACCGGAAGACAAAAACCGCAATGTGGCTTTTAGTATTGTCCGAGAGAGCGATCGGCTGCAAGAGTTGCTCGGCCAGTTCGATCGAACTGTTGACACCGGCGAAGCACATCTAAAACTGCGATCGGGCAGTTCAGAAAAAGCAATCTCCAATGTGGAATCAATCCGGCATTCTCCTCTGTCGCTGTCACCTGTGGCCAATTTGGAGGAATCCTGTTTTGTTACAGAAGTCTTAAAACCGCTGTTAACTTCCGCCGAGGCGATCGCATCTGAAAGGAATCTGAAATTGGTAGCTGACATTGCGGCTGATTTGCCGCCAGTCTCAGCGAACGATCGAGCTTTGCGCGAGGTTTTGAGCAATTTAATTGACAATGCTTTGAAATATACCCCTGCCGGCCGCCAAATTTATATTAAAGTAAGGTACAAAGCCGCGGATGGCGATCGGGCAGGATACAGCCAATTGCCTGCCATAGCAGTTGCCGTCAGCGACACAGGTTCTGGCATTCCTCCCCAGGATTTAGAGCATTTATTTGAGCGGCACTACCGGGGAGAAAAAGCGCAGACCGAAATTCCTGGCACAGGATTGGGTTTGGCGATCGCCCGCGATTTAGTCCGCCAAATGCAAGGAGAAATAGAAGTATTTTCCCCACTCAATCCTGAATGGCTACCCTTTGCAGAAACTAATTTATTATATCCAACGGATCGTGGCACTACCTTTGTGGTTTGGCTACCAGTGAATAATTAACGAACTCTATTGCTTAGAGACATTTTTTATGAAGCATCTGCCTTTATTCGATAAACTTCCCAAGTTATCAAATTATTTAAAAGTTTTCAAGAAACACTTTTTTGGTGTACCGCTTTTAGCTTTTTTTAACATTCTGACTATTGGGATTTTGGGCGGGCTGAGCGTATATGCCAAATTCAACAACAAGGGACGCGGACTTGAACGCCTATTTAGCGATCCTTTTAATTTCTGGTTGCCTTACGACGGAATTCTAACCGGAGTTTCCGAAGTTACCGGGTGCCTCTCAGTCGCAATTTGTGCATTTACGTTCGGAGTGTTGCGACAAAAAGAGCCGCAGAGTCGAGCGGCGACATTCTTATTTTTTAGTGCTTTACTCCTGGGAGTCCTTTACCTGGATGACAGGTTTCGGATGACTTTGATTATGTCTCGGTTGGGAATATCTAAGAAATTAATTTATTTGTGTTATGGTAGTGCTGTTTTCCTTTACCTAGTTAAGTTTTTGCGATACATCAAAACCACTCCTTACGTTCCATTAGTTGCAGCATTCATATTGTTTGCTATCTCGCGGTTGGAGGATATTTTACACAATCAAAATCAAGGACTACACGCGATGTTAGAAGATGGTACTAAATTATTAGCTCTTGTGAATTTAGCCCTGTATTTTTGGTACGTATGTCATCAAGAAATCTGGCGGCATTTACGGCAAAGCGAAGAGCGTTGATCGGCTGGATTAAATTACTATACAAAAAGCCGTTTCTGAATAAGGGTATCACTAAGCAACGCCGGCGATCGCATAAAACCAAAATAATTTCTTTGATTTTGATATGGAATTGGAATATCGGCAACTTTAGGAACGGTGAATTAATAATCGATCCAACGGAGTATCTGAGCCTTTGTTCAGATTTAGAGTAGCCAATAGTTTTTTATTTTAAGTGAGTAAAATAATGTCTTCATATTGTATTTTTTTCCTCAAGTCTTTTCCTATAGTTTGTGCTCATAATTTTACTTAAATCAGCACTAAAACTTCGGTCAACTTTCCAGCAATCTGTCACAAAAAATAGCACTTCCATTGATTAAGAATAATCCAAAGTGGTTCAAAAGTTTTAGCACTAAATGAACCGTATTGCATCAAGTCCCCCCCCAGAAAAGCGGGAAACTTGATGCGGGAAAAAATTCTCTCAGAATTCCGATTAATGAGGAATTAGCAATTACCCTATTCTCATGCAACTGAAAACCGATATACGATCAATTCAGCCAGATAAGTTTTCTAGGCATTCGCTACGGTGGCGAGCTTAGTGGATGTACAGATTGTCGGCAGATCAATAATAAACTGGGTTCCCTGCTCTGGCGTAGAAATACACTCCAATTGACCGCAGTGTTTTTCTATCAAAATTTTTCTGCTGATGGACAATCCCATGCCTGTACCTTTTCCTATGGGCTTAGTAGTAAAAAAGGGAGTGAAAAGTTTAGCACGAACTGTTTCTGTCATTCCCACACCATTATCAGAAATTGTTACCAGGATGTGGGAAGCCGAGCTAATATTGTCATGCGAATTGCCGGGTACAACTTCAGTCCGAATCAAAATCTGGGGTTTAAAAACTGCACCATCTTCTCTACTTAGGCGCTCCTCTAAAGCATCTATAGCATTCGCTAAAAGGTTCATAAACACCTGATTGAGCTGACCGGCATAACAGTTCACAAGCGGCAATGCACCATAGTCTTTTATCACATTAATAGCAGGCCGATCAGACTTAGCCTTTAGTCTGTGCTGTAAGATCAGCAAAGTGCTATTCATGCCTTCGTGGATATCTACTGATTTAATTTCTGTTTCATCCAACCGCGAAAAATTGCGTAGAGAGTGAACAATATTGCGAATGCGTTCGATCCCTAACTGCATGGAAGAAAGCAATTTTGGTAAATCATCTATGATAAATGGTAACTCTGCATCTTCTATTTCCTCGACAATTTCTGCTTCGGGTTGCGGGTAATACCGTTGGTAAAGATTCAACATATTAATGAGTTCTTTAATATAGTCGTTGGCGTGGGAGAGATTGCCGTAAATAAAGTTAACCGGATTGTTGATTTCATGGGCGACACCTGCCACGAGTTGACCGAGACTAGACATTTTTTCACTTTGAACTAGCTGAAGTTGTGTTTCTTGCAGTTCTTTGACAAAATGTTCTAGAGCAAGAGATTTTTGGTACTCTTTTTCTTGACTGATACGGAGTGCTTTCTCTACTTGTTCGCGGTGCTCTATTTCAGACTGCAATTTATAACTTAGAGAAAAACTTCTCAAAGCTGTTAGCATCGTAGTGTATAGCTTTGATGTCGTTAATTCAGTTTTAGTTTTATAGTCATTAATATCGTAATTGATAATAATGCTTTTTTCAGGTACTTGTCCGGGTTGACCCGTGCGTAAAATAATTCGCACTAATTGATTGCCTAAAGATTCTCGGACATATTTAACAAAGTTTAAGCCAGCATCATCGGTTTCCATAATTACATCAAGTAAGATGATGGCAACATCAGGATTTTCTTGGATTAGCTGTTTAGCTTCACGAGCGGAGTAGGCATTAAGGAAGGTTAAAGATTTGTTTTCAAAGACAAACTTCCTTAGTGAAATTTCGGTAGCTGTGTGAACTTGAGCCTCATCATCTACAACTAAAACTTTCCAACTTTCAGTCAGCTTTTCTTCTGTGGTTTCATCTGCAAAAAAAATTTCATCATTGGAGTCGATTGCTTCGGCAAAGAATACTGTTTCTGCAGATGATTTAGTTAACAAATCGTCAAAATCACTTTTCATTGCTCTACACCTTTATTTTTTACTAATGTTTAGATTTGAAGTTAGAAAACCTGTTAAGAAAAAGGCAGAATAGAGAAGAGTTACACAGCAACCTTTTCAGTCATCATTATTTTATTTTTAAGGAAGTGGATTTACTTAGTTATCTTTGCCAGGAAATCGGAATTGGAACTCTACATTTGTGAATCAATTTGCATGGGTAATTTAATAATAAACTTGGTTCCTCTTCCCAACTCACTTAGACATTCAATTTCACCTTTTAGTTTTTGAGTGACTAAATTGTAAACAATATGTAACCCTAACCCACTGCCACCTTGACCACGCTTAGTGGTAAAGAATGGCTCAAAAATTTTACTTAAGTTTTCTGGGGGAATACCTTTACCTTCATCGGCGTATTCAAACCTTAGCCGATTACCTTCTTGCTCCCAAGCAAAGAGTAGTTCCCCAGAAATCCCTGGTTCGTAGGCATGAATCAGAGAATTGATCAGCAAGTTTGTCACAACTTGGGACAAGGCTCCTGGATAAGAATCTATAGCAATTTTGCTATCTCCTTTAATTTTAAGCGAATGTTGGCTATTTTTCAACTTTGGTTTTAATTGTAATAAAATTTCATCAAGATAAGGTCGGATTGGGAAAGTACGGCGTTCTTCGCTAGAGCGATCGACTGCTACTTGCTTAAAGCTTTGAATCAATGCTGCCGCCCGATCTAGGTTAATTAGAAGTGCCTTACTGCTTTGGGTAGCAATATCGACAAACTCTTCTAAATCCGAGCGCTTCATTTTGCCACTTTTATAAATAGATGCAAATTCGGTGGTGTTTTCTGCCAAGGCTGAAGCAACAGTGACACCCACTCCGATGGGAGTATTAATTTCATGGGCAACACCAGCAACTAATCCTCCCAGAGATGCCATTTTTTCCGATTCGACTAGCTGAGTTTGGGTGGCTTTTAAAGCCTGTAGGGTGTTCGATAATTGTTGAGTACGATCGCTCACTAATTGCTCTAAGTTTTGATTAAACTCCTGTAAATTTTTGTAAAGTTGAGCATTCTCAATAGAAATAGCAATTTGGGCAGATAACAGTTTTAACAATTCTAGGCGATCGGTAGTAAAAGCCCCTTCAGTCAGGTTATTTTCCAAATAAAGAAGGCCAGTCAGCTTACCTTGGTGCAGCAAAGGAGTACAAAGAATAGATTTCGGTTGAGTAGCTGCAATATAAGGATCGCGAGTAAATTGTCCTTCTTGAGCAGCATTATTTAACACCACATTTTCCTGAGTGCGAATCACATAATTGGCGATCGCACTTGCCAGCAAAGGAGTACCCCCAGAAGCTGCTGTGGGATTGAGAGGAAGCGATCGCAGCACGCTAAATTCATCCTCCTTCACCGAACCTTCCGCCTCAATCGCCCAGTTTCCCGCTTTTTCTAAAATCAAAAAACCTTTTTGCGCCCCCGCATTTTCGATCGCAATTTTCATCAATCTTTCCAGCAACCTACTCAAAACAATTTCACCCGAAATCGCTTGGGAAGCTTTCATCACAGTAGTTAAATCTAAAGTCTCCCCTAAATTATTGCTAGTAGTCGCCGTCGTAGTGCGATTAACTTTAGTTTGAGTAGTTGTCTTCCCGGAAGTTCTCGCGATTAATTGAGGATATTTTTCCTCCAGACTCTCAACTTTACGTTGAGCACCCCAGTATTGGTAGCCATAGTGGGCTTTAGTCAAGTAGATTTGTGCAAATTCTTCTTTATCTTTCCCCAACCAGAACTTAGCAGCAAGTTCCGCCGCCAGCGCTTCATTCTGAATAAAATTACCCTCTCTAGCCTGAGAATAAGCGCGATCGTACAAATCCATCGCCTCCAAATCTCGACCTGAAATCCTCGCCATTTCTGCCGCCACCAGCGAGAATTTATGTGCGAAACTTTCCGAGCAATTGTCCGCCCAAATTTTGATTTGTTTCTGATGAGCTTCTAATTGCTGCCAGTAATCTTTTCGCTCCGATTCAGAAACCTCTGAATACAGAGCCGTTAAGATCAGACAACGGTAAAAATGATAGTGTGCGCTAGAAATGTGACCCATCAAATAATCCAGCAGTTCAGCAGCGCGCTCCGATGCTTCTAGCGCCTCACTATACAGTCCGTAAAGATATAAAGTCTGCGCTTTTAAAACATAAAACTCGCACAGTGCCGCCATACTTTTACGGCTGTGGAAATTTTCTAAATGCTGTTTATCGCTAACATCATCCTCTTCGCCCATCAAATTCAAAATTGCTGACTTATTAGCAAGAATTATATCAATTGCCCATAAATTTTTAGTTTGCTCGCAAAAATGGAGCGACTTGGCAATATCTTCCAAGAGGTTATTTAAATTCATACCTTGGAAGAAATAGGTAATAGTTTGAAACATCCGGTTATAACCAGTCCATTGCAAATTGCCCGATTGCAAACCAACTTTATAACCTTCGTTATTAATTTCCGCCGTAGTTTTGAGCGGTCTCACCCAGCAGTTTAAGTAATTGGCAAATATCACACTATCTTGGCAGTTTTGAGACAAGTTATTTGAATTTTCGCTCAGAGTAAGAGCGAGTCTGCCAAACTCATAAGCCGATTGGTAATCCCCTACAATTGAATTCAGGATAATTCCATAACATGAATAGCAATAAGACCCTCCCGCTACAAAACCGTACTTGAGAGAAAGGTTAATCGCTTTGATCACAGTCAACTTCCACAGTTCTTGAGATGAAAAGAACGTTAGCGGCCCCATGTTGCCCAATAATTGCATGGCCATTAGTTGAGCCTGGTCTTTCATCTTTTCTGTATTAATTAATGAAGCAATTTCTTGGTTTGCCAAGTTAGCTTGAGCTGCCGCCATTTCCGCATTAACCGCGTCGCTTAAATTATATTCTGCCAAGTCTATGCCCAGCAAGTGAAGGGCTTTTAATCCCGATTGAACTGCTGCTTCATATTTACTCAGCAGAGTGTACTGGACGATCAAAATGTTGTAAATTTCTGCCTTTTCTAGATCGGATTTCGCCCGGGCAAATGCCAGTTCTATTAAAGTTTCTGATTCTTCAAAATTGCCGTTTAAATATTCGGCTTCTGCCAGCTCTTTATGAAACGTAAAAGCTAGTTCGTAGGAGTCTTGCCAAATATCGCCCGGTAAAATTTCTCGACCAAATTTTAAGTAATCTCTGGCAGCAGCATAAGCCGTTGCATCTTTGGCTTTGCGAGCGGCTGTTAAATTTAAAATAGCTAGTTCAATTTGCTCGTGAGAATCAATGATTAAATGCCGACCAGAATTCAAATGATCGGCAATTTCAAAAATTCTTTCTGCTCGTCGCTCAGGAGAAATATTTGCCAGTAAGAGGCGACCAATTTGTAGGTGAATTGCTGTTTGCAGTTTTGAGTCAATCAAAGCGTAACCTGACTGCTGCACGCGGTCATGCAAAAACTTATAATTAGTAATTACCAAGTCGGAATTAATTATTTCTGATTCGGTAGCACCTAACTCAGAAGTAGTTAAAATCAATCCCTCTTGGATGGCTGGCAATAGTTCTTGAAACGTGGCTCCCCAAGATTTCTCATTAATAATTGAGAGAGTTTTTAAGTCAAAACTATTACCCACGCAAGCAGCCAAACGCAAAACTTGCTGAGTTGATTCGGGCAGTTTTTTCAATTTGCCAATCATCAATTCTACGACGTTATCAGTAATACCTACTGATTCAATTTCGGAAATATTCCAATCCCAATTTCTTTGTTGAAAGTTGAATTTGAGTAGGTTTTCCTGATAGAGAGTTTTGAGAAACTGATTGACAAAAAAAGGATTGCCTTGAGTTTTATTGAGCACTAACTCTGCTAGGGGTAGCGCTGATTCTGTGTCTTTACGAACGGTATCAGCAATTAAGTTACCTATCTGCTGAATGTTTAAGGGAGCTAAAGTAATTCGCTCGATTATTGCACCTTGATTTTGCATCTCATCTAAGGTCATCATTAAAGGATGAGATGGGTTAACTTCGTTGTCTCGATAAGCACCAATTAGAAATAGATATTTGGTTTGCTCATCTGCCATCATTACTTGTAGCAATTTCAATGTGGCGGAATCAGCCCATTGTAAATCGTCGAGAAAGATGACTAAGGGATAGTCAACTGAACAAAACACACGGATAAATTTTTGAAATACTAAATTAAAGCGGTTTTGTGCTTCTGTAGCGCTTAATTCTTGTACTGCCGGCTGTTTGCCAATGATTAATTCTATTTCCGGAATGACATCTACAATGATTTGACTATTCGTGCCAATAGCTGCTAATAGTTTTTCTTTCCAGGTATTGAGTTGATTTTCGCTTTCTGTTAAGAGTTGCTTGACTAATGATTGAAATGCTTTGACAACGGCCGCGTAAGGGATGTTTCGTTGAAATTGGTCGAATTTTCCGGCAATAAAATAACCTCTGGCTTTAGTAATTGGTTTATAAACTTCTTGTACTAAGGCGGATTTTCCAATGCCAGAGTAACCGGATACTAGCATCATTTCGGTGCTGCCCCTGCTGACTCGCTCAAAGGCTGCTAATAAGGTTTCAACTTCTGTTTCTCTGCCGTAGAGTTTTTGAGGGATTTGAAACTTATCTGTAATATCTTTTTGGGCGATCGCAAAATCTGCAATTCCTCCCGTAGTTTTTAATTGTTCTAGGCATTCTTCTAAGTCAGCTATAATGCCCCAAGGGCTTTGATATCTGGCTTCAGCGGTTTTCGATAATAGCTTCATCACAATATCAGAAACAGCTTGAGGAATTTCTAGATTGATTTGATGGGGCGGTACTGCTTGTTTAGCAATGTGACAGTGGATTAATTCCATTGCATCGCTGTAATCCCATGGCAATTGCCGCGTTAGCAGTTCGTAAAAAGTGACTCCTAATGAGTAAAAATCTGTGCGGTAGTCTATTGCTCGGTTCATTCTGCCTGTTTGTTCCGGCGATATATAGCTAAGAGTACCTTCTAAAACATTAGGATTTTTAAGGGTAGGATTTTCGCGCTTTAAAACAGTAGAGATGCCAAAATCTATAATTTGAACTTGCCCTGTGGCTGAGTTAATAATGATATTGCTGGGATTGATATCTTTATGAATAATTTTATGTCGATGAACTTCACCTAACGCCCTGGTTATTTTAATAGCTGTTAATAAAAACTCTTCTAAGGTAAGTTGGTGAGAAGCCAACAAAAGCTTTAATGAGTCTCCACCACAATCCTCGAAAATGATAGCCAAACTGTTATGGTATCTTTCTAAGCTGTAGGTTTTAGGCACACTTTCTAGGTTAAGATTGTGTGTAATTTCGTATTCCTGCTTGTATCTGACTAACGAAGCTGGCATCGGATAATCTTGTTTGAGAAATTTTAGAATTACCGGTTGGTTGTCTTGCTTTCTCAGTCCCCGGTAAACTAAAGAATTATTACTTTCATGGATTTGGTTGGTAATGTCGTAACCCGGTAAGTTAATCATTCTTACAGCCTCTTGTGAGTATTAATACTCAATATTTTTTTGTAGAAATTGTTAATTAATTAAGTAGATGTATCCTCTAATACATAACAATACCCCAAAACTTAAGAAAAGCTTAAATTTTAAAATAAAAGTTATTTTTTGTTAATATTTCTTAAAAATAAGACGGCTAAACATTCGCGTTAGGAGTGAGCTCGCTATCGAGTTTCCTGCAAAATCCGGCAAAACAGAGTGAAGTGCGATCGCCGTTGAGCTTCCTAGGAGATTTGGGCGCTGCATAATTAAAGTATAAATATGGGAATTATCATGTAATGAAAGCGAGTGCAAATCACCCCATATAGCAATATTTGCAGGAGTAGTAAATTTGTTACCCCACCCCAATCCTCCCCCGATCAAGAGGGGAGAAAGTAAAAAAATCACAAATGATTTAGGATTGCTATACATTACCTAAAATTTCAGGATATTCTCGTTCCTGCACTATTGATATCATGTCCGAGCCATTAACCATAATATCCTGGTCGGGGCGGGTTTTTGAGATTGTCAATTATTGGCAGGTATTGTTGCTGAACCAGCCTCTACAAAAATCGCGGTCGCTCGACCGAATATGATATGATACATTGATTCAGCAACGCCTCTTTTTCCTTCTTCATTCAACATCTCCATTACCAAGGATTGCCAATCATTGTAAAGGCGGCCCAATAATAAGGATGCACAAGCACTCGATCGCCCCGCGCCGCAATTTCCGGAGGCAAAATTAGACTCGTAGAAAGCCCATCGACTCGCAGCATCCCGTCTTGAATCCGCACGCGCCCCTGCAGCATCTCCAATTGCGCGCGCCGCAAAGCCTCCGCTTTAATCATCAAATTGCCACCGCGTCTGGTGGTCCGCAACTGGCGGTAAAACTCCGTCATCAGCCCCAAAGTCCCCTCATCGCTGACTTCCCACAAACTCGCCAAAGCCGATTTAGCACCGCTAGCTACCGCCAAACCCGCAAACCCCAACTCCGCCTCTTCGTCGCCCAAAGCGGTACTGCACGCGCTTAAAACTAACAGATTCACCGGCGGTTCATTCCACCGCAACTGTCGCATTTGATCGATACGCAATTTAGTATCCCACAACTGAATGTAAGAATTTTTCGGTTCCCCAGGCTGGAATTCGCTGTGAGTTGCTAAGTGAATGATGCCAAAAGGCCGATTTGCCCGCTGAGCTTGCAAATTTCCGAGAGTAAAATCTTGATTCAAAAATGATTTTCCGCGATCGGGCGGCGCGATCGACTCTAACTCCACCGGTACCGCCGGTAATGGCGCTTTATCTTCAAATACCGACGCCCCCATCGCCAAAATTTCATCATCAGCAATATTGTCGTAGCCGATATCAGTTAAACTCAGACTCGGCATCACGCTAATGCTGTATTGCTCAACTAAAAAGCCTTTGCCGTCATGAAGGGCCGCAAACGGCACGCTCCGCAAACCTGCTGCCGGAATTACAATTAAATTGTCAATCTTTAAAGCTGCCAATTCTGTGGCAACTGGCGCAATTAACCACCGATAAAGTTTTTGCGCCGTATCTAAATAACTAATGCTGCTTCTTTTGCGGGGATTAGTTATTTCGCTGTGAAATGCGTCAGCTAGTTGCAACACCTGCCAGCGTGTTGTCGCTGGAATTAAAACGCGCCTCGGTTCAGCGTTAGCTGTTACTAACACTAATTCTAAATGCTCCCCGTTAGGAACATCGGAAACTTCTTTGCCATCCGGCCGCAACCTCTGGGTTAACTTATTTTCTAAGGGATGAGGGGGCTGGGATGCGAGGTTGGTTCTCACAGGCAATAGATTAGATAAATCCTGAGTTGCCACCACTACAGAATCATTTTCTTTGGCGGCGCCCGCATCCGCTCTGCTGACCCAATTCATATAAATAATTGCCGATTTTATCCCGGTAATTTTTTCGTTTTTGCGAAGAGTTTCGTAAATAACCGACATATTACTAATCGGTCTTCTTGCGGGCAAGTCAAGATATTTTTCGTACTCGCGAGTAAAGGTTTGTTCAAATTCTAAAACTCCCGAACCTGTCGAATCTAGCCTGCGAGAAGGAGCGAAAATATCCGGGCTAATTGGGGGAGTTTTGTATCGACTTTGCGATCGCAATTCTACTTGCACAGATGCAGGAAGTGACAGCACAGGATCGGGATTTACGGGGACTACTGGCACTACAGGCGGTACCGCAATTTGTGGGGCAATTGGTGCGGCAATTGGTTCGGCAATTGGTTCGGGGGTTGGTGGAGGAGTAGAGGGCGCGCCCGGTGTAATTAGGGAAATCTGATTTGGTAAGCTTCCTTGGGTGTAAGTTTGTTCAAAAGAAAAAGTGGGCAAAATGGCGTTTCCCCCGCCAGCATTAATGCTTCCCAGGGTTCCATTCTCGATCGCGCCGCCAACTACAAACGGTCGATCGCTACCGCCTCCGTGGCCAATTGCGACTGCCCCCGCCCCCGCACCTCCGGCAGTAGAAATACTCGAAGAATTGCCCGATATATCGTTGAAAACATTGTTCGAGCGAAACAAACCGAGGGTTGTCACATCAACGCTACCACCAG
This sequence comes from Microcoleus harperi Pol14_C6, assembly GCF_036701295.1. Lineage (NCBI taxonomy): Bacteria > Bacillati > Cyanobacteriota > Cyanophyceae > Oscillatoriales > Microcoleaceae > Microcoleus > Microcoleus harperi. Next base: position 130,890 of record NZ_JAUBQN010000003.1, on the reverse strand, counting down.
TACCACCAGTGCCGCCTTGAGCGTTGATAAAGCCCAACTGAATGTTATCAGTCGCGCTCAGGGAAACGCCTCCGCCGTTGCCGTTTGAAGTGCTGCTGGAGTTGATATCGAGAGCCGAAATGCCCGATGAAGAGGTGACAGCAATATTTCCGCCGATCGCCCCCGAAGCGTTCAAAGCTCCCGCAGTTAAAGGGCCGGCATTGCTTTGGAGAGCGATCGCGCCTCCTGTTCCCGCTGATGACGAGTCGATCGTGCCTGCTGCAACAGTATTTCCCTCAACCCGAATCCTCCCACCGTTCGAGGTAATATTACCAGTCCGAACCTCGCCGCTTCCTTGCAGGTTCACGCTGCCGCCATCCGTCCTTAAATTACCCTCTAAGAGGACATTTTCTGCCTTGATATCGCCTCCCAAAGCGGCCCTGCTGTCCCCCCCGAAGGTAACAGAATCTCGCGCGTTAACGCTCAAACTGCGGGCTGTAATTGTGGAAGCAGCCGTCACGCTAGCAGCATCAGCCGAGAGCAGGCCCAACCTCTGAGTTTGACCGACTAGGCCCTCAAAAGTAATGTTGCCGCCAGCCCGCAGCGTCAAATTATTAGCCCGGCCCGGCGTGCTGTCGAGGGTATTGGCAAAAGCGATATTGCCGGTAGTGGCGGCTAGGGTGGCGGTGCGATCGACTGTGACGTTACTATTGAAATTCATGTCGCCAGATGTCGCAATATTGCCCGAAACCTCGGTACTGTCGGCGCGGACGTACAAACTCGCCAGCGGTGCAGCTTGACCGACTGTACCGCCGAACAGCACTCGCCCAGCGTCAAGTCTCAGGGCGCGAGCTCCGTCTAGGCTACCGGAGAACAGAATGTTGCCGGTAACTTCCGCGCTCAAAGCCACGTCAGCATTGAGGGATGCGTTGCCTGTAAAAGTGAGATCGCCGCCGGATGTCGCAATGTTGGCGTTGAGATCGGTTTTGGGCGCGTCGAGAGTCAAGCTAGCGCTGCCGCTTGTGCTCAGGGGATTGTCGATCGCGATCGAGCTGCCTTGAAGTGTCAGCGGGCTGTTGAAGGTAATGGGTGCGACGATCGCGATCGACGAGCTGCTACCGTTTTCGCGCCCGATCGCGATCGAGCCGAAACCCCCCGCCAAAGCGCCGAGATCCCTTGCCGTCAAGTCCAAAATGCCCAAAATATCGCCGGTGCCACCGATCCGAATCGATCGGCTGTCGTTGGGTTGCAAGCGAATTGTTCCTCCCGCACTGCTGACAGAATTGCTGCCGCCCCTAAAGTCAATGCCGTTAGCAGTGATAGCGATATTGCCGCCGTTGGCATTAAGTCCGCCCAGAGAGATGCTGCTGGCGAAAAAGTTGATGTTGCCACCTTTAGTCTCGATTAAATCGTTGGGGTCATTGACAAAAAACACTCCGCCGGATCTAAATGTTACGGTGTCTCCCGCGATCGCTTGCAGGGAAAGTTTGTTATCGGGCAAGTCTTGGAGGGTGATGTAGCCTGGGGTTTCTAGAACCACGTTGCTGCCGGCCGCCATCTGTTCCAACTGCACTTCTGAGATCGATGTTTCATTGGGTTCCGGTGCCGCTTCGAGTCCGCCACCGGTTGATGGCGCGCTGCTGTCGCCGTTACCGCTGACGATCGTAATATTTGCCGGATCTAGCAACAAATTGCCGATCGCACCGTTAGTTGCGCGAGTATCGACCTCTCCTTGGAAAGTTAAAGCATTTTTGCCGGAAACTTCTACTCTGCCGCCGTTACCTGCGGCGATGCCCCCGCGAGCACTAATCTTGCCGAAGAAGCGAGTTGTATTGTCTGACCAAATTACCGCAGTGCCGCCATTGCCGCGGTCGATCGCATCTGCTGCGATCGTAGAATCAGGACTAACATAAGTTACCTGTGCGTTCGGCACTGGTTCCATCCCTCGGAAACCGCCTCCGACGCGCACCGTACCTCCGCCGTTCGTCCCGGAAGCATCTATATTTGCGCCGAACAGTCCGACTTTTTCCCCTAAAATATTAACTGTGCCGCCAGCATTCCCAGAAGGAGCAAATACATTTACAGAACCGGAGACGATCGCACTTCCCCCATTTATCCCCACTGTTTTGCCGCCAGTCAGTACCAATTGACCTTGTTCGTTAGTCGTTAAACCTGTGGCTGACGCTACGCCGGGGCCCGTCAGCAACTGAGGCAAAGAAACCGGGGCGATCGCATCTTTTTCCGAATGCAAAGACGGAGTAATTTCTAAACTCAACAAATTGCCGCTTTGACTGATACGGACTGCATTTTTTCCCGGAACAGCAGCCACAGTAATTTGACCGTTGGGAGCCAATAATTGGCCTGTATTAATAACTGTGCCACCGACCAAAGTTAAACTTTGTCCGGTACCCACTGCTAAGTTTCCCGCATTGACAATTGTACCAACTTGTAAGTTATTAAAATTAAGTTGATTGGGATTTCCCAGTAAAGCTTTGTAATCATTAATTCCGCTAGAATTAAACGAGCGATCGCCGAAACCAATACCTGTAGCAGTTGTCGCCAAAAACGACCCCGGCACGTTTAATCTAGCATTTTGACCGAAGACAATTCCGGCAGGATTCATTAAGAATAAATTCGAGTTTCCACCGGTTACAGAAATCAGGCCGTTAATTATGGAAACATTGTCGCCGGAAATCCTCCCTAAAATATTTTGAATGTTTGGATTAGTTAGAAAATTAGCTATTTGACCTTCGCTGAGATTAAATTGGCTGAAGCTGTGAAACAGATTTCCCCCGTTTCCCGACAGTTGTCCGCCGCTAATGTCTGTACGATTTTGCTCGGACTTAACAACAGTATTCGTGCCGTCAGTAGCGGGAACGACAGGTTGCGATCGCACTGCTAGCGGTAGCAGTCCAAAACCTAATGTCAAAATTAGAGCAGAACGAAAATAGGTCATTGGAGGAAGCTATTAGTCATTAGTCATTAGTTCTTAGTCATTAGTCATTAGCCGGAAGGAAGAGGGAATTCAGAAAAGCCAATTCTCCATTACCAATTTTAATCTCTTCTCGTTTTGATTTTTTTTGAGCTGTAATGTTCCGCCAAAGTGCCAATAAACTTAAAAAGGTCGCTCGAATACCGCCACGGCCGGGGGTCGATCGCACTCCAAAACCACCCGTTGCCAGAATGTCGGAAATTTAAGGCAAATTTTGTATTGATCTGTAACAAGTGTATTGACAAAATCCCCCCAGACTCCTATGATTGGAGCACGGATGGGGTGAGAAAGTAAAAACCCACACAATAACTGGCTCCTCTAATACAGTTAAAAACAAAATACTGATGCTTTTAGAGATCAACCATGCAAACTCCAGCTTTCCCATTTCTAACTGAACAAATAGTTGAGCAGATATTTTCGTCAGGCGAACTGACTCGCAATGACAGACAGCGAATTCAGTCAATGCTCTTAAATGAGTCGATCGGCGAAAATGAATTGAGCTTAATTGAAAGAGTCATGGAAGGCGTAGTCAAGGGAATACTTGACGTGCTCAATTAGTTGATAACTGGCGTTAACTTATCTAAATGTAGGGTGCGCCGGGCCGCGCACCTTACCCTAATTTTAAATAAAAAAATCGAAAAGCGAAAAGCAAAAATTCTGTCACCGTTCTAAAAATCATCATCCGGGCCGTCATCCGAGCCCTCATCCGAGCTCTGATCGCGACGCACAAATTCAGAAGGAGGCCTATCGTTACTCCAGGCCCACCACACGCCATCGCACTGGCAGCGGTAAAATTCTTGCCACTTGCGACGGTTGAACTCGGTATATACTGGCGATCGACGATTAATCCAGACCTCAGTGGCATCCGTGCAGCTAGCGTCGCACTTGGGGCAGCAAAACTCATTAGCGTGAACCGCCGTCGCAGTCCATTCAGGAGGATGTGGAGCAAAAGCTTCCATGTGTTAGAGTTTCTATCTAAACTGCTGGTAATTACGGCAAATCAAGGGTTGCTAAAGATCCGCAGACTTCGGAATGACCTAAGCAATGACATAAGTACGCTGTTGAGTGCGTAATTCATCTGCCCGTTATTTTTTTTAGTATTTGCCGTCAGATGAATAGTATAACTGATGTGGTGCAAACCGTCGATCGGCATTCTTAAGTATTTCAAGGACTAGGCTTATGTCAATCTACAATCTTATCTCGTTTCTGGGAATTTTTGGCTTATGTGCGATCGCCTGGATTTTTTCAGAAAACCGACAGTCCAAGTATATTCCCTGGCGCGTCATCACCTGGGGCATTGGACTGCAATTAGTCTTAGGATTTTTAGTATTCCTGTTCCCCCCAACTCGCATCGCCCTAGAGTGGTTTACTGGCTTACTTGATGGAGTATTCACCGCTGCTGACGCGGGAGCGAGATTTGTATTCGGGAGCAATGTTGTACCGATACCTGGTAAAGATCCGGCAGTTAATTTAGGATATATTTTTGCCTTTCGAGCTTTACCGACCGTCATATTTTTTTCTGGCCTCATGGCCTTGCTATACAACATCGGCGTGATTCAAATTATCACCGAACTTTTTGCAAAAATATTTTATACGACAATGCGGTTGAGCGGCGCAGAAGCCCTCAGCGGCGCTGCTAATATTTTCGTAGGAATTGAAGCGGCAATTGTCGTCAAGCCTTATTTGCCGAAAATGACTCGTTCCGAACTTTGTGCAATCCTCTCTTGCTGTTTTGGGACGGCAGCTTCTTCAACTTTAGCAATTTACGTCAGTTTTCTCAAGCCAGTTTTTCCCAATATTTTAGGACACTTAGTTTCAGCTTCAATTATCGCTATTCCCGCTTGTTTTGTTCTCTCCAAAATCTTAGTACCGGAAACAGGCGTGCCCCTGACAATGGGTGGCATTCCCAAGGAAGAACCGAAGCCTAAAGGCCGCGAGTTTGTGGGCGAAGAAATTTCCGACATGGAGCGCGAAGAATTCACACAAGAGACTGTTGGGGGAGAACCCATCGAACGAGTCAGCCCTTTGGATGCAGCGATAATTGGTGCATTGGACGGTGTAAAAATGGCAGTGGCGATCGCCGCTGTTTTGATTTTAATCTTAGGCTTAGTTTCCTTAATCAATCAATTCTTTGGCTGGCTGGCAATTTTGCCAGGCCCAATTGGTGGCTTGTTCAAAGTTGTCACATTAGCCAACATTATGGGAGTCTTATTTTATCCCCTGACGCTATTAACAGGAGTTCCATTAGAGGACTCTTGGCCAGCCTCAGTAATTATCGGTCGCAGGTTGTTAGAAACAGCAATTCCGCCCTATCAAAGTTTAGCAGAAGCGGGGGCAAAAGGACTGGTGAGCGCTCGTACAGTTTTAATTGTCAGTTACGCGCTTTCCGGCTTTGCCCACTTAGCCTCCGTAGGCATCTTTGTCGGTGGCACGATCGCCCTAATTCCATCCCGCCGCAAAGACATTTCCGAACTGGGTTGGAAAGCATTATTTGTCGGCACTTTAGCGACAATGATGATCGCTTGCATCGCCGGCACCTTCGACACCGGAGACGCCAGCATTTTAGGCGCTAAGACAGCCCCTGCTGCCCCGCTAACATCCCCTGATTCTCCAAAACCGCTGCCATCCCCAACCGCTAATTCAAAGCCATCAGTTGCCCCAGCAATTGCCAGTCCGAAGCCTTCGCCGAAGAGTGAAAAAGCAGCTCCGAAAGCTCAATAATCTCCCAAATCTGACTCTCAGAAAAGTCCTTAAATGAGCTACGGGACAAGGACACGGCAATGCCGTGTCCCTAAAGATTAGACTCAAATTGCAAGCATTCCCAAACTATCTAAAAATTATCTGCGTTTATCTGCCTTGAATCTGCGGTTGACATATTAATCAAAATTTTCTGCAATAGATCTAATTACCAATAAGCAATTCCCAAAAAATATGAATCCAGATCCAGAAATTCGCCGCCTGTTAGATGTGATGCCAGCTTCCGGTCGCATGACTTGTAAAATTATTAATAAGCCCCAACAATCAACGGTAATTGACTGCGATTTTCCTTTGCCTTGGAATCAATCTCGCCCGATTTATATTAATTTTGATTTGTGGCGGCTGCTATCTAAGCCGCAGCGGGATTTACTGCTATTGCGGAATGTAAGTTTTCTGTGCAATTTTAAGTGGTTTAAACCGGATATTTATCAAGGTGCGGCTCTGGCGGGAATTGTCGGGACTGTTGTAGAATTGTTGCAGGGAGATGCGATCGGCACTGCGATCGCGGGCGGTTTGACGGGACTCGCCATGACTAGAATTTGGCGCGACAACCGCAGTTCCCAAGTAGAGTTAGATGCTGACGAAGGAGCGATTAGAGTAGCGGGAAGGCGCGGTTACAACGAAGCGGAAGCAGCAGGACATTTGCTGGGGGCGATCGAGGCTGTGGCGCAAATTGAAGGGCGCAGTTTGGATTTTAATGAGTTGATTCGGTGTCAAAACTTAAAGGCAATATCGGGTATTTCGGCGGTGGGCGTGCCCGATAGTGTCAGGCAAGATTAGAAAATACTATTTCACAAACAATCCTGTGTCCCGCAGCCAAAGGACACAACAGTGGTGTGTCCCTACTATGCAGGCGCTATATCTGCTACTCAACTCTTTCCCTGACAATCCGAATACTCTCCCAGGCTGGTATCCGACCCGCTTGTCGCTCATCTAGTAATACCAAGTAAACATAAAGTGGGTAGATTTTATTGAAATTCTCTAGATAATGACGGCTAATAGCTTCACTTTCTTGACCGCTTAACTTAATTATATTGAGCACCGCTTTATTTTTGGATATTGCCTCATAAGCTGCTGACAAGAAATCATTGATAACAATAACAGGAACCAGAGGGAAGTATAAAAGTATGAAGTCACTAGCTTTGCCCGCTTCAATTGGTTTAAATTGACCTTTGAAGTCGCGGATGAGGTAGCGGTAGAGGTAGCGGTAGAGGTCGCGGTAGAGGTAGCGGTCGAGGTCGCGGATGAGGTCGCGGTAGAGGTCGCGGTAGAGGTCGCGGTAGAGGACGCGATTGAGGTCGCGGTTGAGGACGCGGTTGAGGTCGTGGTTGAGGTCGTGGTTGAGGTCGCGGTTGAGGTCGTGGTTGAGGTCGCGGTTGAGGACGCGGTTGAGGACACGGTTGAGGTCGTGGTTGAGCTCGCGGTTGAGGACGCGGTTGAGGACGCGGTAGAGGTCGTGGTAGAGGTCGCCGTAGAGGTCGTGGTTGAGGACGCGATTGAGGTCGCGGTTGAGGACGCGGTAGAGGTCGTGGTTGAGCTCGCGGTTGAGGACGCGGTTGAGGTCGAGGTTGAGGTCGAGGTTGAGGTCGAGGTTGAGGTCGCGGTTGAGAACCAAAACCTTAGCTAATTTCTGTTGCCAAGTTTGCTGCTGTCCAGTTTCTATTCCTACAATGATTCGCTGTTCTCCATCAAAACACCAGCATCCTACTTGTTTTTCTGTAACTGGATGCTCCTCTACTTCAGCTAGAGTTTGCAGTCTATATTTAAATCCCAATGCAGATTGCTGCTGAGTTAACCATTCACAAAACTCCTCAGCATCACTAGATCGTACTCCAGTAATGGGTTTTTGAGCATCTCCTGGCGGAAATCTGTAACTTTTCCAATGGTCAGGTTGGCGATGTGCACCTGCTTTCAGCTTCTCATCAATAAAAAGCTGATATTCCGCGCAGGTGATGTAACTCATGTCAATTTCGACATTCTCATCAATCCGCAGCAAATTTTGCAGACGCCTGGATAACAAAACATTAGCTGCTAAAATGAATCTTGCTGTCATAGACTTTCCAAATCTTCGTTTAACCTTTGTTCCAGTTGTTGCCCAACATCTGGATTTACACTCAACCCCTCGTCCAAGCAATCATAGGCGAGTGCCATTACCTCAACCGATGGAGATGGCATCGCCAAGACTGTACGAATCAGATTGCTAGCATTACTCTGCGCTGCATAAAGACGGATAGTTTCAGCCCACCAAGATTGGTTAATATTTCCGATTAACTGACTCTCTTGGTTCGATTCCTTAATCTCAACCGCTGCTAAATATTCCTGGAAACTCAAGTGAGCAAATTCATAAACGGCTACTTCTTTTTCCACTAACAACCCACTCACATCCCGAACTTGCTGAATAAATTCCTCTGAATTCGCCCCACTGCCTGCTACATCTGCCAATTTGTCTGTAATCCAATCAATTCCATCGGATAGGTTGAAATCACGAGTTTTCTGCTGCATTAATTCAAATGCCAGCACTTGCAGAACAGATTGCTTTTGCGTCGCTGTTAGCGCCTCCGCAATATTTTTAGCCCTTTGTCGCCTTTCTAGTAAAACCTGGCAAATTTCTTTGTAAAGTTCTACCCGTTTTCCCGGCAAGGCACTACCGCGACGGTGAACTGTGGCAATCATTGTTAGCAGCAAAGGATTCACCGCCATGTCCGCCAGAGGTTTGCTATTCTTAATCCGCTTAATTAAATCATCTGCTTGTTGTTTAGCGTCTGCCCGCACTCCCGCATCATCTTGTCCAGCGTGACTTATCACCTCTGTTTCCCAATACCAGCCCTGAATAAACTGTTGCATCTGTTTCAGGCTAAATGGTTGCACTTCTAAGACAGTCACATCTTGTTGCAACCGCGCAGTTTTATAGCCAAAAGGTCGAGAGGTTAAGATAAAAGCCGTATCCGGGTATGTCTGCATCTGTTCGTCTACCCAACGACTTACTTGCTGGCGCTGAGTTTCATCTGCCACTTCATCCAATCCATCTAACATTACCAAACATTGGTTTTGACGTATTTTTTCGGCAAACCAGTTAGGCGGTGGATTCTCCAGTTGATATTTTTGCTGCTGCTGCTGTACCTGCTGAGTAATTAACTCTGCCAGAGTGAGTTGATTATTATTCACAATTTCCTGACGCACATATCGCAGATACAACAATATCGGAATCAGTTTCGGCGCTTTCCGATGCACTTTCCGCTGTTGCTTTGTGGCATAAGTCTGCGTTAAATATCTCAAAAGGGTAGTTTTCCCGGAACCGGGTGCGCCCAAAACTGCCATGCGCCGAAATGCCGGATGCTTATCTATTGCTGCTAAAAAATTCCAAATTTGTGTTTCATTTGAGTTATTTCTTTCATCCTTTGGCGGCTGAATCATTTTGGGACTTGTATTCGCTGCCTCTGTTGCAGCAATTTTGAGTGGCACAAATACCTTTTGCAACTTCAGGGTTCTGTCTCTATCCAATCCCTGTGTTTGATAGTCTCGACAGATATAAGTCAAACCCTTATAATATTCCCGCTGAAAAGGTGAGGTTGAATCTTCAATTTTATTCCAAATCCCGTCTGCCAAACTATCTGCAATTTGCTGTCTCTTTGCCCTAAACTTCGGTGCAAGTTGGTTAGTAACTGGGATGAGAAACTTGATGGCATGGATAAACAACATCAAAAATACAGTCACAAACAAAGCCAAAAACGCTGCTGTCCATTCGCCTCTCAGTATGAAATACAACATTACCGCCAGTCCCAAACCGGGCGGAACCCATACCAACCTGTTCTGCCATTGTCTCGGTAAAAGCAGTACAGGCGGGAGCACAGTCCCCAAACCAAACAGAATGAGAGATGTATAAAAAACTGCTGAGTTGAATTCGGCGGGTACGTGGTTCCCCTTCAAGAGTGCGAAAAGGATGCCACCTCCCAGCAGGGGTAAAAAACCAACAAGCCAATTTTGATTTGCAGGCGTTGCCGTCGGCTGAGACTGACTGGATATAGCACCGAGGATAAAAAGTGCTAATAGACACACTACTGTCAGTAAGATGATTATAGGGTCTTCAATTTTTAAGTCCTGTTTACCGGGCAGTTGGTTGATCAGCCAACCCAAGAAACCATTACTGAGTATCAATAGCAATGGTACCAGCCAATTTTGTATAAATCGGGACATAAGCGATCGCATTTAAAAGCCTGTTGTTTCCCAGTTTACGCGATCGTAGCGAGCGATCGTTATCAGGAAGGTTCGCTAACGCACTTATTTTAATCGAAAGCGCGATCGACCCAGCCATCCCCTAAGACTTATCTATGACCTAGAACAATGATAAACTTGATATTCATACCCATCCACCGCAGGCAACTCGCGCGATTCAACCTGACAGTTTTGTGCTTCTAGATTGACAGGTGCGCGAAAATTAACCAGCCACAAATCAAGCGGACGTTCTAATTTACGGAGTGTTTTGTCAAGTGTCTGTGCCGCTATTTCCGACCCATCCTTTGTCTGATTAGCTAAAAGAAACAGCGGAGAATCAAAAACTTTAACTTCTTCTTTCTTCCTAACATCCGTTACACCCGCTACAAAATCCGTTGCCGAACTTCTTTCCCATTCCCACCCTATCCCCATCAACTCTCCTATTTCTACATGAGTCTTTTGAGTAGTGGCAATTAGCACGGGAACTTTCGAGAATTCGCGGATAACCGGAATTAAAAGGTCGGGTTTGTAATATTTGCGGTAGCCGAGATTGGAATTTACTGTGACACCGCTAAAAAAACCCATTGCTAAAATTAGCACCACTACTTTTTTGCCCGGAACTTCGATCGCCCGTAAATTAAACCATTGACTTTTTGCTGTAGGTGTGTTAAAAATAACGGCCAAGGTTGCTCCTAAAAGCAATATAACCCCCGGAAAGTAGACGAAATTGTATCGTGCGCCGCGAGTTAGGTCAATCCCTAGAATATATGCAAAACTGAAAAATAGGAAAATTGCTCCCAGCACAAATCCGCCGAAAATAACAGTACCTAAACGAGTAGCGGGCGTTGTTAAGGACTTTTTAAAAGCGCCTCGCAGGATGGGAAGCACCAATATAAAAAATATTGTCATTGCGATCGCCGATGGAACTACTACTGCCAAATTTGGCGATTCAATCGGCAGCAGAGACATCACAGTGACCCATCCAGCTAAAGCTTGAAAAATCGGCGCTATCCAATCTAAGAATATGCGATCGCCGCTGACAATCCAATTAGTTAGTTCGCTGCCGTATTTATTTGACAAAAATACCGGCAGCCAAACTAAACCGCCAGCCAAAGTGCCCATCGCTACTGCGAAAAACCGCCAGAGGATTTGAAAGGGCAAAATATTACGCTGCTGGCTGTTGTCAATTGGCAACTTTCCCTTAAACTGGAGCCAGATTACAGAAATTAATGCTATTGCTTCCGCACACAAAGTCAGTGCAAAAAAGTAGTGAACCGCAATTCCTAAACAATTAACCACTACCCAAAGCATCACAGCCCAAATAGGCAGGGGAGCGCGCTGTTGCAGATTTTTTGCAGCTAAGGCGAGGCAAAAAAGAGAGGCAATAACTAATAAGATTCCTAAAGTGTAATGGCGAGCTTCTTGAGCGAGATAAATGCCGTATGGAGAAACTGCTATCATCGCGGCCGCACATTGACCGACTAAACGAGAACTAAAAGCAAATTTGCCTAAAAAGTAGATAGCGGGAACTGAAATCACGCCCAATAATGCAGGAAGAGCTCGCCCAATCCAAACTAAACTATCCTCGGTCGGCCCAAACAGTCGCATCCACCAGTGGGCGAGCATAAAATACACTGGTGGATGGTTGCTTTCTAGCAGCAAATGGTTTAGAACATCTGCAATGCCAGCATTGGGACGCAATTGTAGCGGTTGTAATAATGTAGAAAGATCGATCGCGCGATCGAGCGGCACCCCTCGAAAACTGTTGCCCAAACTAAAAACTAGAGTCGAAAACTCGTCCGTCCACAGCGGTTTAGAGTCCAAATTGGCAAAGCGCAAAATAAAGGCGAGCGCCGTCCACAGCAATAGCAACAACAGTTGTTTGTTCTTGATCATTAATTCAGTCATTCAAAGGCATAGGGAAGAAGAGCCATTAGTCATTAGTCATTAGCCATCAGTCATTTTATCAATGATTAATTACTAATTACCAATTACCGATTACCAATTACCTATCTACTTCCGTTACCCGCCAGCTCAACTTCATATTAATCCAGAAGTTCCACAGAGTCACAGTCGCGATCGCAATTAAATTAGCCAAATATTCATTCATCCCAAAAACATTAAACAACAAATTAACCAGCAGCACATTCAAAATCAAACCCATCAAGCAAATCGTATTAAATTTTAACAACCTTTTCAATCGCTGGCGCTTTCCTGGCTGCCGCTTAGAAATATCGCCAAAAGTCCACAAATCATTCCACAAAAAGTTACTGATAATTGCCAATTCAGCAGCAACGATCAGACTGCGAGTCAGTTCCCAATTGAGGAGATCCCGCAGCACGTACAAAACCCCCATATTCACAAACACCCCGCTGAAACCCACGATCCCAAACCGCAGAAACTTGCCCATCGGCCAGCGGGAAAACCGCAACCGAAGCAAATGTCGCAAATACTCAATATACTGTTTCCAAGTAACTTTGCTCTCACCTTCTTGCCGTTCCTGAAACACGTAACCAACTTCTCCAATCCAGCGGATGTCCCCCCTGCCGAGCACTTCAATCAATATTTTGTAACCAGCAGGATTCATGGTTTTACCCGCAATGCAAGTGCGACGCACCATAAAATAGCCGCTCATCGGATCGGAAACTCGGCCCACGACTCCCGGCAGGATCACCAACCCCAGAGTTTGAGCGCCCCGCGATAAAAATCGCCTGACAACGCTCCAGTCGCTCACCCCGCCCTCGGCAACGTGACGACTCGCAGCAGCTAAATCTGCTCCCCGCTGAATTTCTGCTAAAAGCTGCAACAGCGTCTCCGGGGGATGCTGCAAGTCGGCATCGATGACGCCCAAAACCTCGCCCCGAGCGGTCTGCCACCCGCGAATTACTGCTGTTGAAAGTCCCCGCTCCTCTTCCCGGCGCATTACCCGCAATTGCGGATATTCCGGTGTCAGGGACAGGGCAACTTCCCAGGTGCGATCGGGGCTGTCGTCATCGACTACAATTAATTCGTAGTTGCCGGGAATACTGCCATCGAGCAAGTGGCTCAATTTTTCCACAATACTCTTGACATTCTTGCACTCGTTGTAGGTGGGAATGACCAGGGAAAAATAAATTGGCGGTCTGCCTGCGTCTGTAAAATTTGAATTGAAAGTCTCTACAGCAGGAATTTCCAAAGGCCCAGACGGCACTGGCAATAGCTGATTTACTTGGTTGACGCCCATCATTTCAGTGTCCAGAAAATAAAGGATGGTTTTGTAAGACTTGAGATTTTAGAAGATCGTTCCTCTATAGTTGATTCGTTAAAATATAAAAACGCCTTAATTCTAGGCAGCAATTCTGTAGCTTAGCTAACAAAAAAACTGTGGATGCAATTCTCGATCGAGCTTTACAAGGTTATAACATCTCTTCTGCAGAGGCATTGGTACTTTTGCAGCAAAGAGAGCCCGATGCGCGAGCTTCTATTCAAACAACTGCTGACTCGCTCCGCCGCCGACAATCAGGGGATACTGTCACCTACGTTATCAATCGAAATATTAATTTTACTAATATTTGTGAGCAGCATTGCAGTTTTTGTGCATTTCGCCGTGACGACGGAGATGAGGGCGCTTTTTGGTTAGATACAGCTCAAATTCAGGAAAAGGCAACTGATGCAGTGCAGCGGGGTGCTACGGAAATTTGTATGCAGGGCGGCTTAAATCTTCAAGCTAAGCTCAACGGCGCATCTTTGCCTTATTATCTGCAATTGGTGAAAACTATTAAGGATAAATTTCCGCAGTTGCACTTGCACGCTTTTTCACCTCAAGAGATAGAATTTATTGCCAGAGAAGATAATCTTAGTTTCAGCTATGTAATTTCGGCTTTGCAGGATGCGGGACTCGGTTCGATGCCGGGAACCGCTGCGGAAGTTCTCGACGATTCTGTGCGACGGGTGATTTGCCCGGAAAAACTAAATTCGGCAACTTGGCTGGAAATTGTGGGAACAGCTCACCGTCTGGGTTTGCCGACAACGAGTACGATGCTTTGCGGGCATATTGAGACGGCCCAACAGCAGGTTTTGCATTTAGAAAAAGTGCGATCGCTCCAACAAACTGCGATCGACCAAAACTATCCGGCTCGCATTACAGAATTTATTTTACTACCCTTTGTCGGGCAAGAAGCACCGGCTCCTTTGCGGAGTCGAGTCGGCCGCGACCAACCAATTTTAGCAGATACATTGTTACTCACCGCAGTATCGAGAATCTTCTTAGGAAATTTGATTTCCAATCACCAGCCGAGTTGGGTAAAATTAGGTTTAGACGGAGCTACAGAAGCGCTGAAATGGGGCTGCAACGACATCGGCGGTACATTGATGGAAGAGCATATTACAACGATGGCCGGTGCGGTTGGTGGCAGTTGTCAATCTGTCGAAGATTTGCAAAATGCGATTAGTTCTTTGGGGCGGAGTTATCAGCAAAGAGATACAATTTATCGACCTTTAGGGGTTGACAATTTGGCAGTAAGTGTGTGATTTTTTGATGCGAAGTGCGAAGTGCGTAACGTCTCCTACGAGTTTAGCCGCTCGCACTTTCAAATTCTTCTAGCGCTTGACAACTTCCTACCTGCAAAGCACGTTCTACCGCAGTGGGGATAAGTTGTGCGATCGCGATTTCTGGAAAATTCGGACTAATATCCGATTCTACATACTCTCCATCTTGCAGCAAATAAATGCGAAGTGTGCCGCTGTCATAAACCCATACTTCTGAAACTCCAATAATTTTATAGGCATCGATCTTAGTTTTAGAAGTAACATCCGTCTCAATTGCCAAATCCGGCGGCGGATCGTCCGGTAAAAGTCGGCGGCGGCCAATCATCCGCTGATAATTTAGAATATAAAAACAAGCATCAGGTTCAACTCCTGCTGCACCTTCTCGTTTGAAAGTAGTAGAACCGAAGGGTTCATATTTTCTGCGCGCCGACTTGAGTAATTTTTTTACAATATCGGAAATTAAATCTTTCGGAATTTCCCTATCTAGTAAGGGAACCATGATTTCTAAGGTACTGTTGCTGTAGGCAATTCTGGTTCTTCGTTTTTCCCCTAATTCCTGCAAAATCGACTCAAATTCCAGCCAACTTATATTGGGAATAGTTACGACACTGCCGGGAGCAAGCTCGATCTGGCTAACGGGTTTGAGCACGGGGGTGATAACAATCATAAGCTGAATTGGGAGCTAGTTGTTAAGTTTGTGCCAAGGGCAGGCAGGATGCCTACCCTACAAAAAAATTCATTCTTTGTGGAACAGGCATCTTGCCTGTTCTTGATAATGGTAGAAGATATCTGTTGAGTTTAGCACGGGCAACGAGAAGAGATTCGAGATCGCACTTTTGACTCAATTCTAGAAAGGTCGATCGCACATTTAGACTTCATTCCAACCGAATTAACTTAACTAACAAACTCATGATTTCTCCCTGTTCGGGTGTAATAATGATGCGATTGTCGGGAATGGCGATCGGATGAGTCCAACGAACAGCTTCCTCGTAGCGCAAGGCGTGCAGTTGGTGGATAGTGCGCCGTACTCCCAGCGGCGAACCGATGATGACGTGACGGACTGCTTCGCGATTATCGCCCTCAAAGCTTTGGTTGGTTAAAACTTGGGGCGATACTTGGTTCGATGCGGAATCTTGCAACATAGTTTTGACTAATAATTTTGGATAGGTTTGATGCTTTGTAACGGTAAAACCGCGTACAATGACAGATTGAAGAAAAGACAGCAATTCCCCTACAGCACAAGTGGCTTAGCTGGTGCTGTCTCGTCTTTATGTGTTTTATTAGCGTAAACCAATTTACGGTTAACCGTCAAGTAATTTACGTAAACCAATTTACGGTCAGGATCGAGCTGCTTGTGGAAATGCCGGAAAAATCAGAGCGATCGCCACTAATGCGGCTCAGACTTAAGCGATCGTTAACCCAAAAGCAGCTAGCAGACGCACTTGGCGTTACGGAAACAACTGTAAGGAACTGGGAATCGGGGCGATCGGTACCGAAGCTAACGCCTGTTCAATACAAGAAGTTGCTAGAGATTCTGCAAATTACCTCTGCTGAATTACCAGACCAATTTGGTTTTCCTAGCGATGCTGATGGATAGAAAATGGAATATTATAATTGAGGCCTTTTATTTAAACGAACTTATTTGGTTTTCGGATAGTTTGTCCCATTGCGTAGACTCCATGGCCTTTGAATTGCTTATTCGTCTGCGTCGGACTCTTCCTCCTCCTCATCCCACGTCGGTGTATAATTTAAGTCTGGAGGCTGAGTTTCACCTAGTTCTATAGCTAGCGTTTTGCGATACTGTTCTGCTTCAGCAACCTTGGTAAATTTAATTTCAGCTTTTTTTACAGTTTTAGTTTGTTCCGCAATTTTTTCAAGTGCCGAGGTGATTTCATCTAATGTCACCTTGAAAAACTCCTTGCGCTGGTTAACTTTGTTGACGCTTTTATCTCGAAAATATTGATGCAATAAATTCTCAGTTTCTGGAACGTTTTCAGAAAAAATCATTGCATGAATGTCAAAGGGAAATGGAACAGACGCTCCACTTAATTCTTTAACGCGATCGTCGGGTTCAAGCCTTCGCGTCATCCCAATTTTATAAACATTTTCTCCAAAAGAACCAATATTTGAAATGACGTAGATATATCCTGCTTTAGTCACCTGAGCACGAGAAATCGCTCTTGTTTGACTGGCAAGAGCCTCTTGAAGTTGTTGATTTATTTCTTGAAGTTTTCGCTCTAATTGTTCTCTCTGTTGACCTGTAGCTTGTTCGATTTCTCGGCGAGCTTTTTCTAAAGCTTGTTCCCGACGTTTGACTTCTTGTTCCGCATCTTTTCTCGCTTTTTCTATCTCCCGGCGTTCTTTTTCTTCTTCGCGCATTTGCTCTCTAATTCTCCGCTGTTCTTCAGCTTCCTCCTGTTTTTTATCCATAAACTCATGAGTCAAATATAGTTCTTCTAGTTTGAGAGCGCGATAACTAGGCATGATTTGACAGCGATTAGTTTCTGAAAGCTTATTCAAGGTTTCAAAAGCTTTGTTAATCCTGGTTTCTAATTTATTGGCATTGTTATATTTAACCTGAAGAATTGCAGCATCGCACTCGCCATTAAATGCTCTCAGTATTAGCGTCAGAAAGGCATCGGTCATTTTCTTACCTTTTTTCTGGCTGCCCTCTACTACCCAGGGTACATGACAGATAGCCGCCGTCTTATCTTTGAGCATTTTACTTTGTTGGGTTCTAATTTGGTCAAGTCGGCGCTTGTATTCTTCAGAACTGCCAAAGTTATACTGTGATTTATAAAAACCAAAAGATTGAACGGATTCGGATTCTTCAACCTCACTGAGTTTTTGCTGGAGGTTTCTAATTTTAGCCTTTAGTTTTTTTTGCTCGCTTGCAAGCTGGTCGAGTTCCCCTTGTTTGAGATTTATGTTAGAATCTAATTGCTTTTCAAAGTCCTCTTTGGAAAAAAGCGAATCATATTTACGTAAAAGCTTTTTATGTTTGGCTAGTTTAAGTTGCGTGTATGTCAATGCAGCAGCCAGAACTACTGCTGATACTGCAAGGAGTGTAGACAACATATGACCAGGCCTGTCTAAGTGAATAATTTCTTAATATAACTGCAAGATGGTCAATTAGGCAAATTGCCCGAAATTGAAATCGATCGCCATTAGCATATATTCATCCGCATCAAGTGAAGTTTGGAACAATCAGCCGATCGCACTTTCCAAAACTCACATCTTTTACTATTTCATAAACAGCTTTTCCGGCCTGTTCCACAAAATATTAAATTAATGCTTTTTCGCGCTTTTCCGGCAGTCCGCCAGCCAGGGGTTGAAACCCCTGTCTCAAAGCTAAAGTCCTCTTCAAAGGACTGAAGAACTCATTAGTCCTCTGAAGAGGACTTTCGCTATTAGCCAGGGAATTCATTCCCTGGCGGCCTTTCGGTTTAAGCGGGAGATGAGATTAAACCTTAAACTTCTCCACAATCCGTCTCATAGCTTCTTCCACATTCTCCCGACTATTAAACGCCGAAATGCGGAAATAACCCTCACCCGCCGCACCAAAACCAGAACCGGGAGTTCCCACCACATTGCAAGTTTCCAGCAACTTCTGAAAGAAATCCCAACTCGACAAACCGTGAGGCGTTTTCACCCACACATAAGGTGCATTTTCGCCACCAAAAACCTCGATTCCCGCCGCTGTCAATTTCTCGCGAATAATCGCAGCATTTTCCATGTAAAAATTGACTAAAGCCTGAATCTGTGCCTTGCCAGCCTCAGAATAAACCGCCTCTGCACCGCGCTGCACGATGTAAGAAACGCCGTTAAATTTAGTAGATTGGCGGCGGTTCCACAACTTCCAAATTTCGACATCGGAACCGTCTGCTGCTTTTCCAGTCAAAGTCTTCGGTACAACTGTTAACGCGCAGCGAGTACCCGTGAAACCAGCATTTTTGGAAAAAGAACGAAATTCGATCGCACAATCCCGCGCCCCTTCAATTTCGTAGATAGAATGCGGTAAACTCGGATCGGTAATATACGCTTCGTAAGCCGCATCGAAGAAAATAATCGAACCGTTAGCTTTAGCATAATTTACCCAAGCTTGCAAGTGTTCCTTCGTTGCAGTTGCCCCCGTCGGGTTATTCGGAAAACACAAGTAAATTAAATCGACTTTTTTGTCAGTGGGAATTTGGGCAGTAAAATTGTTTTCCGCTGTAATTGGCAGGTAAACTAAGCCGCCGTATTCGCCATTTTCGTTCGCATCTCCCGTGTGTCCAGCCATCACGTTAGTGTCTACATACACCGGATAAACTGGATCGGTAACTGCGATCGTGTTATTGTTGCCAAAGATATCGAGAATATTGCCGCAATCGCACTTAGAACCATCAGAAATAAAGATTTCCGAAGCATCAACATCGCATCCCCGCGACTTAAAATCGTGCTCGGCAATTTTCTCCCGCAGCCACTCATAACCTTGTTCCGGGCCGTATCCTTTAAAGGTATCCCGCGAGCCCATATCTTCCACCGCCTTCACCATCGCCTCCCGACAAGCAGCCGGTAGTGGTTCCGTTACGTCGCCAATCCCCAGCCGGATGATGGGCGCTTCGGGATTCGCCTCTGCATAGGCTTTCACCCTGCGCCCAATTTCGGGAAACAGGTAGCCGGCTTTGAGTTTGAGGTAGTTGTCGTTGATAGTTGCCATAGTTCGATCGCTACAAATGTCGTAGAATAGCTTACTCCCAATTGTCTCTCTCAAGCAGCAGCAAGTTCGGCAACGAGCAATGTACGGGATTTAAGGGATGTGACGGATGGATGTTCAGGGAAGAGAAAGATTTTCCCGACTCGGACACTCAAACACTTCGATACTCCGCCATCACAGCCAATCTGCCTAGTTGCTGACCAGCCATTGACCAAAAAATCAAATCACCTTGTATAATCAAAATAGTGTGCAGCGCAGAAACAATTATGGACGAGATCGAGTACGCCAAACTCTATCAAGAACTGGCGGCAATTCTGAATGAGTTTAATTTGGGTTGGGTAGTTCAACAAGTAGCAGATACTGTCGAGATAGGCAAAGTAATTGAAGAGCGATCGCTCAAAAGAAAAACACCTCTGCTCAAGATAGAAGATTATACCGCAAAAGAACAACTTTTGCTGTTAATTAATGCTGTCGAACAAGCGACGGTCAACACTTCCGAAATGGAAGACGAAATTGCTTATTTCTTGAAAGTAGAATCAGAAACCTCTCCCCTCGGCACAAAAATTACCTTTGCCAATTCCGGTGCCGAAACTGCCAAAACAATTGAGTTTACCTCCAGCGTCACAGCCCCGCGCCACAAACAGGCGATCGCCCTCAAGCACTTGCTCGAAAAACTGCCCTCCGGGCCCAGCAACTACGCCATAAATTCCGAAATTAAAAGCAAATTAAAAAGCTCGATCGATCCCGATTTTAACACAGCGGCAGAACAAGCCAGAATTTTTGACACTTACCTCTTCACTATTCTGCTAAAAGCAGTTGCTAATGAAGGCGGTACTATTTATTACAACAATGTTTTAGACGACGAAACACCGAAATATTTAACATTTAGAAAAACGGCGGGAAAAATCCACGGAACTGCACATCCATACACTCATGCTGTTGTGGAATTTCCCGACAAACCAGCCCTGGAAGTTCACTTAGGAGTAAAAGTCCAAGGTAGAGCCGGAGTTCTGCACAACTGCAACGTTTTAATTCTGTACCAAAAAGAAGCAAATATCTGCCGCTTGCTCAACCGCGAACCCCGACATTCGCAAGTAATTTTAGCAGTAAAATCGGAACACAGCACCTCAGAACTTAAACTAGAAATGGCAGGTGCTTTTATCGGCTTAGCGTCAGATATTCGCTACGAAGGCGGCAGCTATTTTATTTCTAACAGTTACTCCCCACCCGTAGCAAAACTGCTAACTACCGCTCGCAAAAAATGGGAACTAAACATTTTTCCGAGAGGCACAAACGATGTCCACCGGCTGATGTACTCGTTTCAAACTATCTTTAAAGACTTTAAGGCCAGAAACTGATTCGATTAATCAGGACTAATGCCAACTGGCACAAAAGTCTTGCTACATTTTTTGTGTTAGGTTTCGTTCCACGAGCCTAACCTACTGTCTGATGCAAGTAAGGACTGTTTTTCTGCTTGTTCCCGGAGGGGTAAATGCGAGTTTCCTAAATTTGCCCGGTTAAATGTATTTGCTAATGTATCTGCTAATGTATCTGCTACATGAGTCAAGAAAATAATCTATCATGTTGCGAGCACCCGAACCTTACGAATAATGTTTAAGAAAGATAAATCTTCCCTGCTGTTTACCATCGGAGCCGCCACACTTCTGATCGGTTTAGGCTTTGTCACCTACTACCTCGTCATTTCCCGTGGGCCCGCCAAAGATTTACCGGCGGGGGCAACTGTTGTCCCGCAAGATACGATGATGGCCCTATCCATCAGCACCGATGAATCGCAGTGGAATAGACTGCGAGAGTTTGGCACGCCGGAGTCAAAAGCTTCGTTTGAGAGGTTTTTAACGGAAATGCGCGATCGCCTTCTCACAAGCAACGGCTACGCCTACCAGCAAGACATTCAACCCTGGGTGGGTAACACAGCAATGGTAGCCTTTCTCCGCAACAAAATAGCTATACCAGCCCCCTCGCCGGCACCCAACACGCCCCCATCTCCGCCCATTCAACAGTCAGTGGCAATTATCCTGCCAATTGCCAACCCCCTCAAAGCCAAAGAATTATTAGCAAAACCCAGACCCCTCAGCCAAGGAAAAATAGTTGAGCGTAATTATAAAGGCGTGCAAGTCACAGAAACTCAAGGCGTACCCGATCGCAATTTCTCTGTCGCGGTATTGGGAACCAACTATCTAGCAGTTACCACAGATCCTAGCGCTACAGACAGAATAATCGACACCTACAAAGGCGAACCTTCCCTAGCAAAAACCCCTGGCTATGCAGACGCCATAGACAAAATAAAAAGTCCGGGCGCCTTCGGTCAAATCTACGTCAATATGCCCGTTGCCGCCGCCTATGCCGCCGCCAACTCAGCCCGTGAAATTTCGCCAGAAAGCCTCGAAAAACTGCAACAAAATCAAGGATTTGCCACCACAGCAACGCTGGATGCAGAAGGAATTGAATTCAAATCAGTCTCTTGGCTAAAACCAGATTCTACCAGAAGGATAGCAGTAGAAAACAATGCTCTAAAAATGGCTAACCGCCTGCCAAGCAATACAATTATGATGGTATCCGGCGGCAACTTGCAGCGTTTGTGGCAAGACTACGTATTGGGATCCGATGCGAACCCGATTGCCCCGATTAATCCCCAAGTTTTACGCACAGGTTTAAAATCCACTACCGGCCTGGATTTAGATAAAGACTTGATGAACTGGATGGCGGGAGAATTTTCTCTATCATTAATACCAGCCCCCGCCCAGAATCCCAGAGACAAATTTGCTGCCGGATTTGTATTTATGGTGGAAACAAACAACCAGGGCGCCGCCAACAAATCCTTGAAACAGCTTGATGAAACCATGAAAATGAAAGGGTTTAGAGTGGAGGAAATTCAAGTCGGCGGCAAACCGGCGATTAAATGGACATCGCCGTTTGGAGGGATTACGGTAACTCGCGGTTGGATGAACGATGTAGCGTTTATGACAGTAGGAGCTCCAGTGGTTGATACAATCGTTCCGGCACCGAAAAGTCCGCTTTTAAGCAGCGAACTGTTCCAGAAAACTGTCCGATCGCAACTTAAACCCCACAACGGCAATTTCTTCATCGACACCGAGAGTGCCTTTAACCCCAAAAACCTAGCTTTACCGGAGTTTCCTCCCAGCCAAAAAATGTGGATTGATGCCACGCGGTCGATCGGCGTTACAGCGGCCGTCATTGGCGATCGTACCACCCGTTATGACGCTTTTGTCGGTCTCAAAAAATCCACCCAATCCACTCCTTCTGCAAATCCTTCACGGAGTCTTGCTTCACCGCGCCCTGCTTCACCGCGCCCTGCTTCTCCCAGTCCCTCGCCCACTGTCCAAACTTCTCCCAACTAACTCTTAAATCATTCAACAAATCCGCCTGGACACCCCATTAAACAGCAACAGGGCGACAGATTAAAACCGAAAGGCAGCCGCCAGAAGGAACAAGGAAGAAGCAAGGACAGGACTTACGGATACAGACTAAAGAAACCGGGTTTTTTTATCGTTTCTGCAGGCTGCAACGAATTATTTTCGTTAACAAACCCGGTTTCTATGCAGCCCTGCGTCCAGGAATACCAAAGCAACCGAGTTTTTTAAGCCTTGGACTGCAACTAAGTGTTTTCGTAAAAAAACAGGGTTTCTGCGTCTAGGAATGAAGAAGCAATCGACCGTTTCTGACGTACCCTACACTTTATGTACCCGTTGCGTCCAGCACTTCTTATTTTTGTCAGAATTTTAAGGGTCGGCAATTGTAGAGCCGGCTTTTTTTGTTCTTTATAAAACGAAAGGAAAAATTTTTTACGTGGATTTTCCCCGGTCAGTTCTGGGTGCAGAAGCCGATTTTTTAAACCAATACGGTTCAGTTAAGGGCTATGCAGTGCTTAAAACAATAAATACAGGAGGATTCATTCACTCTGACGGAAGAAGTGGCAGAGATTTTAGGATGGGTTGATTGACTTTAATCATTATTGTTAAAGTTTGTAACAAAAACTGTTAATTTCAAGAATCTTTACCACTTCTTTACCGTTGCTATCTAGCCTTCAAATATGCAGGTAAGGGCAAAAAAAAATTGTATCTGGTGGCGGCGGGTTTAGCTAAAAATCTATGATACAAGCCAGTTATAAGCCAATACGCTTGGTTTAACACTGTTTGTTACTCGGATATCCGCCTCGCATCTCCCTCCCAGGGCGGGAGAGAACACTCTTGTCCCGCCCTTTTTTTAGGGGCGATCGGGCTTATCTGAACCGTATTGTTTTTTAAACCGCCATACTTCCTTCAAACTCTCACTAATGTAAAAAAAAAGGTTTCTAGGGGTCGGAGTGCGTCTAGGAAAGCCAGCTTTTTTATATGTCATCAGGAAGATACAGCTTCTAGGCATTGCGAGTTATATTTAGATTGTGGAGAAGATACGCTCGGGGAATTGCAAATGCAGAGGCAAATTTTACAGGGAAATTTTCCTCAGTAAGCCGGGAAAGTGAGTCTGGAACGCACTTGCAGTCCGAAACCCGCTAGCTTCATAAATATACAGCCTTTAACTCCAATTTTTCAGAGAAACTAGGTTTATTTACCTAATTTTTGTGTATATATTTTACCCATTAAAAACCTATGGAAACCGCCAAAAATATTCCAATAAAGGCTAAATTTCGGTCGAAAAAAAGAATAAGCAAACTGGCACTTTCTCTGCCAATTATCTTAATTAATCTTTACTTTTTGCAAGCAAAAGCCGAAGGTCAAACCATTATTCCAGCGGCGGAAGGAACGAACACAACAGTAAATCCGGCACCCCAAAATGGAACTCCTGGGCAGCCAACTCGCTTCGACATTGAAGGCGGACAATTATCGAGCGATCGACAAAATCTCTTCCACAGCTTTACAGAATTCGGCTTGTCGGAAAATCAGATTGCCAACTTTATATCAAACCCCAACATTCGCAACATTTTAGCGGGCATAGGCGGCGGTAAACCCTCGATTATTAACGGCTTAATTCAAGTAACCGGCGGCAATTCTAACTTGTTTCTGATGAATCCATCCGGCATCATATTTGGCAACAGTGCCAGCTTAAACGTGCCGGCTTCTTTCACAGCAACCACCGCCACCGCTATTGGATTTGGTTCTAACTCGTTTAACGCTGTCGGTAGTAGCACTTACACATCTCTGACAGGCGCGCCCAATTCCTTTTCTTTTGGGGCCGATCAGGCAGGGGCAATTATCAGCACGGCAGACTTAGCAGTCAAGTCAGGACAGAACTTAACCTTGCTCGGCGGTACCGTTGTCAGCACAGGCAGCCTTTCTGCCCCAGACGGTCAAATTACCGTAGCATCAGTCTCCGGGACAAATTTAGTGCGCGTCAGCCAGCGAGGCAATTTGCTGAGTTTGGAAATCGAGCCGCCCTCAGCGACCAGCAGCACAGAAACATCCAGCACAGCTTCGACATTCTCGATCGCATCCTTGCCCGAACTGCTCACCGGCATCGGTGAAACGAACGCTACAGGCATCAGCGTCAATGCCAGCGGTGAAGTGGTACTCACGGCCTCTAACCGAGCCGTAGCTGCGGGGGACGTTGCACTAAAAGATGCAAACGCTCGGGCGATCGACATTCAAGCAGCCAACAGCATTGCAGTCAGCGGAAACCTGACAAGTTCCCAAGGTGGCCCAATCGCCCTAGAAGCTAGTGGCGACATTAGCACTGCGGATCTCGACTCCCACTCCGACACCACCGCAGGCGGCAACATCACCGTCACCAGCCGTACAGGAAAAGTAGAAACAGGCAATATCAACGCAAGGTCGATCGACAAAACCAGCAACGCCGGAGACGTTAGTATTGCAGCACCCTCAAGCAGCATTCAAACAGGGTTCATAGACGCCAACTCCGAAGAAAAACAAGGAGGCGCAGTCACTCTCAACGCCCGCAACGATATCGAAGTAACCCATATCAACACCGAAGGCAGAACAGGCGGAGGAGAGATTGACATTACAGCCGGCGGTAATTTCCGAGCTACAGGCACTTTCACAAACGATAACAACTGCTTGTCGCAAGCTTGCAGCATTTCCGCATCCACGACTGGTAGCGCCAATGGTGGAGATATCACCATTCGCCACGGTGGCGAAGCCTCGAACACTCCTTTCGCCGTCGGGCCAGACTATAACAGACTCAACGGTACTGCTGGCAGCATTGCCACTGGGGGTCCAAAGAAGGAAAATGTGATTACACAGGGAAGTTATTTCAGCCCCACCCCTCAGATAGTACAGCCGACCCAAATTAACATTACGGCTTCTTCAGTATCGCCAGCACCAACACCAGCACCGACACCAGCACCGACACCAGCACCAACACCAGCACCAACACCAGCACCGACACCAGCACCAACACCAGCACCAACACCAGCACCAACACCAGCACCAACACCAGCACCAACACCAGCACCAACACCAGCACCGACACCAGCACCGACACCCGCACCGACACCCGCGCCCGCGCCAGCACCAGCGCCAGCACCAGCGCCAGCGCCCGCACCAGCGCCAGCGCCCGCACCTACACCAGCACCGACACCCGCGCCAGCACCAGCGCCAGCACCAGCACCAGCACCGACACCAGCGCCAGCACCAGCGCCAGCACCCGCACCAGCACCAGCGCCCGCGCCAGCACCCGCGCCTACTCCCCCACAAGCATCCCTACCAACTCCAGCACCAGCGCCAGCACCTGAACCAGCGCCAGCACCGACACCAGCACCAGCACCAACACCTGAACCAGCGCCAGCACCAGCACCAGCACCAACACCTGAACCAGCGCCAGCACCAGCACCCGCGCCCGCGCCCGCGCCCGCGCCAGCACCTGGGCCAGCACCAGCACCTGGGCCAGCACCAGCACCCGCGCCAGCACCAGCACCCGCGCCAGCACCCGCGCCTGGGCCAGCACCAGCACCCGCACCAGCACCAGCACCCGCGCCTGCGCCAGCACCAGCACCTGCGCCTGCGCCCGCGCCAGCACCAGCACCAGCACCCGCGCCAGCGCCAGCACCAGCACCTGGGCCAGCACCGATCTCAAATTTGCCACCAGCACCAGCGCCCGCGCCCGCGCCAGTCTCAAATTTGCCACCAGCACCGACAATTACTCAAAACCCAGCACCAGTCTCAAATTTGCCACCAGCACCGACGATTACTCAAAATCCAGCGCCAGTCTCAAATTTGCCACCAGCACCAACTGTTACTCAAAACCCAGCACCAGTCTCAAATTTGCCACCAGCACCGACGATTACTCAAAATCCAGCGCCAGTCTCAAATTTGCCACCAGCACCAACTGTTACTCAAAACCCAGCGCCAGTCTCAAATTTGCCACCAGCACCGACCATTACTCAAAATCCAGTGGTTGCGCCTGCTGCTGCGCCGATAAATCTCGCACCGATACCGACACCGGAGCTCGCAGCCAACCAGCCACCCAGCACAAATCGTTTATTTTCGCCTAGCTTGCAAGAGCAAAACCAGATATCTAATTCCTTGCAACAGCGCAATTTACCTCCCGCGTCTCCGAATCTTGACGCTTCCAAGTTGCCAACTAACGTCGATGCCGTTATTTTTCCCGTGGAGGAGAGATTTACCAGGGAGTTTGCCGATTACCTAAATTTGCCCTCAACAAATGCGATCGCCACCCTAGAAGATGCCCAAAATACCCTTCGCAGTGTCCAACAAGCCACAGGCATCAAACCAGCTCTCATTTATATCAGCTTTGTGCCCAGGGGTTCTACAGTCGATCGGCCTTACAGCAGTTCGTCCATCTTGCGCGTAGAACAGCAAATCCAAGCCTCTGACGAACTGGAAATGATGGTGATCGCGCCGGAAGGCGTGCCGGTTCGCCAGCGCATCCCTGGAACCTCTCGCGCCCAGGTAATGGAAGCTGTTCGGAAATTTCGCGATGAACTGACTAATCCGGTAAAGCGCAACACTAAAAGTTATTTGCCCTTGGCTAAGCAACTCTACCAGTGGATGGTAGCGCCGCTCGAAGCAGAACTGCAAGCCAAAGGCATTGAGAATTTATCTTTTATCTCAGATATGGGGTTGCGATCGATACCGATGGGTGCCCTGCACGACGGCAAAGGCTTTCTGGTAGAGCGTTACAGTGTTGGATCGATGCCGAGTCTGAGTTTGACCGATACCAGCCCCGCCAATTTCAAAAATACCCAAGTTCTGGCAATGGGGGCGTCGCAATTTCCAGATATGAGTCCTTTACCTGCTGTGGAAATAGAAGTATCGACCATCACGCCGCAGCAGTGGCCGGGTAAGTCTTTCTTGAATGAAGCTTTCACCCTGGCTAATTTGAAATCGCAGCGCCAGCAGCAGCCTTTTGGGATGATTCACTTGGCTACTCACGCCGAATTTCGATCGGGAGATCCCAGCGAATCCTTTATTCAGTTGTGGGATACTAAATTGCGTTTGGATCAGTTGCGGCAAATGGGATGGCACAGCCCGCAAGTTGAAATGTTAGTTTTGAGCGCTTGCAGGACTGCTGTGGGCGATCGAGAGGCCGAGTTAGGCTTTGGCGGGTTAGCCGTGCAAGCCGGGGTTAAATCGGCTATGGCGACTCTCTGGTATGTCAGCGACGAGGGCAGTTTGGGATTGATGTCGGAGTTTTACGCGCAGTTAAAAACTGCTCCGATTAAAGCAGAAGCACTGCGGCAAGCGCAATTAGCGATGTTGCGGGGAGAAGTGCGAATTGAAGGGGGGGTGTTGCATACTTCTGAGGGCAATCTGCCGCTACCGCCGGAGTTGGCAAACATGGCGAGTCCGAATTTCTCTCATCCTTATTATTGGTCTGCTTTTAGAATGATTGGCAATCCTTGGTAAGTCGATCGCCCACTCGCACCTCAACAACCGCCAACCACTCATAATTGCCACAAAAATTCAAAATCCCAAACCCAAAACTGCCCAACCCCAGTACGATCGATCTAGTTAGCAAAAATAAGTAAAAACACTACCGGAGTAATTTTTATGGATCTGGTCGTACTCCAGAACTGGCTGGACAACATCTCCTTTGCCGTTTTGTTCTCCACAATGCTCATTTACTGGGTTGGCGCAGCGTTCCCCGGCATTCCCTACCTGGGGGCCCTAGGCACCGCAGGAATGGCCGTCGCCAACCTATCCATCGCCGCTTTACTCGGTTCTCGATGGATAGAAGCCGGCTACTTCCCCTTAAGCAATCTCTACGAATCTTTATTTTTCCTAGTTTGGGGAATCACCGCCATCCACCTAGTCGCGGAAAACATGAGTCGTTCCCGCTTAGTAGGAGTAGCCACATCCCCCGTAGCAATGGCAATATCCGCCTTTGCAGCCCTGACTCTGCCCGCAACCATGCAATCTGCAGAGCCCCTAGTACCCGCCCTCAAATCCAACTGGCTGATGATGCACGTTAGCGTCATGATGCTCAGTTACTCAACTTTAATGGTAGGAGCGCTACTGGCGATCGCCTTTTTGATCGTCACCCGCGGCCAAAAAATCGAACTCACGGGTAGTTCCTTCGGCACCAACAGCAACCGCAACGGCAACTACCGCCTCCAACGCCCTCAAAACCCCGAACCTCAAATTGCAGAAACCAGCGCCGACAGCGCCTTAGCCTTCAGCGAACCCTCTTTCAACTCCAACAATAACGGTTTGGGCACTACGGCAGTGCTCGAATTAGCAACCGTTCAAACCCCATCAACCGCCCCAACTCAAACTGCAGAACTTCTCTCGCCCCAGCGCTTGAATCTAGCAGAAACTCTTGATAACATTAGCTATCGCATCATCGGTTTAGGATTCCCCTTGCTGACAGTTGGCATTATTGCCGGTGCGGTTTGGGCTAACGAAGCTTGGGGATCATACTGGAGTTGGGACCCGAAAGAAACTTGGGCGCTAATTACTTGGTTGGTATTTGCTGCCTACCTGCACGCCCGCATTACTCGTGGCTGGCAGGGAAGACGCCCAGCAATTTTAGCAGCCACAGGTTTTGTGGTAGTTTGGATTTGCTATCTAGGCGTTAATCTTTTAGGCAAAGGTTTACATTCCTACGGTTGGTTTTTCTAATTCCCGATCCACCAATGGGCCACAGGAGAACAGGATAAGTCAAAGCATCGGGATTAATATCATCTCCGGTTGTAGGGTGGGCAATTCCCACCTTACTCAACCAGCGAGATTCTAATAATTAACTCCCTCTTCCTTCTTCCCTTTTTTTACCCGATCGCGAAGTCGAAGCGCCTTCTTCTCTCTTCTAAATTCTGCCTTCCCTCTTCTAACTTCGGTCTTCCTGACCTCCGTCCTTACATCCGTTGCATCCCGTACATTGCTCGTTGCCGCACTTCCTTCATTCATTAAAATAAGGACAATTAATATGGACGAATCGCCAATATTTCCCCAAGAAGACGATGTTGTGTCTGCCCCTACAAGCGCTTTGATGTATCAATGTACATTCAAAGTCAGCGAATTTATGGCAATTATGCAGGCGAAATTGGTAGACGAAAAATTATTTTCAGATGGCCTGGATTGCGAGCTATTAAGTGCTGGCAAAGACTGGACTAAAGGAAAACTTAGAATGCGTCTGGAGTTCATTCCGCTTGAACCTGAAATCAAAGAACAAAAAGCCCTTCCTGCCGCTGCAGAAAGATCGGACACCGTGCAAAACTACGCCGTAGATAGCTCAAATCAAACCGATATAGATGAGCCATTAAAGCAATGTGACTCAACAGAAATAAGTAATCATTTTCATATTTCTAGGTATCCAGACCGCGACCCCCAAAGTATAGGAATGTGGAGCTAGGAAGGCCAAGACTGAGAGATTGGGAGAGGGGGATACTCCCCCTTATTTACTCAAAATCCATCGCTTAAATCCCGGACAATGCTCGTTGTCTAACTTCCTTATTTTTGCTTAATGAAAAACTGCTATCATGGCTGAATCTTTCAATTGGACGCACCTGCACGCTCAAGTTCACAGGACGCTGCTTTACAGAAAAATATTGCCATCTAATCAGCGCTTGCTAGTAGCAGTATCCGGCGGACAAGATTCTCTGTGTTTAATTAAATTACTGCTAGATTTGCAGCCAAAATGGGGGTGGAACCTAGCAATTGTTCACTGCGATCATCGTTGGCGTTCTGACTCGCAAGCCTCTGCCAATCATGTAGAACAATTAGCTAAAAACTGGGGAATATCCTACTATTTGGAAACAGCCTTCGAGATTTCCAAAACAGAAGCAGCCGCCAGAAAGTGGCGATATCAAGCTTTAACCGAAATTGCGATCGCCCACAACTACCCCTACATTGTTACAGGCCACACAGCCAGCGATCGCGCCGAAACACTCCTCTACAACCTGATTCGCGGCAGTGGCGCCGACGGACTTTCCGCCCTCACCTGGACACGCCCTCTCGCCGATTTTCGATTGCCGATTGCCGATTTTAGATTGGGGAATTCCGGCGAAAATCCCAACTCCCAAATACCTGCCGATTTTAAATTGGAAAATCAGGATGAAAATTCCCAATCGAAAATCCAAAATCGAAAATATAAAATCTATTTAGTTCGTCCCTTGCTCGAAATAACTCGATCGCAAACAGGTCAATTTTGTCAAGAGAAAAAACTACCCATTTGGGAAGATTCCACAAATCAAGATTTGCAATATAGTCGCAACCGGATTCGATCGGAATTATTGCCTTATTTGGAAACTCATTTCAATCCAAAAGCCCAACAAGCCCTAGCTCAAACAGCCGAACTCCTCCGCGCCGACGTAGAATATCTGGAACTTGCAGCCAGCGACTTGCTACAGCGAGCAATGTCTCCAATTGGAGACAGCCCGCAGGTGAATTTTCAACTTCCCGTCAAGTTAAACCGCCCGATTTTGCGGGAAGCACCCCTGGCATTGCAGCGACGGGCAATGCGGCAACTACTGCAACAAATATTGCCCTCGGCGCCCAGTTTTGAAAGCGTAGAAAAACTAACCAGCTTAATCGTAGCGCCCAACCGATCGCAAACCGATCCATTTCCTGGAGGAGCGATCGGTCGAGTCGAACACCCTTCGATAATTTTAGATATTAAATTTTAAGCTGTGATCAAACCCGAAAGGACTTGCCGTAGATCAGAAACTACCCGATCTTGCTCCTCTCCCGTCTGCTGCACCCGATCGAGTTCCCCCGTCGCCGCTTCGAGCTTTTGGCGTAGCGCATTCAAATTGTCCTGCATCGGCTGCAACATTTCTTGATAAACATTCACTCTGCCCCAGAGTTGCGCCACTGCACCTTTCTGGTTGAACAAATTCTGCTCTAACTGCTTGAGTTCGTAGCGTTTCGCCTCACTTTCCCCATTTTGGCGGTTGACATTTGCCTCAATTTGGGATACTGCTTCCCGCACCTGCTGAATTTCGTTTTCCAGTCTTTGCAATTCTTGGCTTTGCTGCTGCCGCTGAGTATTGAGCTGTGCGACAATCGGTCCCAAATCAATATCTCCTCGCTCTTGTTTGGGAGCATTACCAGTACCCAGCCGCCGCCACAGCACCGCCTGATGCTGCTTTAAGACATCTTCCCGTTCCTGCAACCGGAGGCGCTGTCCCACCAGAGTTTCGTTTAACATCTGATAACTTTCGAGTTCATCTGCCATTTCATTTTCCAAAGCCATGCGATCGTACTCGCTAGCAGCTTGAATTTTCCCTTGCAGCTCCTCGATTGTCTCCCGCTGCAGAGTCAACTCCTCCTCTTGATCGTTAACAAACCGGAACACCTTTTCCAAATCGTGTTGCAGGTGTTGCACCAGCCCCTGTAACTCATCAACAGGCATCTTCTCCAAAGCTGACACATCTACTTTTTGCTCCGTACCCGCAGTACCCGAAGCAGATGCGAGCCTGGAAACTTGCTGGTAAAGATCCTCAACAGCCCGCACCTGCAAAGACACGGACTGAGCCTGGTCCTGCTTCCCGCTGAGGGTACTTTGCTGCCCTTTAAGCTCCGCCCGAGCCCCGGCCAAAGCATCTTGAGATTGGTACCACTCTTGCCAGCGGTTTTGGAGGCTCTGATTTTGTCGATCGACCTCTTCTTGTTGCTGTTGAGCTATGCTTTGTTTTTGCTCCAACTGCTGCCAGTGCTGATCCAGAATTGCCTGTTGAGCGGCCACGGCACTAAAAGACTGATTGAGTTGTTCCCGCACCCCTTGGGCAGAAGCAATTGCTCCTCCCAGCTTCTGCATCAACTCCTGAATCCTCTGGGTCTGCTGCTCATCAACTACTGCCCCCTGCGGAACCTCAGACTGCTGCTGGGCTACCCGTTGCTGCTCGCCCCGCAACTGTTCCCAAGCGGTCTCAATTTCCACACGACTTCGATCGACTTCTTCTCGCAGTCGGTTAGCTTCATCTCGAGTATTTTCAATTTCTGAGCGCTGAGCCTCCAGTCGCTCCAACTCCTCTTCCATTTGAGCCAACTGCTCTTCGCGGGCTTGCATTTCCATTTCCCGGCGATTGAGTTCCTGACTCGAAAACGTCAGAGAAGCCTTCCACTGTTCAATTTCCTCTTCCTTATCTTTAAACTTGTCCTGCAATCGCGAGAAATTTTGCAGAATGCTCACCAACTGGCGGGCCGCCTCCTGAATCCGCTGCACTTGCTTGCTAGCGCTCAACTCAACCAGCACGAGCGTGCCGTCGTTAAACTTATTAGCTTCCTCAACTGGGATCGCGTCATCGCCTGGTACGGCGCTCCAGTTATGTTCGCCCCGCTGACAAGCTAGCAGTTTCAGTTCAGCCTTACCGCCACCGAGACCAAAGCCGCTTCTCTGTTTTTGTACTTCCGCTAGATACAGCACACTAATAGTCCTCTGCTTCGTAAAACCTATCCCAACTTACTTTAAGTTACTTAAAGGCCTAAAAGATAAGTGGTGTTTACTTCCTACGCTGTTGGGTAGACGGCTAATCCCAAGATAAGTAGGCTATCCCCCTTAAGCCAAAGGTTCTTGACTAAACATAGCACTGCGTGCGATCTTTAGTCAACTTACCTAAAGTAAACAAGTATAGGCAAGTAAGGATAACTTTTTGCCAATTAAGTCTTACTTTTTGGTATCGTTTGCCCAATCGGGGGATAGCATTTTTTTCTAACTTTAGCAGCACTCACGCATAGCACGTTCTCACGGGAGAACTTCTAGAAAGTACCGCCGCCGCCAGTTGTCTGGAGGAATGAGAGAGCAGTACCAATGCCGCTTGATTAAAGACTAGCTCTCACTGCGGAGACTGCCATAGCGCCAACCTGAAAAAGGTCAGTCCTTGAACCTCCCCACGTCTAAAGCCGGGGGATTGCTGCCCACCTTCTAGACGACAATGGGACATTCAAATATGGCTCTACTCACTCAAAGAACTTTACTTCTCCCGGAGCGCAGATTTGCTGAGTCCTTCATATTTTTAAGGTTGAACGTGACCTATGCTGCAATTATTTGCCCTTTCACTATTCCGAATTAATCGGATTAGTGCGTTGCCGGGGTTGCTCGCCGTCTAGGATATTTCAATGGGTTGAAAGTAATTCTTACTCTGGCGAATCGCTCTGTGCCAATTATACCACTCTGGTTTTAGCAACACAATCGTTTCACGGGACTTAAAAGTCCCAACCGACCGATCCCCAGGTCTAACTCCCATGTCGTTAGCCCAGGGCTTGCCTCTGGCGCTTCGATCCAAAAGTTTGTATTGATTTTACAACACTTTAGTTATGGGTCGATCGCGAGAAAAGCCGTTGCAGCCCCCAAGCGTGCGCCTTGCTCCGGCGGACTA
Organism: Microcoleus harperi Pol14_C6; assembly: GCF_036701295.1. Taxonomy (NCBI): domain Bacteria; kingdom Bacillati; phylum Cyanobacteriota; class Cyanophyceae; order Oscillatoriales; family Microcoleaceae; genus Microcoleus; species Microcoleus harperi. Next base: position 96,948 of record NZ_JAUBQN010000003.1, on the reverse strand, counting down.
GGGATTTGAACCGCGCTGCCTTAGAATAAGGTAATGACGCGAGCCTATGACGCTCGCCGCGGGCGAGCAAAAAGGTCGATCGGCACTGAGGGTTTTCCTGACAATTGCCAACAAAGGTTCATTTTGACAGCACCTAATTTTAGGGCTGTGGCAAACCCAAAAAAACCTCGATCGCAACTCATCCAACCCAACAGACTAGCCTCAAGTTCCCGTCGGGGCTTGATTGGCACTTGCTGCTGGTAGCAGCGGTAAAACCAGAGAATCCTCGGTATTTTGAAGTTGCCCTACGCCAAGATGTGTTGGATAAACTGACGGCATACTCAGCCAAAAACTTCAAAACTTTGGCTATCGAAGACTTGAACCAGTCGGGAATGCCAGGGTTGCACACTCGAAGAACCCGTGCCATCGTGCGATATGGATTCTACGAGTTTAGGCAACAGTGGGAATACTAAGGTGAAACTCTACACTTAGAGAATGCCGCGAGTTTCGCGGTTTCAGCTTGTGGACTGGTAGCGCGGCCGAGGAGCAGCAGCAAGTATCGCCCTTTCGTCAATTCCCAATTGTGAAATCGGCATCAGCGCGTAAATTATTGACGGAAACTAAAGTCAATCTTTTCGCCAGCACACAGTCTTTCCGAGCTCAGACGCCAACGGTTTTAAGGAGGACACTTTAGCTGCATGCAGGGAAATTTGAGTGAAATAGACATCCGCAGCATCCTGCAATTGATTGAGTTAGGTCAGCGAACCGGAGAACTGTTCGTAGAGGCCTACACCTCCACCGGCAGCAGCACGGGTACTCAACCTACCTCGCGCTCCCTTGCAGGACAATCCTGGTATGTCTTCTGCTTCAACGGTCAGATTATTTACGCTACCCAGAGTGCGGGCAGTTTGTTTCGCTTGCGCGACTACCTGCGCCGCTACAAAGCAGATACCGCCCTCGACAAAATCCAAGTTCCCTATATGGCATCTACCAATGCCCCAGAATACGGTTACCTATGGGCCCTGCTAGAAAACCACATCCTCACCCCAGCTCAAGGCCGCAACATCATCCAGAGCATGATCCACGAAACCCTATTTGACTTGCTCAGTCTCCACCAGGGTTCCTTCACTTTTGAAATGGGCCCAGCTTTGGCTCCTCAACTGACCAGCTTAGAAATTAGCTCGCTGCTGGCCAAGATTGTCAAACAGGTGCAGCAGTGGAAGCAGTTTCACCCTCACATTCAGTCGCCCAACCAATGCCCGGTGATTTCAGACCCCTCCGAGCTGCGAGTCGCGCTGCCTGTCAATACCTTTAATACTCTCAGACGCTGGGCCGACGGGCACACTTCGATCCGCCAAATGGCGCGCTACCTCAACCGAGACGTACTCACTGTCGCTAAGGCGATTTACCCCTTTGTGCAGCAGGGATTAGTGCAAGTATTTTACGAACCCTCTGTTGCCCCGGCCAACAATAAAAAAGAATGGTCGTCCCCAGAAACCAAAGTTCCGAGAGTTGTCTGTATTGACGACGACAATACTATTCGCAAAACAGTTGAGTCAATTTTAAATGAACACGGTTACGAAGCTACTACGATCGGCAATCCCCTCCAAGCATTGAGTTTGGTTTTTCAACTCAAACCAGATTTAATTCTGTGTGACATCGCCATGCCGGAACTCGACGGGTACGAAATTTGCGCTATGCTGCGTAGTTCTAGCGCTTTCCGGCAGACGCCGATCGTTATGCTGACGGGCATCGACGGATTTATCGATCGCGTTAAAGCCCGCATGGCCGGAGCTACAGACTTTTACACCAAACCTTTTGGTGAAAGCGAGTTATTGATGCTGGTAGAAAAATATGTGGGCCCGGGCTACCCTCGGCTCAATCTCTCGGAAAAATTATTAGACCGCTCGCTAGAAGACCAATTAGAAGAAAAATAAATTTCGCACCTATGCCCAGATGGGAGCTTTTTTGTACCTGCGGTTAGATAGAGTCTCGGCCGCCACAAAGAGAAAGCTGGGGGTACTATTGGCGATCGCACCATAAACTAGAATGTATAAATCCGGGCGCTGGGATAAGGGCGTCGGTAAAACTCTGTTCAATTTCTAGGCCCAAGTGGGTCTAACACGCTCAAAGTGCAAATATAATATACTTGTTCTCCACTTGCAGCCGCTCCGAAAAACTGATGCACAGAGCTACTTATTGCTAGGTATTTCTGTACAAAGTCAGAGAGTGCAATTGTCAGTCTTAAGTGACTCCGTTCATGATTGTCGCGACACCAGCCAGGTCAACAACTCCTCGCTAAACCGATACTCGGATTAGCATTTATCGCAGAAATTACCCAAAGTTTTACCAATTGAGACGGCGGTGGGAGTACAAAGTGAAGCTTTAGGGGTTTCAAATTAATTGTTCGTAGTCGATTGGAGCTAATGTGCCAGCAAAGGTCGCGCGAATTTATTGATGGCAGTCAATTATTGACGGAGCAAATTTATTGCCAAGGATCTCAGGCAGTCGCGCCATTCACCCCTTGGCTGTGTCAAGCTTGGCTGTGTCAAGTTTTGACCATCGAAGTTCGATCGGGTTCTTCTTGGCGGGAAACCTCAACAATTTGCTAGAAATGCAGGTGTCAGAATTATGATTAGCGGTAGCCCAGACTTTATATTACCAGGACTAGGCGTAGATCCGGCTCCGGAATTCCAAGAACTAGAAACTCCCGAAGGCGAGCTGCACCTGCGGTTCTACGTTCCTTCGGGGAACGAGTTCGCACTGCCAGCGACAGGGATTAGAGAGGTACTATCCCCTTCCCCAGACCGCATGACACCGATCCCCAACGTTTCCTCTTTGCTTTTAGGTACGCTAAATATGAGAGGACGAGTGATTTGGGTGGCAGACCTCGGCCAATTTCTGGGAGACCAAACACCTCTGAACACAGATAGACCCGAAATCCCGATCGTGGCTGTGGAAGACCAAGACACGATTTTGGGGCTGGCAGTCGATCGAATTGTGGGGATGGACTGGCTCGACGTAGAGCAACTGCACTCTCAGAACAATGCACCAGACGGCATGATTCCATTTCTGAGGGGAGAATGGATGTTAGGTGCACAAGCTCAGAAAGTGCTCCGACTGCTAGATCAAGTGAAAATTCTGCGCTCGGCGCGGTGGGCAGCGTGAAATCGATTTTAGATTTGCGATTTGCGATTTTCGATTGGGGTCTAACCATCAACAGTCACACAACTTGAGGCGCGCATCTAAACATTCAATTCAAGATAAAAATCTAAAATCTCAAATCTAAAATCTAAAATCCAAAGAGGGCGGCAAATGGCAACAAGTACCAACTTTCAGCAGGACTACCAACGGGCAGAAGCGGCCTACATGGATGGCAATTATTCAGAAGCCGCAGCCCTAGTTTATCAATTAGTAGAAGATTTTCCCGAAGACCCCAGCGCTCGCCTGCTGTGCGGACACATTTACTGCTACGGACTGCAACAGTATGAGGTGGCGCGGGAACAGTACACGGTTGTGCTAGGCCTGAGTGACGACCCGAGTTTGGTAGAACACGCTCACAACGGAATTACCTACACAGACCAATTTTTATCTGGAGAGCTGCAAACGGAAAATTTCGAGGCTTTGTCTGCTGAAACTGAATTAGAATTCTACCCAGACTTATCTCTTGATGAAGGGTTAGAAGACCCGGATTTGGGACTTTTCCAAGGAAATTCACCATCCCTTTCCTATAGAAGTCAATCCCCAGACGACATGGAAAACGAGGACTTGGCCGACTTGGGCATGAGTGGCTTGGGGTGGGAAGCAGAAGATGACGATCGCGCAGGCTCAGTCCCAGATTTAGCCTCACATTCTAACCCGTTTGGTGGCGACAGTGGCGGAATGGCAGCTTATGCTGACACCTCCGACTCGCTAGACGACATAGACGAGTTTGCCGACTCGGGCTTTGGAGACCCTTTTGCCTTAGATGATGGAGGGTTTGATGCTGCTGACGTGTCTAGCAGCAAAGCGTCTGGGAAAAGCCCACCTTACTCAGGAGATTCGTTTTCCGAAGCTCCGACTCAGATGCTCAACGGTCAAAGTTTTGCCTCTTCAGAAACCGGGAATTCCTTCGATTCGAACCAACTAGACTCCCCCATCGAGCCCTCGGACAATTTTGGCGAACCTTTTGCTGGGCTCGATTTGCCAGACGAATTCGACGATAACTCCGACTACGACTACCAATACCCGCCCCAGAGCGACCAAAATTACGGTCATAACGCACCTCTGGCAGAAGAGGAAGACCCTTTTGCCGAGGCGATGCCCTCGTCGGGTTTTGGGTCTTCTCGACCTCAAAACAAGCAGCCCAATAACGGGTCGGACTACTCATCAAACTATTCGCTGGCGGAAGACGAAACGCTGTTGATGGGAGGTGCTGTCCCCAACTCTCAAAGTCAAAGGTCGAGCCGGGGACAATTTAATTCAGTCGAGCAAGCTTCCGCCAACAGCAACGGTTACAGTGACTCGGAACCCCCGGCATTTAGCTCAAGAGACAACTTCGAGTTAGATGCTTTTGAAGACGACGCTTTTAGCGATTCTTTCTCATTCGACGAAAACGAACAAGCGACAGCTTTCGGGGCGTCCGACAAGAACAACAGCGGCTGGTCGTCAAAAGCAGGGAACGGTCAAGAACACAGCGACTTTTTAGACGAATTTGACGAGTTTGACGATTTGGGCAATTTGCCGGACTTTGATATCTCAGAAGATGCCAGCAGTTCGATCCTGACTAGAGGTAACACCAATTTCGGCAACTCGACCAGCGGCATGATGGGGACGACCGGCAGCAGCCTGGACTTTGACAACAGCGATGGCTCAGCAATTCGGGATGACGAAATATTTAGCATAAGCGGCCCGGCTGATGCGTCTGTACCGAGTTTTTCTCCCACCGAAACAGAAGCGCTCGATACTTCGGTAACAGTAGAACAGGGGGGACTGGCTTTCTTGGAAAATGCCCCTTTGTTTACAAAACAGTTGTACACGGCAATCGGGGCGGGACTGGTTTCTCTGGTAGCTGTGGCTTTCGTCACCAACATTGCCTCCTATCAAGCTCTGCGGCAAGACAAACCCGAGGCGATCGTTTACCTGCGCCAAACAGGCTGGGTAATGACCGCAGCCGCAGGCTTTACCAGCTTTTTAACTTCTTGGGGCATCGGCCAGTTGATCGCCAAGCAGGTACGCAAGTCGTCGGACAATTTGCAAGCTCAGTTCGATGCGGTATCTCAAGGAACTTTGGACGCTCGCGCTACGGTTTACTCGGAAGATGAATTTGGCAAAATGGCTGCTAAATTCAACCACATGGCCAAGGTCATCCAAACCACCATTAGCGATACCAGGCGCAAGTCTGATGAACAGGAACAGGCAAAAGAAGACTTGCAGCGCCAAGTGATTCGCTTGCTAGACGACGTGGAAGGAGCTGCCCGGGGCGACTTGACGGTGACTGCGGAAGTGACAGCAGACGTTTTGGGTGCTGTGGCTGACTCGTTTAACTTGACAATTCAAAATCTCCGCGAAATTGTCCATCAGGTGAAGCAGGCGGCTCGGGAGGTCAGCAAAGGCGCTACAGATAGTGCTAAGTTTGCGGGCGATTTGTCTTCCGACGCGCTGCGGCAAGCTGAGGAACTGGCGGCAACGCTGAATTCGGTGCAAGTCCTCACCGATGCGATTCAGCGGGTCGCAGAAAGCGCTAGAGAGGCGGAAGAAGTGGCCCGGGGCGCGGCGGCAACGGCTCTGAAAGGGGGCGAGGCTGTGGAGCGGACGGTGGCCGGGATTTTGGAAATTCGAGAAACGGTAGCAGAAACCACGAGAAAAGTCAAGAGGTTGGCCGAAGCTTCTCAAGAAATTTCTAAGATTGTGGCTTTAATTGCGACGATCGCCTCTCGGACGAACTTGTTGGCCCTCAACGCCAGTATTGAGGCGGCGAGAGCTGGGGAAGCGGGCAGGGGTTTCGCGATCGTGGCAGACGAGGTGCGACAATTGGCAGACCGATCGGCTAAGTCTTTGAAAGAGATCGAACAGATAGTGATGCAAATTCAAAGCGAAACCGGCGCGGTAATGACGGCGATGGAAGAAGGGACCCAGCAGGTTATTGAGGGGACAAAATTGGCAGAACAGGCGAAGCGATCGCTTGAAGATATCATTCAAGTAACTAACCGAATTGACGTGTTAGTGCGCTCGATTACTGCCGACACTGTAGAGCAAAACGAAACAGCTCGCGCGGTAGCTTCTGTGATGCAAGCAGTAGAGCTGACCGCTCAAGAAACATCCCAAGAAGCGCAGCGAGTTTCCGGTGCTTTGCAAAACTTGGTAGGCGTTGCTCGCGACCTTTTGACATCTGTGGAAAGATTCCGAGTAGAAACAGCAGAAAGACAATAATCAATTGTCTAATGCTTGTTTTGCTGGCTGATTTACAAGCACGTTGGTCTGGCAAGGATGGCAGAAAAAAAGCAACCTCGCAGTCTTGAAACCACTGCGGGGATGCTAATTCAACACCTAAACAAAGTAGGAGTTGCACAGATGGGCGATAAAATAGTAGAGGTAATACCGGGCATATTTGGTGAAGTTCAGCCTACCGGCTGTATTATCTCTACCCTAACCAAATCTAGCATGGGCTATGGCAATAAAAGACTTAGTATTAACGGTGAATGGAAAAAGTTTACTCTTCACCGTTTAGTATTAAAACATTCATTAGGTCTGCGGCTCAGACCCGAATACTTTGCTGACCCTACTTGCAATGTCCCCAAATGCCTTAATCCTAACCATTTGTGGGAAGGTTCTGGGCGGGAAAAATCTCAATATAGGTTTAAAAAAGGACGTATTAAAAATGTCGGAAGTACATCGGCGCCGCAACCTCAAAAACAACTGCGAGGCAGAGAAATAATTTCCGCTATTCAGCCTAAAATACAGCAGAACGGCTACATGATTTGTACCTTGGCTAAAAGAAGTGATGGTTACGCCATTAAAGGTACTAAAATTAATGGCAAAACAAAAAGTTTCAACGCTCACAGACTTGTACAGGAACACAAACTGAGAATGCCTGTCAAACCCGGTTATTTTGCGTATCACAGTTGCTACGATCGCGGTTGTGTCAATCCCGACCATTTGTGGGAAGGCTCCCCCGCCGATAACTCCCGCGATGCTATAGAAAAAAACCGCTTTCCTTTCGTTCCCGGCTAGATATGTTCTAACCCCAAACTCCAACCCGAACAGGTGCGCGAGATTCGCTATCTTTTAAGTGAGGGCATATCGAAAGCAAAAATAGCCAGGACATTTGCCATATCTCGCAGTCAGATTATTCTCTTGGCAAGGGGCGAGATATACAGAGAGCTTCTCTAGAACTACTAACATAGAGCCAATACAATAACGCTTAAAATCAGGAATAAAACTATGCTGCCGGAGCAACAACAGAGGATAATGGGCTACTTTATTGAGGAGGCAAAAGACCACCTCAATACGATCGAACAAGGCTTGCTGAATCTGCAAACCACGATCGAAGACCCAGAACTGGTCAACGAAGTATTTAGGGCCGCTCACTCTGTCAAAGGAGGAGCAGCAATGCTGGGGCTGACGAGCATTCAGCAAACAGCTCACCGACTAGAAGATAGTTTTAAAGTTTTAAAAGAGTGCAGCGTTAAAGTAGACCAACAGCTAGAGTCCCTTTTTCTGCGAATTTTTGACACATTGCAAGGGCTGTTAGAGCAACTGTCGGGGCCTTTTGGACTGACAGAGGAATTGGGAGAACAGATGGTTCGAGAATTAGAACCAGTATTTGAAGAACTCAACGGGCACTTGGGGGGACTCGTCGGACACGGAGAACAGCATGGAGACGAGAGCTACGCGATGTCAGTACCCGAACCAGTTATGGCGGGGATGGGTGTCGGCGCGTTTGCCTCATCAAGGAGTATTCCGGATTCGCGGTCAGTTTACGCACCTGATGCCAGAGCAACAGAAGACAGCGCGCTGCAGCTAGTATTTGACTCGGACGTGCCGGCGAGGATGCGAGAACTCCTGCAAGAGTTCAAACAGCCCGAGGGGCCAGAAAGCAGGCGGCAACTCAAGAACATTTGTCGGAACTTGCTCAGGGCAGGGGAAGAATTTGAACTGCCCTGCTGGATAGAATTGATCCAAGCTGTATCCAAGGCGATCGCCAACCCAGAAAATACCTACCGCACCTTAGCCCCAACGGTGATTAAAGACATCAAACAAGCGCAAGAACTTGTAATTTCTGGTCTAGAATCGTCGATCGCACCAAGCGCAAAACTTCTGGCGCTGCAGCCGGCTGTTTTGGTTCCAGAAACGGATTTTGAAGATTTGCTGGCCTTCGCTCAACCGAGTAAATCCGGGACAAATGTGGTTTCGGTTGAGGATGAGGCGTGGGATCTGGTGGGATCGGGCGATGCCGCGGATGGATTGAACAAGTTGCTGCCGACTATTTCTGGGCTGAGTATAGACGAGCTGTTCGACCAACTCGACAGTGGCGACAGCAACGATGACAGTGGCATTCGATCGTCCCAGTTCGACGAGGATTCCGCCTTCGCAGACTCGGATATGGAGACGGGTGCTTTTAGAGGCTCGACCCGCACCGGCCCGGAAGTGGGCGCGGCAGAACTCAACACTTTAGCTGACTTGTTTGACGGCGAGTCCCCGGAGCTCGACGGCGCTTGGGAAGAAGAAGAAGACCTCGACTACGCACAGTCTTCTGGGATATCGGCCGCGGGAATGCTGGGGTCAGACGATGACAATTCCGGCGATTTTACTGATTTGTTGTTTGACGAATATGATGCGGAAACTTCCGAAACGAACACGAAGCCTCCCATTGATGACCTGACGAGTTTGTTTGGGGAGGATTTGCTGTTTGGAGAAGAGGCAGAGGGCTCGGCAGTAGCTGCCGGTCAGAAAAATGGGGGATCGAGCCAGCGGTTAACTCGCAAACAACTTAAAACGGGTAAGGGTAAGGGGGGTTTGGAGCGGCGAGAGGACACGGTGGCCCCAGCCAGGGGACAAGCGGACGAAGATGCTCTCGGTACGCTTTTGGACGAAGTGGCTGCCCAAACTTCTGCTGGTGTTACGGACAATGCTGATTTCGATAACTTGTTCGGCGATTTAGGCTTATCTGAGGCAACGGGTGTGCCAACAGTCTCTTCGGAGTATTCCGTGAAATCGGAGGGTTTCGACGCAGGATCGAAGGAGCCTGCAGCAGGGGGGGGCAATAATGATTCAGCAGATGCCGAAGCGTCTGCTCTCCCTGAAATGGATGATTTCGACTTGTTCTCTGAGGTTGGCGAGGACTCGGATTTGAGCGAGCTGTTGGGGATTACTTCTAATTTCCTTTCTTCAGAAGACGAAGGTGGGGAGAACGGGGGCGATCGAGATCGAGCTGCGGGCATCCCACAAAATGAGGAAATGGGCAACGTTCTTAACATGACATCAAATTCTGATTTAGATATCTCTGCGGATGAAAACTGGCTAGAAGATGCTTTCGGCCTGGAAGACGAGTCTGTGCAATCGCTCAACCTGGAGCTGGACGATACGGATTTAGATGCGCTGTTTGGGGATATGACCTCGGGTTCGATTTCTGAGGATGAACAGACTGTGAGGGATCGGCAAGGAGCGGCTACTTCCCGAGAAGCGGCGGATTTGGCTGAGCTGTTCGGTTCTGTACCTACTGGTACTGAGTATGACGGAGAAGCTTCGGGGCAAGCCCGCGGGGGTTGGCTGAATGATGGGGATTCAGAATTGCTGAGTGCGGATGTGGGAGTTGATGAGGGCGACTTGGGGAGTTTGTTCGAGAACAATGGTGCGACTGTTTCCGACCCAGGCTTGACAAATTCGGCAGAGGTTGAACTTGGGGCTTTGTCCGACGATCGTCCTGAGTCGGAAATTTCAAGTCTCGAGTCTGATGAGGGCGCAGTTTTCGACTTTTTGGAGGATATGTTTGCCGAAGGCATGGTGCAGCAGGGCGATGCTGTAGCGGCGCCAGATGAGGGCGCGGCTCATGATGAGGAAGAATTGTCGGTCCAGCCTCCTGAAGGTTTGTTCGATGAGGTGGGTGCGGATTTGTTCGATCGAGCCGAAACAGATGGCGCCGGGGAGTCGGAGGGCGAAGATGATTTGTTTGATGCCCTGGAAACGGATTTTTTAAGTGCGGATTTAGAGCCGCTGCCTGCAGAATCTCTCGATGGTATGTTTGAGAGCGATGCTGACTTGCTCTCGGCGATGGAAACCGGGGCTACTCTCAACAACGAAGAATTGGAGGGTTTTGACGATTTGTTGGATTCGATCGATGCTGAGGTTCTGGTGACTTCGGAACTGACGACGGGCTTTTGGGACGCTGAGGACGAGTCGGCCCAGGCCGATTCCTCGGAGTTGGAAGAGGGGTCGCTGGCCGACTTTTTTGCCCAGGGCGAATCAGGGGATGAGGATGCCGAAGGCAATTTTGACGATTTAGAAGCACTGTTAATTGCCGGGGGTGCTGGAGCTGTCATAGCAGCTTCTGGCAGCACAAATCAGAGTCCGGTAAATACAGAAGTTTTCTCGGATCTCGAAGAGCTCCTCAGCGAGAGCGCAACTATGCCGGAAATTCCTGCACCGGCGACAACTGCCAGTAAAGCTCCCCGCGCTGCAGCCGATGAGAGCGACGACGATTTTGGCGATTTGGAAAAACTGCTGGAAGATCCCAAGGAGAGCGGGCGTCAAGGGGAAGGCAATATCGGGCCGTCGGCGATCAACAGACCCAGGCGCAATATGCGCGCGGGCGGGTTCGGCGACCAAACGATGCGGGTGCCGATCAAGCAACTGGATAACCTCAGCAATTTGATGGGGGAACTGGTGGTAAACCGCAACAGTTTGGAGCAAGACCAAGAACGGATGCGGCAGTTTTTGGACAATTTGCTGCACCAGGTAACGCTACTGAGCGATGTGAGCCAGCGGACTCAGGATTTCTACGAGCGGAGTCTTTTGGAGATTGCTTTGCTGGCAAACCGTCAGGGACACCGATCGGCCTGGCGCTCTGAGGATTCGGCCCACACGCGGGAAAGTGCCTGGAGACCAGAGGAAATGGACAGGTTTACTCCTTTCCACAGTTTGGCTCAGGAGATTATCGAGCTGATCGTGCGGGTGCGGGAGTCGGCGGCGGACATTGAGTTTTTGGTGGATGAGGCGGATCAGGTGACTCGCCAACTGCGGCAAGTCACGACTCAACTGCAAGAAGGTTTGACTCGCGCCCGGATGAAGCCGTTTGCGGAGACGACGGACAGGCTGTTCCGGGCGGTGCGGGAAATTGCGATTAAATGCGGGAAGCAGGCTCAGTTGCAGGTTGAGGGTAAGGAGATTTTGATCGACAAGATGATTGTGGATCAGCTATATGACCCGATGACTCACTTGGTGAACAATGCCATTACTCACGGGATCGAACCGCCGGAGGTGCGTCTGGCGGCTGGGAAGCCTGCTGTCGGCAGGATTACCATTCGCGCTTTCCACCAAGGGAACCAAACGGTGGTTTCGGTTTCTGACGACGGGGCGGGAATTGACCCGCAAAGGGTGAAGGCGAAGGCGATTAAGCAGGGTATGCTGACGGCGGCTCAGGCTCAGAGGATGTCTCGCTCGGAAGTTTACGATTTGCTGTTTATGCCCGGTTTCAGCACTCAGGAACAGGCGACGGAGTATGCCGGCCGGGGGGTTGGTATGAATGTGGTGCAGACTTCCTTGCAGGAGATTCGGGGAACTGTGTCGATCGATTCAACCATCGGCAAGGGGACTGTGTTTACCATCCGTTTACCTCTGGTGTTGAGCATTTCTAAGGCTCTGACTTGCATTAGCGATCGAGCTCGCATTGCTTTCCCGATGGATGGGGTCGAGGATATGATCGATGTGCCTCGCGATCAGGTGACGACGGGGGCGGACGGTTTGCCTTGCATTGAGTGGCGGGGTCAAAGCTTGCCGTTCCGGCCGCTGCGGGATTTGCTGGCTTACAGCCGCCATTTGGGCCGGGGCAGTGTTTACGGGTTTAATACTGACGATGACATGATTTCGGTGATCGTGCTGCGGTCTGCTGGCAATTTCTTGGCGGTGCAGGTGGATCAGGTTTCGACGGAACAGGAAATTGTGATCAAGCCGTTGGAAGGGCCGGTGCCGAAGCCGATCGGGATTGCGGGTGCTACGGTGCTCGGAGACGGTCGGATCGTGGCGATTGCGGACGTTCTGGAACTGATCGATTTGGCTACCGGAAGGCTGCGGAAGGACACTGGCGGTACGCTTTGGGATGAGAGCGAGAAGGCTACTAAGGAGGCGGAAATTGAGAAGACTGAGCCGACTGTCCTGATTGTGGATGACTCGATTACGGTGCGATCGCTCTTGTCGATTACTTTCGAGAAGTCTGGCTATCGTGTGGAAGAAGCTCGCGACGGTAAGGAAGCTTGGGAAAAGATGAAATCTGGTCTGCCTTGCGATATCGTTTTCTGCGATATTGAAATGCCGAGAATGGACGGTTTGGAACTACTTTCTCGGATGCAGAAGGATGCGGTTTTGTGTGAATTGCCGATCGCGATGCTGACTTCTCGCGGTGCTGACAGACACCGCCAAATGGCTTACAGTTTGGGCGCGAAAGGCTATTTCACTAAGCCTTATTTGGAGGAGCAATTGCTTGATGCTGCTTCTCGGATGTTGAAAGGTGAGGTTGTTGGTGCTCCGGTTGGTGTGTAAGTACGTGATGTTTGAAAGGATATGAGTCCTGTGGGGGCTAAAGCCCTCGCAGGACTTGTGTGCGATCGCCCTCATTGAGTCAAAATGCGGCGGGGTTATTGGAGTCGGTAAATTTACTAACGTCGATGCAGGGGGGTTAGAAGGTTTGGCGGAGGTTGGTTTTGATTATTTGAGTTTACAGGAGTTCGCTGAGGTTGATGGGTTGACGGGGTGACAACGCCGTCAAAGAGTATCCCTTACCCAAAATAAGTCCCTGGTTTGTAACTAGCGTAGAGGTTAGCTATTCCTATATTGACCATAATATCAGGCCTTATAGACCTTCAATTAGTTTATAAAGTCCCCGTCATTACCATAGGCCCAGTAGGATTTTTCAGTAAGGGCGATGCTTCAACCGTGACAACTAATGGTGTTACTTCCGCATTAGCAGGCAGAGAAAGTTTGACAAAAACAGTTCCTCTTTCATTAGTATTAAACTGCTCCCAAGCGATTTTTTCATTATTATTAACTGACCATAACTGGTAAAACTGACCCTTTGGTAAAACCGGAAGGTTCCTTAAGATTAAAACAGCTTTGGGTTCACCCGGTGTGATCACAATACTTCCCGAGGCAGCAGATGCGTCAGCCATGCCTTTGAGGGAAACTAGACGAGTATTAGGCTGTTGCAGCATTGCAATCACATCTTTTTGTCGTACTACCTGAGCTTCAAGCGTTGTTATTTCTTGCCTGATTCGGTAGTTATCCAAACCAAAGGCTAACGCCAATAGTGCCGCTATGCTACCAAGAACGCGACTCCATAGTAGAGGTGAATGCTTCCGTTTTTCCTGGGCTAATGAGTTAGGAACTTCAGAAACATGAGGATTTGGTACTGCAACGCTAGCCGCCGAGGCAGCTTCCAAAATGGCGGAATAAAGGTGTGGTGGCGGTGCTATATCAGGTAGGGCGTAGGGTATAACTTCCAGGACTTCTTGCAGGCTAACAACCTCTGTAGCTAGTTCGGGATTTTCTTTCAACACTCGCCTTAATTCCTCAGCTTCTTCAGAGCTGAGGTTGCCAAGTACATAGCCTGCCATCAATTCTTCTGAGCGTTCAGGGAATAAAGGCTCTGTCATAGGTGCAACTAGCCAATTAATTTTTGTAAATTTTTTCTTAAGTTCAATAAACCTTGCCGAGACCAAGTTTTAATTGTTCCCAGCGGTATACTAAGTTTAGTCGCGATTTCTGATTGACTCAAACCCTCATAGTAAGCCATCTCTAAAACCTGTCGCTGTTTTTCGGGAAGTTGAGTTAAGGCATCACGAACACAGTGGGATCGATCACTTAAAGAAACTGACTCGAAAGGCGTGAGAGGGGGAATTTCTGTAGCCATCATCTGACTCCATCGCTGGAGAAATTTTAATTTAGTGCTGCGGGAACGAAGTTTATCAATTGCCCGCGATCGAGTCATAGTTGTCAAAAAGCTGCTCATAGAGCCGCGATTCGGATTGTATGTGCCTCTATTCCAGAGATTGAGAAAAATCTCTTGGGTTAAGTCTTCTGCCTCTTGAGGATTGCTGAGAATTCTCAGTGCCAATCTGTAGACTAAGCTGCCATAGCGGTTATAGAGAATGCCCAAGGCAGACGGTTGACCAATACTCATCAACTGAAATAACTCAGCGTCAGTCTGTTTATCAGGCTTTTCCAGGCTTGTTTCGGCAGAGTTCAAATCCATAGGTGTTTTTTAGAACAGACCTAAACCGATAATTTTAAGTTGATTCTGGTTATTGCAGCAAGCACGTCTCCAAAAATAATCGGGCATCATCTTCTTAAATACGACCAGCAGAGCTGATTGGATGTATACAAGCTGAGTATCTTGACCTCGCTGACAACAAATTTAGGATATTCGCAATCCAATCAAAGAAGTAATCCGTACTATAAGAGGAAACACCGCTAGCTATTACCTGCTGACTGCTTAAATCAAAATTCCTCAGATTTGGAAGAAAAATATGAACCGGAAAGTGCTTTATTTGATTGTTGGTCTGACTCTAACGGCTAGTCTGTATGCCTGCTCTTCTAGTCCTAGCGCTTCCCCCGATGCGATGAAGAGTCCTGATGCGATGAAGAGTCCTGATGCGATGAAGAGTCCTGATGCGATGAAGAGTCCTGATGCGATGAAAAAATAACCTCCACCAAAGACATCACCGACTTTTACCTTCAACCGCCATTCATCTCCCGCCATAACTGTACCCAATTTGGCGGCGAGATGAATTGCTGACTGTATCTCCACAATAATTAATAGTTTATTCCGATCGCACTTCCCAGCGGACTTCGCAGTGGCGTTCACAGCGGCAGAGTTGGAAAAAATGGAGCTAACCAAAGCTGTATTTTGACATCCCAACCCAAAAGAATCGCGATCGCACTTCCCACAACAATTAGGCCGCCGATTCTTTGTAAAGCTGCACTGTGGGGGCGCAAATGTAATAAGTGCTGGCTGAAATAACGTCCTCCATAGGCGATCGCCAGTAACGGCAACCCAGCGCCCAAACCGTACAAAATTAGTAAAAAAAACGCAGTTACAGGCTGAGGATTGACAACAGCTAAAACCAAAATACTCGCGAGAACAGGCCCCGCACAAGGTGTCCAAAGCAAGCCGAGTTGGGTTCCCAGCCAAAATTCGCCAACCAGCCCTACTCGTGCAGGTGCTTTCAGCCAATTTTCAAAGTGTAAATATTTAAACAGCAGTTGATAACTCTGCGGAAAAATGGCACTTATCCCAGCAATTAGAAGAAAGGCAAGTGCTCCTGTTCGGAGGATACTAGCAAAGCTGACAAACCAGCCTGATGTGACTCCCAACAAGCTCCCAATTGCCGCAAAACCAGCGATTAATCCTGATACCAAAGCAATTGGGCCATAGCGATGATATTGAAGGCTTCGTCCTAATAATATGGGTAGGATTGGTAAGACGCAGGGCGAGAGAATTGTTAAAAATCCTGCTAGTAAAGCCACACCAGTCGAAGTGAGTGAAATTGCCATCTGACTAACCTAATAATTTGCGAATCATTTGTTCGGTTTCGTCATAGGCTCCTTCGCCAATATGGTCATAGCGCCAGATGCCTTGGCGATCGGCTAAAAATAAATGAGGCCAATATTCATTCTGGTAAGCCGCCCAAGTTTTAAATTCGTTATCCAGAGGCACTGGATAGGTAATTTGGTGTTCCTTCAAAGCTTTTTTGACGTTGTTTGCATCCCGCTCAAAGGGAAATTCTGGGGTGTGTATGCCCACAATCTTCAATCCGCGATCGGCATATTGCTGATGCCAGCGGACGATGTAGGGGAGAGTGCGCTGACAGTTAATGCAGGCAAATGTCCAAAATTGCACCAACACCACTTTGCCTTTAAGATCGGCTATTTTGAAGGGCGGAGAATTTAGCCACTGGCTGATGCCTTGAAACTCTGGTAAAGACTTTCCTGTTGGTGAGATAGCAACGTTCTCGACTGTCGGTAAATTAGGACTTTTAGCAGGAGCAGGTATGGGAATATTGTCAGAGCTAGAAGTTGGGATAATATCTTTCTTAAGGCCACAACCCAGAGCAGTTCCACTAGCTCCCAGCCCTAAATACCAAAGCAATTGGCGTCGCCCCAGCCTGCGATCGTTCATAAACTAATTTCCTTGCTTATTTAGTTTATATACGGAGATGACTGGAAATTGGATGTTTTAGGCAAAGAGGAAAAATTTTAAATCCAAAAGGGAGTCAGCTTCGTATTAAGTTAGAGACTACTAAGAACCCAGTCTTTTATTCTGAACTTATACCCATTCTCAAAAGTCATGCAATAGTAGCCGTAGGGTGCGTCGAAGAAAGAAAATCCCTTGCATAAAAATCGACAATCTCACAGCGATGCACCAGGGTTCTTCAAGAGCCACTACTGGTTACCAGGCTGAAGCCTGGGAACCAGTTATTGAGTTATAGAGGTTTTGCATAAGTCCTGTTGTTGTCACCCTTAAGCACTATGGATTCATCGGCTCCTTCTAAAAAATCTCGGTCTAAACCTTTACCGAGTCAGGCTACTTTGGCGAAGTTATTTCACTGGTTAAATATCATTAGTCTAGTTATGATGATTGGCAGTGGATTGCAAATTTACAACTCGAATCCGGTTTTTGGTGGGCGGGGAGGATGGCAATTCCCACCGATATTTTTGCTAGGCGGTTGGCTGGCTGGCGGCAGACATTGGCATTTCGCCGCCATGTGGTTGTTCGCACTCAATCTATTTTGGTACGGTGTCTATATTTTCATCACCCGCCGCTGGCAGCATCGTTTTCTCGGCTATAATGACCTGAAAGCTTTGCAGAATTCTCAGAACCAGAAGCGCAAAAATTATTCATGGCACCGCCTAGCTTACACAGCAATTATTCCGGTTTTGCTGCTAGCTTTATTTAGCGGAATGGGAATGTATAAACCTGCTCAATTCCACTGGATTGTAGATTTATTCGGCAGTTGGCAGGCGCTGAGAGTCGTTCACTTTATATCGGTTCCTACCGTCATCATCTTTGCACTAATTCACTCTTTGCTGGGCCTCAATGTAGGGGGTTCGCGCCTGATTAAGTCAATTTTTTGGTAGAGGTTCTCTCATGTTTCCAGACTCTCCTCGGTTATGGCAGCGCCGTCAATTTATCCAATTATCAGGACTTTCTAGCATTGGTTTACTTTTAGGTGGTTGCGGGTTAATTAAATCCGATCTAATCGGGAATACTTTTGAACCTCTAAACCAAAGCGTTGAAACTTTGTTGTTGAATCCTCAAAAACTTGTACCGGAATTTCCTGTAAGTGCGATCGAGCCGAATGCCTTAATTATCAATACCTTTGATTCTACTCCAAACATTGATGAAAAAGCTTTTCGTCTGATAATTGATGGCGAGGTAAATCGTCCTCTCAACCTCAGTCTAGAACAACTTCAAATTATGCCTTTGAGTGTAATGACAATTCGCCATGTTTGTGTGGAGGGTTGGGCTGCGATTGTGCAGTGGGGAGGGGTGCGACTGCGGGATTTGGTAGCCCTTGCTCAACCAAAGGCAAATGCTCGGTACATTTACTTTAAGTCTGCTGATGGCTATTACGAGAGTTGGGATATGCCTTCGGCGTTGCACCCGCAGACTTTGATGGTTTATCAGAAGAATGGTAATCCTCTGAGTGTTGAGAATGGTGCGCCTTTACGCCTCGCATCTCCAATTAAGCTGGGTTACAAACAGAGTAAGTGGGTGACTAAAATTACATTGGTTGGTGACTTGCTGCCTAAAAAGGGTTATTGGGAGGATCAAGGTTATGAGTGGTTTGGAGGACTGTAATACTATTTTCGATTTCAGATTTTAGCTTTTCGATTGGGGATGACTTTTAGTTACAGGATTTACGCAACTGTCACATTAAATAAAGGTAAGTTGTTGCACTTGGGCGATCTTTTATATAAAAAATAGCGCCCGAGCGCAACCACTTATATAAAAATTAATTTTTATCAGAGTGCCAGTTGAGTCTAGGACTGAGTTAGTTAATTAGCAAGTGGATGATGTATCATGAAAAAACGATTTTTTTTACAAGCTGGTGCCGCAACAGTAAGCATTGCATGGTTATCGCGCTATTTACCTGGGAAGTCAAATGTTATGGCAGCTTCTCAGGGTGTTTTTGAAATCACTAAAACTGAGGAAGAATGGCGCAAAATTTTGACACCGGCACAGTTTGAGGTGTTGCGAAAACACGGCACTGAACGTGCTCACACTAGCCCTCTCGATAAGCAATACGGAAAGGGAATTTATGCGTGTGCTGCGTGCAATTTGCCACTTTTTTCATCGCAAACCAAATTTAATAGCGGTACGGGCTGGCCAAGTTTTTATGACCCCATAAAAGGGGCGATCGCCACATCTGTGGATAATTCGCTGTTTGCAAGTAGAATTGAAGTGCATTGCCATCGCTGCGGGGGGCATTTGGGTCACGTATTTGATGACGGCCCTGCACCTACTGGCAAACGCTATTGCATGAACGGTGTTGCATTGAAATTTATTGCTGGCTGACATTCTTTCACGGGTAAGCCTGTAGTATGGAATCCCATAATCATCCACGCGCCAAACCGCTGGTGCACGCGGATTCGCGCGGATGGTATAGTGATTTGTGGGACGTGAGGGCGATCGAGGTTATTTATGGATGCTGAAGAACTTTTAGAAAAATATGCAGCAGGACAACGCGACTTTAAGAACGCACAGTTAAGTGGGATAGACCTCAAAGGTGCAGACTTGAGTGAAATAAACCTATCCCATGCAAATTTGTCTGGATCTGAGTTGAGTGAGGCAATCTTTACTAAGGCAAACCTGGCTGGAGCAAACTTAAGTAGGGCTTACCTCAGCGGTGCTGATTTGAGTAGGGCAAGCCTCACCAATGCCAACTTGAGTAATACTAAGCTGGACAATGCAAATCTGAGTGATGCCCAACTAAACGCTGTATCGTTAACTAAAGCCTCCTTGAAGGAAGCAGACTTAAGTAGAGCAAATCTGAGCGATTCAAATTTGATCAAGGCAAACTTGACAGGATCACAATTGAGTCAAGTAAAGTTAGAACGTTCTAGCCTCCAAGATGCCAACTTTCATAGAGCACAACTCCGAGGCGTTAATCTGTCTGCATTTAACTTATCCGGCGTTAATCTGGCTGAGGCTGATCTTACGGCAGCCGACTTCACAGGGACAAACTTAAAAAAAGCCTGTCTGGCAGGGACAAATCTCGAAAGAGCTGTTTTTGAAAAAGCAAATTTGATGATGGCCAATTTGGAGGGAGCCAACCTTAAAAAAGCAGACTTGACTGATTCTAAAACCTATGGCTGGAATATCGAAAATGCAGACTTCACTGATGCGATAATGCCAGATGGAGAACTCTACCAGCCAGAAACCTCTGACGGAGAAATCTACCAGCCAGAAACTTCGGAAAAATTATCCCAAAAAGTGATATCTATGACGCGCAAAATTATTCGTACTGACAAAGCACCTGCACCCGTGGGCCCTTACAATCAAGCCATTGCCGCAACTGGCACTATGCTGTTTGTAGCCGGTCAAATTGCCATCGACACTAGACTAAACGATATCGTCTATACCGACGACGTGGCCAAGCAAACCGAACAAGTCATGGCAAATCTCCAAGCCATTCTCACAGAAGCCGGCGCTACTTGGTTGGATGTGGTAAAAACTACGGTTTTCCTCAAAGATATGAATGATTTTGCCGCAGTTAATGCGGTTTATGCCAAGTATTTTGATGAGGCAACTGCACCGGCGCGCGCTTGTGTGGAGGTTTCGCGTTTGCCGAAAGATGTGTTAGTTGAAATTGACTGCATTGCTGTGATTTGATTTGAGCTTCTTTGAGAAACCAGGCTTTTTCAATAAGTCTGGTTTCTGGATAGTTCGTTTTTTTTAATATTTATGAGCGATTTAACCCCAGAGGGCGCAGAGGAAGAGGGGAGAGAGATGAATAATTCCAAGGTTTACTTATAGCAACCGCCGAGGGTAAAGTGCGCGACTTTATTAACTTCTACAGCCGATCGCACAAAGTCGATCTGTCGCTGTCGCGCACCCTACTCCCAAATCAATCTGAAACAATCAGATTTAATCTCAATTAGCAATTAGAAATTACTAATTACCAGTTACCAATTAGCAATTAGCAATTACTCTACAAGCAATTACCAATTACCAACTATCAACTATTTATTCAGCGCTTCGCGGGCGGCTACCGCTTCGTCGGGATGAATATTCAAGCGAGTCAAATTAATTCGACCTTTATTGTCAATTTCTCGCACTTTGACAATCACTTCATCGTTCACAGCTAACTCGTCTTCCACTTTGCCAACGCGGTAATCCGCTAACTGCGAAATGTGAATCATGCCTTCTTTTCCTGGCAAAATTTCCACAAAAGCGCCGATCGGAATAATTCGAGTTACGCGGCCGACATACACGTCTCCTGCATTCAACTTGCGCGTCATGCCTTGGACAATGTTGTAAGCCCGCTGAGCTTTTTCGCTGTCGTTGCCAGCAATTGTCACGGTTCCGTCGTCTTCGATGTCAATTTTGACACCGGTTTCTTCGGTGATGGCTTTGATCGTTTTGCCACCTGGCCCAATTACCAAACCGATAAATTCCGGATCGATTTTCAGGGTTAGCAAACGCGGTGCAAACGGCGACATTTCCTTGCGGGGAGTGTCGATGGTTGACAGCATTCTTTCTAAAATGTGCAGTCTGGCTGGTTTGGCTTGGCGGATGGCGGTGGCAATCACATCTAAGGGCAAACCTTTGATTTTCATATCCATCTGCAAAGCAGTAATCCCGGTGTCGGTACCGGCTACTTTGAAGTCCATGTCGCCTAAAAAGTCTTCAATTGCCTGAATGTCAGTCAAAATTCGGACTTCATCGCCTTCTTTAATTAAGCCCATTGCCGCGCCGCTGACGGGTTGGGAAAGGGGAACGCCTGCATCCATTAATGCTAGCGTTGAGGCGCAAACTGAACCCATTGAGGTCGAACCGTCGGAAGAAAGGATTTCTGAAACTACGCGAATCACGTAGGGGAAATCTTCTTTGGATGGCAAAACCGGCAGTAAAGCGCGTTCTGCGAGGGCTCCGTGACCGATTTCTCGGCGTCCGGGCGATCGCATCGGCTTGGTTTCTCCTACCGAAAACGGCGGGAAATTGTAGTGATGCAGGTAGCGTTTGTCTTGCTGCGGGTGCAAGTCGTCTCCTAAGTCTTGGGCGTCGCCCGGGGTTCCCAGGGTAGCTGCGGACAAGACTTGGGTTAACCCCCGATTAAACAACGCACAGCCGTGTACTCGCGACGGCAGCACGCCTACGCGACAAGAAACGGGTCGCACCTCGTCTAGCTTGCGACCGTCTACGCGGATGCCATCTTCGAGGATCTGCTTCCGCATCATTTTTTTGGTAACGTCTTTGAAAACGTTGCCGATCGCCTTGCTGTTGGCAGCGGCGGCTACTTTTACCGGGTCCTCTTCCGGGAGTTCGGCGATCGCAGCTTCGACTGCATTTGCCTTAACTTCGTCCAATGCTGCATTCCGTATTGTTTTGTCTTTTTCAAATCTTGACAAAATGATGCGGATGGGTTCTTGGGCGCGATCGCGAATGAAGGTTTCCAGGGCCGAATCTTGCGATGGCCGTTCCTCTACCACCAAATCGATCCCCAATTCCGCCATAATTTCGCGCTGGGCTTGAATCAAGTCACAGGCTGCTTCATAGCCGAAGTCGATCGCCTCGATGATATCCTGTTCCGGCAACTGGTTGGCGCCGGCTTCTACCATGATTACTCCGTCAGGAGAACCAGCTACCACGAGATCCAACTCGCCTTCTTTGATTTCGCTGTAGGTGGGGTTGATGATGAAATCATCTCCTACCAAACCGACTCGTACCGCCGCCATCGGCCCGTAAAACGGCATTTTCGCCAGCAGTATCGCCACCGAAGCCCCCGTCACCGCCAAAACGTCCGGTGGCACTTGTTCGTCCATCGAAACCGTTGTGGCTACAACTTGGATGTCATCTCGCAGCCAGCTTGGAAATAGCGGGCGCAGCGGTCGATCGATCAAACGGCCAGTCAAAGTTACTTTTTCTGGGGGACGCCCTTCCCTTCGCAAAAATCCACCGGGAATTTTACCGCCAGCGTAGAGTCTCTCTTCGTAATCCACCAACAGGGGCAGGAAATCAATTCCTTCTCTCCCCTGCGATCGAGTCGCTGTCACCAAAACCGCCGTGTCACCCGACTGAATCAAAACTGCACCGCCTGCTTGAGGCGCTAGTAAACCAATCTTCAGTCTAATATCCCGTCCATCGAAGGATATTGACTTGTCTATCTCTACCATGTAGCACTGCTTCCTTATCTACCACATTCTTTCTCTGTCGGGATCGTAACATTACCACAGGATGTTTGAGAGTCCGACGCCAAAAGACAGGGATAATCGCCTCGCGATCGACTGTCTGTGTCTCGATTGTAAGCATTTATACTCTCGAATTATTTTTTGCACTCCGGGGTCGATTCTCCGGTCGATCGCCCGCCAAACGCCTTCCATAGATGGTACGATGAATTTTCGTTTGGGAATTGGGACGTTGAAGGAAGAAGGAAGAGGGAAGAGGGAAGAGGGATTTAGTTATCTAGGACAGGGAATAAGCCGTAAGGTGCGCCATAAGTACCTAAATATACAGGTTCTACCTAATTCCTATCAGGCTTAAAATTTCCTCGGTTTGTTTTAAATAAAAATTTCATAAATTTCATATAAATTCTGTTAAATTCTGTAGTCAATCTCGCACTTAAATACAAATTTCAGGGTAAAAAATATGGCAATTTTACACGGCAGTTGGCTCCTAGATAATGAAAAGAGTGGCTTATTTATTTGGGGAGAAACTTGGCGAAAATTTGGGGCAATTGACACCATAGAATCTGGGAGCAATCTACCGCATCCCTTAGCAATGACCGAAGCTGAATTTAAGAGTTTCCTAAATTCCTTGCAGCAGTCGGGAAAACTCAACTGGCAATTACCGGAAACCGCAGAAACTCCACCGGAAAAAACAAAAAAAACTAGGCGATCGCCCAAAACTCAAAGCGCTGCAGAAATTCCCGCACCCAACTCCTCAATTCAAAGGGAAATTCGGGCGATCGCAGTTCCCACCCAAATCTCAGAAGCGAACGCAAATCTGATGGCGCAGCACTCAGCAGCAGCACTTGAGGAACCCGCTAAAACCGAGGAAATTTACCTTTATCCCTGGCAAGTCGAGGGTTTGTGTCTCAACCCTCAAGCAGCTTTTGTTTTCTTGCAATCACTACCGCTTAACAGCACGGAACCCGACTCTTTTGTCGGCTCAGATTTGCGTTTTTGGTCTCATATTGCTAGGTGGAGTTTGGATTTGTTGGCAAGATGCAAATTTTTGCCTGGATTGGAGAAACAGTCCGACGGTTCTGCTATTGCCAAATGGCAACCGTTGTTAGATAGTTCTACAGATAAACTCCGCCTCGCCACTTTTGTCAAGCAAATGCCGACGGCTTGCAGAACATATCAATCGAAGGAAGAAGGAAGAGGGAAGAAGGAAGAAGGAAGAGGGGAAAAAGAAGAAGGAAGAGGGGAAAAAGAAGAAGGAAGAGGGGAAAAGGAAGAAGAATCCAGTCAATTGCCTTTAGCGGTGGATTTGCCGATGGGGGCGGAGGAATTGGTGTTAGGCTTTTTGAGCAGTATTGTAGATAGTCAAGTGCGATCCTCTTCGAGGGCTGCGCTAACGGCTGGTAGCTCTACTTTAGATATCAAAGCAGTTTCTCCTGTGCGCGAATGGCTGCAAGCTTTGCAGCAGGAATCGGGGATTGTGCAAGTAGAAACAGCAGCATTGGAAAACTTGGCAACCAAGCTGAGTGCTTGGACTGCACCGCTGCAAAACCAATTATCTCAACAAAGTCAATTTCGCACTTGCTTTCAACTCATACCACCAGCGCCCGGTAAAGCCAACTGGAGTTTAAATTATTGCTTGCAAGCAGCAGATGAAACGGATTTTTTGGTAGACGCGACAACTATTTGGAACAACTCAGTCGAGCGTTTGGCTTATGCGGGGCGAACAATAGAATTACCTCAAGAAACTTTGCTTAGCGGCTTGGGTTTAGCCTCGAAACTTTATCCGTTAATTGAACCGAGTTTGCAAGCACAGCGGCCTCAATCTTGCCAATTAAATCCGCTGCAAGCTTACGAGTTTATTAAGTCTGTAGCTTGGCGGTTTGCTGATAGCGGGTTGGGCGTAGTTTTGCCGCCGAGTTTGACAAAGACGGATGGTTGGGCGAGTCGTTTGGGTTTGAGCATTCAAGCGGAAACTCCGAAAGTGACTCCGGCGAAAGGTGGGGTGGGATTGCAAAGTCTGCTAAATTTTAAGTGGGAATTGACGATCGGCGGACAGCGCATTTCTAAGGCAGAATTTGACAGATTGACCGCGTTGAATTCGCCTTTGGTGGAAATTAACGGCGAGTGGGTTGAGTTGCGCGCGCCGGATGTGAAAGCTGCTCAAACTTTTTTTGCCAGCCGCAAAGAGCAAATGACTCTTTCTTTGGAGGATGCTTTGCGTTTGGCGTCGGGCGATACTCAAATGATCGAGAAATTGCCGGTGGTGAATTTTGAGGCTACGGGTCAGCTTCAGGAATTGTTGAATACTTTGAGCGATAATCAAGCGGTAAGTGCGATCGCAACTCCGGTTAGTTTCCGAGGACAATTGCGACCTTATCAAGCGCTAGGAGCAGGCTGGTTAGCATTCTTAGAACGCTGGGGTTTGGGCGCTTGTCTCGCGGACGATATGGGATTAGGCAAGACCGTCGAGCTAATTGCTTTCCTCGTGCACTTACAAGAACAAAATTCTCTAGAAGCGCCAACATTACTGGTTTGTCCGACATCGGTATTGGGCAATTGGGAGCGGGAAGTCAAGAAATTTGGTCCGACGCTGAAAGTGTTAGTTCACCACGGAGACAAACGCGCTAAAGGCAAAGCATTTGCGACGGCAATTAAGGGAAAGGATTTAATTATTACCAGTTACGCGCTGGTGTTTCGCGATGCGAAGGAATTTCAAGGCATTAAATGGCAAGGATTGGTTTTGGATGAAGCGCAAAATATTAAAAATTCCGAGGCGAAGCAGTCGCAAGCGGTGCGACAAATCGAGGCATCTTTTAGAATTGCGCTGACAGGAACTCCGGTGGAAAATAGACTGCAAGAATTGTGGTCTATTTTGGAGTTTCTCAATCCTGGCTATTTGGGACCGCGCAATTTCTTTCAGCGCCGATTTGCAATTCCGATCGAGAAATACGGAGATAGGGAATCATTGCAGACTTTGCGATCGCTCGTTCGGCCTTTCATCCTCCGCCGTCTGAAAACTGACAAAGAAATCATCCAAGATTTGCCCGAAAAACAGGAGATGACTGTATTTTGCGGGCTGGCGGCTCAACAGGCAGTATTGTATCAGAAAATAGTCGAAGAGTCAATAGCGGAATTAGAGTCAGCCGAAGGCATTCAGCGCCGGGGAATGATTCTGGCTTTGCTGGTAAAACTCAAGCAACTTTGCAACCATCCGGCTCTTGTGAAAGCCGAAGCTAAGCCGAAAGAATTGGAGATTAAGAGTCAGGAATCGGGGAAATTGCAGCGGTTGGTGGAAATGTTAGAAGAGGTGATCGCTGAGGGCGATCGGGCTTTAATTTTTACTCAATTTGCCGAATGGGGGAAACTCCTGAAACCGCATCTAGAAGAGCATTTAGGGCGAGAAGTTTTGTTCTTGTACGGAGGAATTCGGCAACAGCAGCGGGAAGAAATGATCGATCGCTTCCAGCACGACCCCCAAGGCCCGCCGATTATGATTTTATCTTTAAAAGCTGGCGGTACAGGTTTGAACTTAACCAGAGCAACCCACGTTTTTCACTATGACAGATGGTGGAATCCCGCAGTAGAAAATCAGGCAACTGACCGCGTATTTCGCATCGGTCAAACCCGCAACGTGCAAGTCCACAAATTTGTCTGCACGGGTACGTTAGAGGAGAAAATACACGATATGATCGAAAGCAAAAAAGCTCTAGCCGAACAAGTTGTCAGCGCCGGCGAGAACTGGCTCACCGAGCTAGATACAGACCAACTTCGGAATTTACTAATTCTCGATCGCAATGCTATTATAGAAAACGAAGAAGAATAATGTACTTAATTTTCTTCGGTTTCTAGTGAGGACTTTAGTTGTCAAAAATCAGAGTAATTACACACTCTGACCAAAGAAACCGGGTTTTTTACCAGGATTAAAAGTTATAGTCCAGTTTTTTACTAAAAGACTCGGTTTCTGACTCTCCTAGATAACTAAAGCTTTCTTCCTTCTTCCTTCTTCCTTCTTCCTTCTTCCTTCGGCTTATGATTGACAGAGAATGGTGGACACAACAGTGGTTAGATTTAATCAATACCTACCGCTTCAAAAAGCGCTTAGAACGTGGCTGGCAGTATGCGCGGGAAGGTAAAGTTCTCAGCATTAAATTTCCCAATCAAGAAGTAATTGCCATAGTTCAAGGCACCGATCCAAAACCCTATCAAGTTTCATTAGGACTCGATACGTTGACAGATGAAGATTGGGATTATGTGATTGAAAATATGTCCCAAAGAGCAGTTTTTTCAGCTAAACTCTTAGCAGGAGAAATGCCGCACAATATTGAAGATGTATTTGCAGCAGCAGGCAAAACACTATTTCCGTTAAGCTTATCTGATATTCGATCGCGCTGTAGCTGTCCTGACCCCAAAAACCCTTGCAAACACATCAGTGCAGTATACTACTTATTGGGCGATCGCTTCAGTGAAGACCCCTTCGTACTCTTCCAACTGCGGGGAAGAACCAAAGAGCAAATCTTGACAGCACTCCGTCAAAGACGAGGTACGCAAGGAGAGGAAAATTCCCAACTCAACTCCGGCGAAAATGCCCCCACTACCAATCCTAAATTGCCGAAGGTCGATCGCTTTTGGGAATACAGCCAGCAGCTAGAATCATCTTTAGTAGTCATTGTACCGCCGCCCAGCAGCGAAACAGTATTAGATATCTTAGGCCCAATTCCCCTCGCAACCGACGGAAAAGGAACCGCTAGCAAATCCTCGGCGGCATCTGACGCACTCAAGCAGCATTTTAGCAAAATCTACCAAGCAGTTAGCCAGCAAGCAGTTTTAGCAGCACTGAAACGGGGCGAAGGAGATTAACATAATTTACTCGCAGAGATGATACGAGGGACTCTGGCTGTTAACAAATCAGGCTTTCATACCCCTTTTATTCTTTAGTCCCTCTCTGCTGGAACGAGAGTTTGTGTAGAATAGATTTCAACCGACGAGTCTTACTTTTTGCAATTTCAGTTTACACTTCCCCCCAATTACTCATAATCTCTATTAATTCTTGGGGGCGTTTAATCAAAAAATCGGGATTGTGTGCAGCCAAAGCTTCCTGAGAATTAAAACCCCAAGCTACAGCCATTACCTTAATTCCTGTTTTTCGAGCAGCTTCTATATCTCTAATCTCATCTCCCACATAAACGACTTGTTTAGGATTTATATGTTCTCTTTTTAACCAGCTATTAATAACTTTATGTTTGCCAAAAGTTGGCCCAGAGTAAATAAATGTGAAAGTGTCTTGCAAACCATTTTTTTCCAGAGATGCCAAGACATTTTCTCGGGAATTAGATGTGATAATACCCAGTTGAAATCCCAGTTTTTTTAACTCCAGTAAAACTTCTTTAATTCCCGGAAATAATTGAATGTTGGGAATTTCGCTGCGTAACTCTGCTTTCAACATTCTAATCAACAGCGGGAATTTGAAGATAGAAATGCCAGAATACTGAAGGAGTTGCCAAGAAGTTAAATTGCTCAGTTGAGCGATTTGCTCTTTGGTCGCAGACTTAAACCCTAATTCTACTGACAAACGGTTGGTGATGCTCAGAAGAATATCGATTGTATCTGCTAAAGTACCGTCAAAATCAAAAATAATTACTTTGGTCATGGGACAATAGCAAATAAGGAACGGGAGAGCATAAAATTTGAGATTTGAGATTTGAGATTTGAGATGAGAATGACTTACTGTATAATGTATTGACTATTGGCGCTCCGTTTTAGATTTAAGGTTTGAGATTTGTGATGGAAATGACTTACTGCATAATGTATTGACTATTGGCGCTCCGTTTTAGATTTGAGATTTTAGAGGGGGGAATGACTTACTGCATAATATATTGACTATTGGCGCTCCGTACAGACTCTAGGGGTATTATCTATAGGGTAAGGTACCCCTAAGCACCCTGACGAACATCTCAACTTTTAAGGGTTAATTTGATTTGCTTTCGCATTTCGCCGCAGCATTTCTGGTTTTATGCGCCGCAGCGGCGAAGCTGTAAATCTGCGGTTCCATTCTTCGTCGGAAATGTCGGCTAATTCTGCAAGTGTCGGTGCTATGTTTTCAGGATAAGGCTCAAACTCTGCCACATCAGTTGGTTTCGCAAATCGCTGATTCCAAGGACAAACATCCTGACAAATGTCGCAGCCTGCTACCCAACCTTGTAAATTAGATGCAATTTCGTCTGGCAATTTTTCGGCTCGATTCTCGATCGTGTGATAGGCTATACATCGATCGGCATTCACCACAAAAGGCTCAGTAATTGCCCCGGTCGGACAGGCTTCAATGCAGCGAGTACAAGTACCGCAATGTTCCGTATGGGGTTCATCGGGCGCTAACTCCAAATTAGTCAAGATTTCTCCCAAAAACACCCAAGAACCGTATTCGCGCGAAATTACATTACCATTTTTGGCAATCCACCCAATCCCGGCACGTTGCGCCCACATTTTATCCTGAACCGGTCCGGTATCAGCATAATACCGCGCTTCAATTCCCTCGCCTTGCGATCGCACCCAATTTGCCAAAACCTTCAGTTTTTTGTGCAAAATTCTGTGGTAATCCCGCCCCCAACCGTAGCGAGAGATTTTAGCATATTCGATTCCTGCCTCGACCCCCCCCTCACCAGGGGGATTTGAGGGACGTTGGTGAGGCGTGTAGTAGTTGATGGCGACACATATTAATGAGTGCACCTCTGGCATTATTAATCGAATATCCTGCCGTTTCGGGTTTGCCATCCACGCCATATCCGCCTGATAACCCTTGTCCAGCCAAGCCTGCAATCTTTGTTTTTCTATATCGAAATCCGTGTCTTTTGATGCGATACCGACTTTGTGAAAGCCCAACTCAATGGCTTTTTGCTTAATGCGATCGCTATTAATTGATTTTTTCATCACGTAAGAAACCACCGCACAATTTGTGCCATAAGTCTAGTAACTTTAAGAGTATTTTTGGGACAGTATTGATAATACTTTGACAATCTTTATATTTATAAATTTGAACTCCAAAATGTCAAAAATGTTACATAATTTAATTTAGGGAGAATTCGATTCGCTAATTCAAGTACGCAAGTAAAACCGACAGCGAATCCCACAGCATACACATGGCAGTTAGTATTCAATCAGCTCAATCTATTTTTTCCAACACCGAGATTGCTAGCATTGTTCCGGCTACCACGGAAGCGTTCTACAAACTCAGCGTTGAAGACCAACTCGCACTGCTCTGGTATGCCTACACCGAAATGGGCGTTTCCATTACCGCAGCAGCACCGGGAGTAGCCAGCATGGCGCTTGTCGAAGGCATTCTGAGCGAAATCAAGCAAATGTCGCCTGCTGCTCAAAGCAAAACCATGTTTGACCTAGCCAGTAACGCCGACACAACGATTGGTCGGATTTACACCTCCTTGCGCGTCAACACCAAACTCGGTTTCTGGTACGAGTTGGGGCAGTTGATGAAACAGGGCCTTGTCGCTCCGATCCCCGCTGGCTATCAAATGTCTCCCGAAGCCACCGCAGTTCTCGAAACCATCAAGAAACTCGATCCAGGCCAGCAAATTACCGTACTTCGGAATACCGTAGTTAACATGGGCTATGACCCTGCTTTTAACCAAGAGTACGGCAAACGCTCTGCCCCGCGCAGCACTCCCACCGCTCCAGAAGAGCGGGTAAAAACCACAATTGAGGGTATTAGCGAGCAGACTGTACTCAGCTACATCGACTACATGAACGCTTTCGACTTTACCCCAGCCGTCGGTTTATTTGCTGAAGAAGGTGCCCTGCAACCGCCTTTCCAAAAGCCGATCGTTGGTCGCGAAGCTATCCTCAACTATATGCGGGAAGAGTGCGTCGGACTAAAAATGATGCCCGAGCGAGGCGTATCGGAACCCGCAGAAGATGGCTACCGCCAAGTGAAAGTCACCGGCAAAGTCGAAACTCCCTGGTTCGGATCGAATGTGGGAATGAACATTGCATGGCGGTTTTTGCTCGATCCCCAAGGTCAAATTTTCTTTGTGGCGATCGACTTGTTGGCATCTCCTAAAGAATTGCTCAATTTGATCCGCAAATAGAATATTCTTGTTGGCTCTGTTAAACAGGCTTGCCCAGAAACCCAGATGCCATTAGGTGTCTGGGTTTATATCATTTTAGATTTGAGATTTTAAATTTTAGATTCAAGAATTGAAGGATGGAAAATGACTTATGGTATCAGGGTTTACAGCTTGGCTACACTTGTATTTTTTGAAAGTAGGATTGATTTTGGTCGATCGCTCTGAAAGCTGCGATTGACGCTCTGCGGTTCCCGATTCCTCCTTTTTTCGGAGAATTATTTTCCTACCCCTACTTATCTCTTTTGAGGGATTTGCTGCGACAAAGAGAATGATTACAGTATACTCATTCATTTGAAATCACTTGTTTTATGACCGCCACAACTCGACCTATTTTAACTAACTCTATAAAGATTGCAGGCATCACAATGCCAGGGATACTGCAATATTTTGAAACTTTAAACGCGGGGGATTTTGAAGCGACGGCTAATTTATTGGCCGATGATGGGGTTCTGCACGCGCCGTTTGAAGATCCAATTATCGGCAGGATTGCGATCGCCACTTATCTAAAAAAAGAAGCGCGAGGAATGCAGCTAGAACCCCAGAAAGGTGTCAGCCAAATTTTAGAAGATGGCAAGGTAGAAGTTCAGGTCAGCGGCCGGGTGCAAACTTCCGCATTTGGTGTTAATGTCGGATGGCTGTTCTTGCTCAATTCTGACCAAAAAATCCTTTCTGTGACGGTCAAACTGTTAGCTTCTCCCCAAGAATTGCTAAACATGCGGTCACATAAGAAATTTGATGTTTAATAAGCTGTTTCAGATTTAACTTGCCTATTGGGGTTTGACCTGTCGATCGCACGTAATAGTTAAAGTCGTGCGATCGACAGGTTAATCGGCTTTTTCTGGCAAGAATGAGGCAGACACCGGGTTTTTATCCAAATCTTTGGTAAAGTGTCCCTCACGGTATAAAAATCCCGTTTGTTTGGTATTTGTGCGATCTGGACTTTACCCCTACAATCTTACAGTTTCTTAGAGAGGGACGCTACTCCACGAAAAACTGGCTGTCACCGCAGCGTGCGACAGACAGCCAAAGCGAGTCAAAAAGTGCATTGCCAATCATTAATGACTAATGACTAATGACTAATTAAGATTTTTCCGGCAAACTCGCTTCCAACTTTAGACAGTTGCGACCGTCTATTTGCAAAGTGTAGTCCACCCGATCCATAAGTCTACTCATAATCAGCCAGCCGTAGCCGCTTTCCTGTTTAGCTTCCGGCCTCGGAGGATTGTAAGTATCCATTTCGTAACCTTTACCGTAATCCCAAATTTCTAAACCAATATCCCTATTTTTTAAATTCAAGCGAATTAAAACGGGTAAATTGGGTTGATCTTTGTGAGCATGGCGGATCACGTTAGAATAGGCTTCTGCTAACACCAAGCGCAAACGATTCGACTGACGCGGCCAATCGACGTGCTCTCCTAGCTCTACTTCCAAACTGCTCAGCAACCAATTTTCAACAATTGTTAAAAACCGCAAGTCGCTTGGCACATGAAGCTCAGTATTCATAAAAAAATCCCGTAAGTTTGAAAACCCTGTGTCTTCACACCAGGTATGAAACACGACGCGCCGAATGGATTCGGCCTCAATACTTGTCGCTACTCGGGGGACACTAGCCTTTTCTGTTTAAAAATCAGGCATTGGTCATTCGGTAGAAGGCAGAAGTTAAGAGTATAGTTGAAAACTTTAGTTATGGGTCTAAAGCCCATTAACAATTGATAATTATACCGATACTGCAAGCAGCGAGGTATAAAAAATCTTTGTTTCAATCTCTGGCTTTTAAGCTTGGGTTGTTTCTGACCAATGCCTTCTACCTTAACCTTTTACAGGTGTTGAATCCCCCAGAAAAGCGATTCACGAAACTAGCTGCGCCATCGCCGGCTAGGTTTTTTACTGTTGACGATAATGCCGTCCTTTGCAGGACTACTCTGTGAGCCGTCAACCAGCAGCGCTTAAGTTTTTTCGGCTCTCACCCCCGACTATGGGTCGGGAGTCGCTGACAGATTCAAAGAACCTCCAAAGAGAGTATGGTTTGGTCGTCTTCCTGAACGGGATTGTCGGCTCGGATGTGAGCCAACAAATTGTCCAAGTTGAAGGAACCAGGCTCCTGAATCAACAGTTGCCAAAGCCCTTCTTGTTGTAGCATAGAACGGGTTGGTACACCCCCGGAGACCCCTTCAGTGGTGACGCTAGCTTCAGTAATCCCGTCACTCGTCAGCAGAAATACATCTCCTGACTTTAATTCGATCGCACCTGCTTTGCCTCTCCAAACTGGTAGTATCCCCAAGGGAATGCCACGAGCTTTCAGGAAATTAGGCTCGGCTGGCGTTTTACCGCTAGCGGCTTGAGCTTTCACCTCCGAGTGAGACCAAACAATCGGGTAAATGTGACCGGCATTAGCAAAGGCGAGGTGTCCGGTTGACGGAGTGTAACGAGCTACAACCATTGTAATAAAATGGTTGTTGCCGATCAGGTCGTCAGACATACTGCTATTCATGTTCTGCATAACTTGATCTGGCTCTGGAGAAACTTCTTGGGAAAGTTCCCGCCGCATCACCGAAATCGCGCTGGCCATAAATAGAGCAGCCGGAACTCCCTTACCCGAAACATCTCCCACCGCTATCCAGATATCCCCTTGGGAGTGGACGTAGACTTCAAAAAAGTCGCCACCAACTTCCCGCGCGGGATAACAGCAAGCTTGCACCCTAACAGTTTCAAAATCCGGCCAACTTTGGCGCAACAAGTTTGTTTGGATTTGGCGAGCCACTTCCAACTCGTTTTGCATCTGCTTGGCTAAATCCAGAGTGCGCTGGTAGAGCTTAGCTTGAGACAGGGCGAGAGCAGCTTGAGCTGCTACACCTTCTATTAACTCTATATCTTCTGCCGACCAAGGGTTAGTGCCGCCAATCTGGCACAAAGCCAGTACCGCCAATAACTCTTGCTGGTAAGTCAGGGGTACGGCAATCTCAACCGATTTACCGTCCCCCCCGCTGTTTGGGTTCACTTGAGTTTGGCGGCTGGCTACTGCTTGAACCAACAAATTTTCATCAAAAGAAAAGCTACTGGCATCGTCGGTTTGGGCTTGGTAGGGGAAGGTACTCGGCAATAGTCGATCGCTCTCTACCGGCCGCAGCATACAATAGTTGGCCTCAAAAGTTTGACCTACGGTTTGAACAATAGTTTGTACCATACTAGAGTAATCTAGCGACCCGCGAATCACGCTCATTACCTCATTGAACAGAGATTCCTTGCGTAAAGCGCGGCGCAATGCAACGCTGCGCTGCTTGTAGTATTTGTAAGTTTCTGAGGCTTGATTGATCACCAATTTGAGTTCTTCAGGATTCCACGGTTTGGTGATGTATTTGAAAACTTGACCTGAGTTGATGGCCTCAACCAAATCTTCAACATCGGTGTATCCCGTTAGCAGAATCCGAATCGTATCGGGAAATCGCTCGACTGTTTTCCCCAAAAACTCGGTGCCATTCATTTCTGGCATCCGCTGGTCAGATATAATCACCGCCATCTCGCCCTGTTCGTCTAGAACTTCCAAGGCGCTGAGGGCGCTATCTGCTTTGTAAACCTGAAAGTCGCGTCGAAACGTCCGGTACAATAAATCCAAGTTATCGGGTTCGTCATCGACTACCATCAGTTTCAGCTTGCTTCCATCTCCCCTACTCATCTTTCTTCCCCCTTGAAAACCCCCACCATAGCTGTATTCAGCAAGGTGGCGGGAGGAAAAGGGGGGCTGGATATATGCAACATATCAGTTACGTCAAGTTGAGTTAAAGAAACCCGTTTTACCTTAAGGTGAGCATTCCTTTCACACCATCTGTTCGCACAACAGATGAGAGGCTTTCGATACTGTAACCCGCCTCGGTAGGCCGCTTCAATAGGGAAAATTTCCGAGTGAGCTTTCACGCTGTGATACGAGCAATGACCTTGTTAGCAGTCGGTACTTTTTTAAACACACCAGCATTCAAAACGGCTAATTAATGCTCTGATTGCAGAGTTCTTAACTAGCTGGGCACTGTCCTCGGTGTGAATTTTAACACTTACTACTAAGGCAGGTATTGCTACCTAAGTCTGGTCAACACTGGCTGTATTTCAAGCCCCACTGTACCCGGAGGGTTAGTGGTGGGTTGTTGGCGCTATTCCCTACCTACACCTGTGCCCAATCGCACTTGATTGCTGCATGCAATTCTCCCTAATCTCTGAACTTTTTGCAGCAATCATATTACTACTGCTGAATCAAGTTATTCTTTCTGCCAGTCTGAGCTTAGCAGAACGAGAGCGGGGATTTCTAGCGACTTCTTCGGATTGCGGCCCGATCGGCTTTTTTGTCAGTACCTGCAAACTGGGTGTTCCTCTGAGTTGGTGCTTGACTGGTCGGTCTTCCAGACTGTGAAATGTAATGATTCCGATTCTCCCACCTGGTTTTAACCACCTTGGCGCTTGGTTGAGGAAAGTTTCTAAAGAAGCGAGTTCGGAGTTGACAGCTATCCTTAAAGCTTGGAAAGTACGGGTGGCCGGATGGATTCTGCCGTTGCGCTGCTTGGGGGGGAAGCTGGAGGCGATCGCCCCTGCAAGTTCTGTTGTTGTTTGAAAAGGACGCCCTTGGACAATCCGCCTT
Source organism: Microcoleus harperi Pol14_C6 (assembly GCF_036701295.1). NCBI lineage: Bacteria > Bacillati > Cyanobacteriota > Cyanophyceae > Oscillatoriales > Microcoleaceae > Microcoleus > Microcoleus harperi. Next base: position 61,608 of record NZ_JAUBQN010000003.1, on the reverse strand, counting down.
GCGATGCGCCGCGACAGTCGCTCCTCGCCGTACTTGTAAATAATATCTGCTAGTTTAACTTCTTCCCAGTGGTTGATAATCTCTTCTGCCGTCAAAGATTGCTGCTGGTTCATACGCATATCTAGTTGAGCTGGGTGGCGAAAACTAAATCCTCGTTCCGGTGTATCGAACTGAGCAGAGCTGACGCCCAAGTCTGCTATGATACCATCAAATTCGGCCTCTGGGGACTGATATTCAGCAAAGTTGCCGTGCCAAAACTCAACGGGCGAGTTGGCAAATCTGGCTTGGCAAAAACGGATGGCTTGTTCATCGCGGTCGATCGCCACCACTGTAACATCTGGCGCCGCCGCTAAAATCAAACTCGTGTGTCCGCCGCCCCCAAGCGTCGCGTCCAAATAGTGTCCCCCTGGACGCACAGCCAAACCCGCAATTAATTCTTGACCCAAAACTGGAACGTGATAGGTGTCAATACTGACATCTGATCCAGCGGTATGCTTCTCACAGAGCTCGATATCCTTCATAATCTATAACAGCGAAACAAAAATCAACAATAGTCAGTAATCATTAATTCATTTAATTATGTCAAGAATTGAGACTAGAACCGAACCGATGGTGCTCAACATGGGGCCGCACCACCCTTCCATGCACGGCGTACTCCGGCTAATTGTCACCCTGGACGGGGAAGATGTGGTGGACTGCGAGCCAGTTTTGGGCTATCTGCACCGGGGGATGGAAAAAATCGCCGAAAATCGCACCAACGTGATGTACGTGCCCTACGTGAGCCGCTGGGACTATGCCGAGGGGATGTTTAACGAAGCGGTGACAGTAAATGCGCCGGAAAAGTTGGCGAATATTGCTGTCCCCAAACGGGCTAGTTACATTCGGGTAATCATGCTGGAGTTGAACCGGATTGCTAACCATTTGTTGTGGTTGGGGCCGTTTTTGGCGGACGTGGGGGCACAAACTCCTTTTTTCTATACTATGCGCGATCGCGAACCAATTCTCGACTTGTGGGAAGCCGCTACAGGTTATCGCATGGTGAATAATAACTATTTCCGCATTGGCGGAGTCGCCGCAGATTTGCCCTACGGTTGGGTAGATAAGTGCGAAGATTTCTGCGATTATTTCGTTCCCAAAATTGACGAGTACGAACGTTTAATTACCAACAACCCAATCTTCCGCCGCCGGATTGAAGGCCTGGGTACTATTTCTCGCGAAGAAGCGATTAACTGGGGACTGTCCGGTCCCATGTTGCGCGCTTCCGGCGTTAAGTGGGATTTGCGAAAAGTTGACCATTACGAATGTTACGACGACTTCGACTGGGAAGTTTGTACCGAAGCTGCTGGCGATTGTTTGGCCCGGTATTTGGTGCGGGTTCGGGAGATGCGCGAGTCGGTTAAGATTCTCTATCAAGCCTTGAAAGGAATCCCCGGTGGGTCTTACGAGAATTTAGAAGCGAAGCGACTCGAAAGCGGACCAAAATCTGAATGGAATGGTTTTGACTATCAGTTTATTGGCAAAAAAGTAGCGCCGACTTTTAAGATTCCCAAGGGCGAACATTATGTCCGCGTTGAAAGCGGCAAGGGTGAGTTGGGGATTTATATTATCGGGGATGATAATGTGTTTCCTTGGCGCTGGAAGATTCGGACTGGGGATTTTAATAATTTGCAGATTTTGCCTCACATTGTGCGCGGCGTAAAAATTGCGGATTTGGTGGCAATTTTGGGGAGTATCGACATTATTATGGGCTCGGTTGACAGGTAGGTTTTGTCGGTTTTTATCTGAGAATTTAACCCGGTTTTTTTATGGAACCGGGTTGATTTTTTTTGAACCGCCGATAAACGCGGATCGACGCGGATAGATATCGATTAATTTTGCTGTTAACGTAGCTAAAATCTACCTGATTTCTCTCTTCTCTCTTCCTCTGTGCCCTCTGCGCCCTCTGCGGTTAATAAAAAAGATCTCTCCTTCACAAATGAAATAACATCAACTTTGATGCGATAAATTATGAAAGTCCAGCAACCAGATATCAATGACAGCAACCCGGAACTCTGCGCTTTAATCTGCGAAAGAATTGCCACCAGTCCGCAAGGGCGTATTACTTTTGCTGAATATATGAATTTGGCATTGTATCATCCGCAGCACGGTTATTACAATAGCGATCGCCCGCCGATCGGCAAACAAGGCGATTTTATCACGTCGCCTCATTGGGGTGCTGATTTTGCGGAGGTTTTGGCAGAGCAGTTTGTGGAAATGTGGGAATTGCTCGATCGCCCTTTCAATTTCGCGATCGTAGAAATGGGCGCTGGGCGGGGAATTTTTGCCGAAAATGTGCTGCAATATCTGCAACGGCAACATCCCGACTTATTTAAAAGTTTAACATACATAATTGTTGAAATTTCGCCAAGACTTCAAGCGGAACAACGCCAAAAATTAAGTGATATCAAGTGCGTTAAGTGGTGCAATTGGGATGAGATAGTTAATAATTCAATTGTCGGTTGTTTATTTTCTAACGAGTTAGTGGATGCTTTGCCCGTGCATCAATTCATTCTGGAAAAAGGGCAAGTTAGGGAGATTTACGTTGCCGCTGAAACTCCAAAAAATGAACAAGAAGAGATAAAATTTATTGAAGTAATTGGCGAAGTTTCCACGCCTAAAATTGCCGAATATTTGGATTTTGTAAGCATCGATTGGTCGGCGAGTGTGTACGGGGATGGTTATCGCAGTGAGGTGAATTTGGCGGCTTTGGACTGGATGAGTACAGTTGCTCAAAAGTTGCAGCGGGGATATTTGTTAACTATTGATTACGGTTATCCGGCACACCGCTATTACAATCCGAGGCGCAGGGAGGGGACGCTACAGTGTTATTATCTGCACCGATATCACAATAATCCTTATATTAATGTGGGGCGGCAGGATTTAACGGCTCATGTTAATTTTACGGCGCTGGAAAGGCAGGGTGAATTGTGCGGTTTGGATGTGGTAGGGTTTACTCAGCAGGCTTTGTTTTTGATGGCGTTGGGTTTGGGCGATCGTATTGCTTCTCTGTCTACAAATGATGCGGAAGTATTGGATTTGGCAACGTTTTTGCGGCGCCGGGAGGCTTTGCATCAGTTGATCGATCCGAGGGGTTTGGGGGGTTTTGGGGTTTTGGTGCAGTCGAAGGGGTTGAGGGAGGAGGAAAAAGTGCATGAAGCGAAGCTATCCCGTAGGGAATCGCTCAAAGGTTTCACGGTGCCTTAAGTTAACTAGAATCAGCAACACGCACTCTTTTCCAATTACTTTTGTCATCACTTAAGCGCACTGACTCAGTGGCGGAAATTCCCATTTTCCAGAATATAAAGTAGATGGCAGCTTTAAACAATAGGCAGCAGGAACCACCTCGATCAACCACCAATTAAACATATCTCGTCGGGCTTCAGTAAAACCAGAAATGGCGTCCCCGGTAATGGCATCATACAAAATATCCAAGATGGCATTATAGGCTGTTTTGGTGTTGAGTGTTTGCAGCAAGCCGTAGAAGATATTATAAGCTTCGTTACTAGCTTGATATTTTCCTATTTGGTTGATATTAGGAAACAACGTATCAGCCCAAGTTTCTGGGATTTCACAACCATCCTTCAGCCAACAAGATACAATTCCTTCAACGATCTCAGCTTTGTGTTCTTCAGGAAAGTAATGTTTAATGGTCTGTTTAGCTGCTAATGCTATTCCATAAGCCATATAGACGTATCGCTGATGGGATATTGGATCGTTAGGCATTCCAAAGGCTGTCATTACTTCTACAAAAGCTTCTTCTACATTGCACTTTCCACCTCGTTCGTATAAATCGTCATATTTTCTGTCCCAAACCGTCTGAAGTGTTTGCTGTAATTGCTCTGGAATATCTGAGTTGCTGGGCAATTTAAAATCGGTGTAGTAGCCTATGTCGAACTCGAACATTGACTTTTCTTCGTTATGTATTTTGATTTTTTAGAGCGAGAGCTATCGCTCCCTCTTAAAATTCTAAGTAGTAGTCAGAATCGGACAATTTATAGAGACGGATATAGTCTCTGCCGTAATTTTGCAATGTCTGGCTCGTGACAGGCTCAAATTGCTGCAATGCACCACTTTGTTCTAACTTACCTTTGATCCAGCGACCTAGAATTTTTAAGTCTTCCTTAGATCTAAAGTTTTTGTGATTATCGCCTTGAGTGCGACAGGGAAAATTTGAACCATCATCCGTATAGGCGGTAAAATCCCCCTGGGGATAAACAGGATTATTTGTTGTTGCTGTATCTACTATAATCTCAACTTCATACCAATCTCTAGGGATAACCTTCCCGGTCGATTTACTTTCTCTTCCTTTTCCGAAAAAAGCATTTAGATTGGATTTTTGCTGAGCATCAACCCTGGATAAAGATATATCCACATAGGGCGTTGCGGGAGTTATGGCAGGTATGGACATTAAGTTACCTCACTTCACTAAAAAGTAAATTTAATTGTAATTGCTGTTGTGAAGCCTCTAATTCTGCGTGTTGTAATCGTTCCTTAATTGACATCATTTGCAACTTTTGATTTAACGTGTATAAATCTACTTTCGGATAATCCCCTTTAAATAGCGGAATCAGAGATTCAACCACGTCAACTATTCCATCTGGCGGAACTGCATTGCCAATTTGTCTTCTTACTTCAGTAATAGAACCTTCAAAAACAAAATCATCGGGAAATGTTTGCAACCTAGCTCTTTCACGATTTGTCAATGAACGGGGTTCGGGATAATGATATCCCCAAGTACCACCACCACCACCAGCAATAATTGTAGCACAGGGTTTATCTGGATGAATTCGCCGATAAACGTGACTGATCATGCCTTTTACATAGTATGGACTATCCTTAGGAATATCAGTAAAATTCCCTCCGGGGTTAATTAGACTCAAAATTTCAATGGTTCGAGGCTGAATTTTCTGATGTTCCTGATTATATTTCACTTTTTCCACATTTTTGAGTGCTTCACCTGCTGTGCGATAGGGATATTTACGATTTTGTCCGTATTTGGGCTGAGGATGCACAAAGTTAAATTCTGTATCCATCCGAATGCCAACTAATAAAACTCTTTGGCGAAATTGGGGAACTCCGTAATCAGCAAAGTTGTAGAGTTTAGGTTTAACTAAGTAGCCCGGTGCAATACTTTCAAAGTCGGAGATTATTTGTTTTATTGCTTGATAATTATTGGCACTTAATAAACCTTTGACATTTTCTGCTACAAAAGCTTTCGGCTTTTTTTTGTTGACAAAATCTAGAAAGTATGTATATAAATTGCCTCTGGTTCCTTCCAGGCCGGGACGTTTCCAAATCATGGAAAAGTCTTGACAAGGAAACCCTCCTATACATATTTCTGCTTCGGGAACTTGTGCAATATCTATATTTTCTATACTGTCGTTGACGATGACATCAGCAATGTTTCTGCTGAAAGTTTTGCAGGCGTATTTATTGGAGTCGATCGCCCAAACTACTTCAAATCCGGCTTTGTGGAATGGCAAGTCCATACCGCCGCAACCGGAAAATAATGAAATCAGTGGCGGTTTGGTTTTCCAGGCGATCGGCTTGAGACGTTCGATTAACATATTAGTTCGCATTAGGACAAGGGCGGGCTGGATGCCTGCACCACAAGATATTAATTATACCAAAACATCATGGTATTCGACTCATCAATTGATATTTCACTCTTCGTCATCTAATTCGATCCCCGCTTGACGCAATTTTTCGGCCAATTTTTCAGCGCGCAGTCGTTCGCGATCGGCTCTTTCTTCCGACCACAGCACCAACTCGCCTTCTGCATTCCACCACCTCAACCAACAGTCTGTTCTCCCTTCGTGGGTTCCTTCCCAAACTCCTAAAAATAAGTCTAATCCCGGTATCCAATAACGTGCGTTTTCATCGGGTTTTTGCAAGTTGTAGTGATCTGATTCTAAAGCGTAAACTTCTAAATGAGCTGTTTTGGCTCGGAATATGACGTATCGGGGGACTTTGATTACTTGCTCGTAAAAATACCACTTTCCCACCCACGAGGTAAATTCAACGGAGTATTCTTCTCCATAGGTTTCTGAAAGAAACTCCATCACGATTTGAGGGATGGTTCCTTCTGTGTGTGGCGTGTAACTGCGGCGAACTTGAGAGACATTTTTTGGATTGACGGGTTTCACGTACATCAAATCTGGTGCTTTGCAGATAATACGCTGTTCGTCGCTGCTTGAACCTGGGAAACTAATTCCGGCACACAAGGCAAAGTTGGAAACAATTAAGGCATCCTGCATTAATTCAGGAAATCCTGTTAGCGGCTGGCGCAAAGCGGCGGCTAATAATGGTTGGCTTTCGTCTTCTACGGGGTCGTCTGGTAGTTGGAAATCTTCTGGTAGTAGCGGCCAGGTGATTGGGAGTTTTGTTTCATAATTTTTAGTTGCTACAGACATAGTTTATCAGAGGTTAAATGTTTTAATGTTTAAATTATATCTTTTGGTTTTTGGGATTCATGTTAATGGCTTAATGACGAGGCGGAGCCTCTGGATATGCGTTACCAGGCAGAGCCTGGTAACGAGGAATTCCCCCTCCCGCGGGGGGTTTAGGGGAATCTAGACTGTGCTAAAACCGAGAGTTCTAAGGGTTGTTAATCTTCTGCTGTAACTCGTTTGTCATTGCTAGTAGTTCTGATTGCGCGATCGCACTTTGTTCACCACTCGCCAACCACTTCAATTGTACCGTCTCGTTTTCAGCTTCCGCATCTCCCAAAACTAAACAGGCAACTGCACCGCTTCTGTCGGCTCTTTTAAACTGTTTCCCGAAGGCACTGCCGCTCAAATCTATCTCAACGCTAAACCCGGAACTTCGCAATTTTTGAGCTAACAATACCGATTGCTGTTCTGCTTTTTCGCTCCTGGAGACTAAATAAAAATCCAACTTCGGCACGGGCAAAGGTTGCAACTTTTGCAGCAGGATAATCAACCTTTCGATACCCATTGCCCAACCGACTGCAGCCGTATCAGGGCCGCCCAATTCCTTGACTAAACCGTCGTAGCGGCCGCCTCCGCAAACTGTTGCTTGCGCTCCCAAATCGTCGGAGATAATTTCAAAGGCGGTGTAGGTATAGTAATCTAAACCGCGCACTAATCGGGGATTTAACTGATAGCTAATCCCTAAATTTGTGAGCATAAGCTGCACTTGCTCGAAGTGCGATCGCGATTCCTCTCCCAAATATTCTAAAATGCTAGGCGCACCAGCTACAATTTCTTGAGTGCGCTGATTTTTGCTGTCCAAAATCCGCAGCGGATTGCGAGTCAAGCGGTCTTGAGAATCGGCGTCTAATTCGTCTTTGTACGGTGTAAAATAATCTATTAATGCTTGCCGATAATTTTGTCGGTCTTCCTTATTTCCGACGGAATTAATATCGAGGCGCAAATTTTTTAAACCGAGAGTTTGCAGGATATCACAGGCGATCGCAATTACCTCGACATCCGCACGAGGATTCGCACTCCCCAAGACTTCCACGCCAATTTGATTAAACTGCCGCTGTCTTCCTTCTTGCGCGCGTTCGTAGCGAAACATGGGCCCCGCATACCACAGACGCTGCACGTCTCCCGCCGCGTACAAACTGTTTTGAATAAAAGCTCGGACTACTCCGGCGGTGCCTTCTGGACGCAAAGTTGTCGATCGATCGCCCTTATCCTTAAAAGTGTACATTTCTTTGCCCACAACATCGGTAGCTTCGCCGATGCCGCGTTCAAATAAAGATGTCTGTTCAAAAATTGGCGTCCGAATTTCTCGATAAGCCGCTTTTTTTAAAATGGTTCTAGCGACTTCTTCTATATTTTGCCAATATTGAATTTCAGCGGGCAAAATATCCCGCGTTCCCGGTAAAGTTTTAATTGCACTCATTTTGTTAGTCAGTAGTCAGTAGTCAGTAGTCAGTAGTCAGTAGTCATTAGTTAGCGGTTATTTTTTGGTTTTTGGTTTTTGGTTTTTATTTGCAGGTTTTTTGTTCGTTGTAGGGGCTCGTAATTAATGCCCAATGCCCAATTCCCAATGCCCAATTCCCAATTCCCAATAACTAATGACTTAATAATTCCCAAGCTCCGTAACGATCGCCATAATAAGCCAAAATGCGATCGACTCGCTCGCGACCTGCCAAATCGAACCCTTCAGGATACTGTATCCACAAACCCCCAATTTGGCTGTCGCTGTAATCAAACCGCTGCGACTGCTGCGGAATTAAACCGGTTTCCACCCCATCAACTTGACGCAAATGGATCGCCACTTCGCGATACACCGTCAGCGGCAATCTAGGGCATTGAATTTGATAGCGGAGTTGTTTTTCTTGTGCCGTTTGCATCATTTCTTTGCCTGTCCCCAACCAAAATCCCTACTTAAGATACTTCTTTATCGATCGGCCGCGGTAAAGGGCAGCAGTTAATATTGTCCAAACATACCTTTCCCCACTGCAACGCCCAGCGTACAAGCGTAACTCGATTGTCAGCGCGCGTCTTGTTCAAGATATTGCTAATGTGGTTGTCAACTGTACGCTTGCTAATCTCTAACTTTTCGGCAATTTTCTCATTAGTCAATCCCGCCGCTACTAACTCTACCACTTGCAATTCTCTGTCCGACAGGGTGACAGGGGTCCCAGAGACAATCCCACTCATAAATTTTTCCTATGTCTGCATATTTACCTATCTACAATTCTAAAGGATGAGGGATCGAGTATGAAGAGAAAATTAAATTTGTTGTGCTACTCTTTCGGACCCGAAGCACCAACTCGCTGGCAGAATCGCCGGGAGTGCAAACCCTGCCCCGACACAGCAAGACGCCCAGCCACTTGCACTGCTTGTGCCTCGGGTGGCGGATGCTGCCTTTACCTGCGCCTATCTGACATCCGTGCACAACCTGCAAATGTTTGCGTGCCCAACAACTAACTGATACGCCGGCACTATACTTCAGTCTTAAGGGAGTAACTGCCAGTATCAGTAGGTCTGATATTATAGGAGCAGCCATTAAAAAATAGCTGGCAATTTTTCTGGGATGGGTTAAAAATCATTATTGACCTGTCTACTGCTGGTCTAAAATCTCAAATCTCAAATCTCAAATTCCTATGACTTATCCTCGCGTTCTGTGTCTGGGTGAACTTTTATTTGATTGTTTAGCAGACAAACCAGGAGTATCTCTCGAAGAGGTAGAATCTTGGACGGCATATCCCGGCGGTGCTCCAGCTAATGTTGCCTGTGCTTTGGTTAAATTGGGGACGGCGGCGGGATTTATCGGCGCTGTAGGTGGGGATGAATTGGGAAATTCCCTAGTGCAGGTATTGCAAGAAGTAGGGGTTGATATCGCTGGAGTGCAGCGGCATCCGAGTGCGCCGACGCGGCAAGTTTATGTCTTGCGGAATCAAGCGGGCGATCGAAATTTTGCCGGTTTTGGGGAATTAAATACTGCGGATTTTGCCGACACCCGTCTCCTCGCTGCAAAACTACCCGAGGTGCTGTTTGAAAATGCCGAATTTTTAGTGCTAGGCACTTTAGAATTAGCTTATCCTGAAAGTCGAGAGGCGATCGCCAGAGCGATCGAACTAGCAGAACAGTACGACGTTAAAATTATTCTTGACATCAATTGGCGTCCAGTGTTTTGGCCAAATCCAGACGAAGCAAAAGCGCAGATTAGAAAAATTTTAAAAAAAGTTGATTTTGTCAAGTTATCTGAGGAAGAAGCTGAATGGTTGTTTGCAACTACCGACGCAGGAGCTATTACCTACCGCCTCGATTCTGTAGAAGGCGTTTTGGTGACTGCGGGCGAGAAAGGTTGCGCCTATTGTATCTCGGAGAATGAAGGAAAAATCCCCGCCTTTACAGTAGATGTTGAGGATACAACAGGTGCCGGCGACGCATTTCTGGCTGGTTTTGTACGCCAATTGTGCAAGCATGGAATCAAGAACTTAGCCGACCCAAAAATAGCCCAGAAAATTGTAACTTATGCCAGCGCGGTAGGTGCGATGACAGCGATGAAACCCGGGGCAATTAGATCTCAACCAACCGCCGCTGAAGTAGAAGCTTTCTTGTATTTGTACAAAAATTAGAGCATCCAGAACTTATCCGCCGGGGAACGGAGAGGGCGCTAAATGTGCTTCTGAAACCCGGTTAATCCGAAAAAAATAACTCTTATACTAAATCCGCCTTAAAAAACCTCGATCGGACTAGGCAATTGAAATCGGTACTATACAAACTCTCGTCCTAGCTGAGAGAAACTAAGAAATAAAGAGGTATTTAAGTTAAGCCAGATTTGGTATTATAGGTTTTATTGTGGGGCATTAACCGCACATGAGATGATTTCTAATTTGGCGCAAGATTACCTCTAGCGGTTGCGAAGCATCTATGATAATTGAATCTTCTGGTTCTTCGAGAGTGTCTAACTGACTTAACAACAAGTCTATTTTCATGTAGTGATTTTCGCGACTTGTTAACCGGGCTGCCAATACATCAAAAGAACATTTCAGATAAACTATTTTCATCCGCTGTTGGTCGCGGCAGAGCATTTCGCGGTAAGATGCTTTTAAAGCAGAACAAGCCAAAACCACATTTCTATCTTCCCAAAGCCACCAGTCTATTGCAGCTTGCAATTCTAATAGCCAAGGAAGGCGATCTGCATCTTCTAAAGGAATGCCGCAACTCATTTTCTCGATATTAGCTGATGGGTGAAAATCGTCGGCATCGCTGAAATCACAATTGAGAGATTGCGCCAGCAACTTGCCAACTGTAGTTTTGCCTGAACCGGAGACTCCCATCACGATCGTAATCATGGCACCTATTTACCGAAATACTTGCAATTTGATCGAGTTGTGCGGTCTAGAAACCGGGTTTCTTAAGTTGCCGGATGAATTCTACCACCCTAAAAAATTCAATAAACCCGGTTTATTTTTGATTCTAGATCAAATTTCTTCCATAGTGGGTTTAATTAAATTATAAGCCAAAACGCCGATAATTCCACCAAGCACTGGGAATACAATAAACGCCCACAACTGTTGGATTGCCCATCCGCCTTGAAACAGTGCGACACCGATACTTCTAGCTGGGTTAACTGAAGTATTGGTTACGGGAATTCCGATTAAGTGAATCAACACCAGCATCAAGCCGATAGGAATTCCGCCCAAACCGACGGGATAATTGGGATGGGTAGTACCCATGATTGTAAATAACAGAAAAGCAGTCAGTACAATTTCCGTCAAAGCTGCTGCCAAAAGTCCGTAACCAGTGGGAGAATGTTCTGCAAAACCGTTAGACGCAAATCCCGAAGCCGCCGCATCAAAACCCGGTTTTCCTGATGCTATCATGTACAAAACAAGACCGCCTAAAATTCCCCCTACAATCTGACCTCCTATATAATAAGGAAGCAAAACAGCATCGATCAGTTTGGCCACTACTAAACCGATGCTTACCGCTGGATTAATGTGGCATCCAGAGATAGGGCCGATCGTATAAACCATGATTAAGAGAGACAGACCAAAGGCGATCGAAACTCCCAAAAAGCCTATTTTGTCTCCTGCTAAAACCGCACTGCCACATCCACCTAATACCAAGACAAAAGTACCAAAAGCTTCAGCAACCCCAATCTTTATTTTTTTGTTCATACTCACAATTATCGGAAGTTTATGTTCGGTCAATTTAGCACCCCGACCAATTGTAATTATAAAAACTATAACTATAATCGGTTTTCCGCAGAACAACGATACTAATGGATAGCATTAGCAATGTGCAGCTCTAACTTTCATAAATTTTATGGGCTTAAACTGAGACTGCGGAATAGGGAATCGATAAATTAGCTCAAACATACTTTATTATGGAAAAAATGTCAACGTTGAGCTAATTATTTGTATAAATTCTGCAATCTTCTGTATTCAATTCACAATAATTAACTTGACTTCTTTCCTAATTATGCGATCGTAATTTTACTTATTGTTGCTGATTATCCGATCGCACTTGCAGCTAAAACATCACTGCTAACCGGCTGGTACATCGGACTGGAGAAGGGGCGAAAGTCTCGCCAATCGGCGGTCATTTTGCACAGCAAGCGGAACTGTAGCGGCGTTGGGGGTTGGTTGAGGCGATCGACTTCTACGCGAACCAATTCTGGATGCTGCGAGATAATTTGAAAAATATCCTCCAAAAGATAGCGCGGACAATAGCCTACAATCCAGCGATCTTTAGTACACAGAAGCAAAGCAGAAGAATCGTGCGGATTTTGAAATTCGTGGGCTAAATACAAAAGTTCGCCCACTTGAAGCTCATTAATCCGTTCAATTGCCGACTTGGGAAGGTGTCGCAGTCCATGTGCAAAAAAATGGATGCGGTAACGTCCATTTTCATCCGGTTCGGGACAGGGGAATACCTCAAATTTATCAGTTACCCGTTTACCTCCGCTGCGCGCCAATAAAGCAATTGGGTCATCTTCGTGTTGAGGGATATTCAACCACTGTACAAATTCAGGGTAGTCAGGGCGCGATCGCGGCATCACTCGATTGGAAAACAAGGGAAACAGTTTCTGTGAAGTGTAAACCTTACTGAAATCAGGGAAAGATAGCAAGGGTTCAAACCAGCACTTAACTTTAGCTTCTAGAGCACCCCTTGTATAATTGAACTGGTATTCTTTACCGTTAAATGTCAATCTACCAATGGGAAACCAAGAACGGCTGCCCGGGTCTTGCCAAGCCAAAAATAGTGTTTTCAAGGTAAGTTTCCTCCCTATTCAAGTAGGGTGCGCAGTGCGCACCTTCCAGGGGAATCGGGTGCGCACTGCGACCTTACCGCTATTTATAGCGCGTCAAACCACTTTTTACGTAAGTCCTGTGGATTTATTCTCCTAGTCTATAGGAAATGGCATCAAAATTTGGTATTTTTGGATTTCTGCCATTACAACTACAGCACCAATCAACTTCATAAACATCTTTTTTAACCCATAAGCTAAAGCTACAGTAAGACCACAAATGCGGACAATAACTTAAATTGTGCTTAACAGGATTGTAGTGAATATAGTTTAAAGGCTGTTCAAAATCCTCTTCATTGCAAATAGTCTGTTCCCAAAAGCGCCGATGCCAAACATCACTTTCTCGACGCTTGCGACGCGAAAAGGAGACATTTTGAGGCAAAGTTCCTTGACCGCGCAAAGATTGTGTAAATAAAACTTTTATCCGTCAGACGCTTGGGATAGGCAGTATCATTAGGAGGTAATTTCCACAAAAAATGGATGTGGTCGGGCAATACAACTGCCCCAAGAATTTCAAAAGGTTGTTCTGATTTAATCGCCGCTACAGCGTTGCGGAGTCGCGAGACATTTTCTGAGTCGGAAAATAGCGGTGTGCGATTGTAGGTAACAAGCGTTAGAAAGAAAGTTCCACCAGGAAGGTAAAATCGGCGATAGTTTGGCATTAATATCGTCTTCCTACTTTTTTATAGGGCATCTTACACTCATCTGTGCGGGTGCGCATTGCGCACCTTACATTCATCTCATAGGGTCCGCAATGCGCACCTTCCAGGGGCCTCCGGGTGCGCATTGCGCACCTTACATTCATCTTGTAGGGTACGCAATGCGCACCTTCCAGGGGCCTCTGGGTGCGCAATGCGCACCTTACATCAGCTACTTTCTAACACAGGAATTCGCGCGGATCGGTGACATACCCCGTTAGCGCAGAAGCCGCCGCCGTATAAGGTGAAGCTAGATAAACTTGCGCTTCTTTATTCCCCATCCGACCGGGGAAATTGCGGTTAGTTGTAGACACGCAAATTTCCGGTTCGTTCATCCGCCCGAAAGTGTCTTTCGGACCACCCAAACAAGCGGCGCAAGAAGGCGCGGCGGGTTCGATGCAGCCTGCAGCTAAGAAGATTTCCGAAAGCGTTTGACCCTCGTATTTGGTGACAAACAAATCTTCGTAAACTTTCTGAGTTGCTGGTACTAAATAAGTCGGAACTTTGACTTGATTTCCTTTCAGAATGCGGGCGGCATTCAGAAAGTCGGAGGTTTTGCCGCCGGTGCAGGAACCGATGTAAACTCGATCGATCTTGACATCGCGGCAGTTACGGGCTAAGTCGCGGTTGTCGGGAGAGTGCGGTTTGGCGACGACTGGTTCTAATTTGCTGACATCGTAGGTGCGATCGCTATAAAATTTAGCATCCCCATCGCTGTAAAATGAATCGAAGGGTTTGTCAGTCCGCGAAGTAACGTAATCAAACGTAGTTTTGTCGGGCGCAACCGTGCCGTTCTTACCGCCAGCTTCAATCACCATATTGCACAGCGTCATCCGTTCTTCCATCGTCAAACGCTCAACTGTATCGCCCGCAAATTCCATTGTCCGGTAGTTAGCACCGGCAACGCTAATATCACCAATAATCTGCAAAATTAGGTCTTTTGCTAACAAATAATCCGGCAGTTCACCGTTGAACACAAAGCGCATGGTTGCGGGAACTTTGATTAAAAGTTTGCCGGTTCCCATGATAAAAGCCGCGTCTGTATTGCCGATACCGGTGGCAAATTGTCCGAAAGCGCCGGCATTGCAGGTGTGGGAATCGGTGCCGAAGAGCACTTCGCCCGGTCGGGTGTGGCCTTCTTGTGCTAGGGCGATGTGGCAAACTCCTTTGTAGTCGGGATTTGCTTTGAAGTCCGATCGATCCGTGATGTCGTAAAAGTATTTTATCCCTTGTTCTTGGGCAAAATCGCGGAGAATATCGACGTTGCGGTTAGCGCGTTCGTCGTTGGTGAAAATGTAGTGGTCGGGAATGAGGACGATTTTGTCTGGGTTCCAGACTTTAGCATTCTCACCGAATTCGCGTTTGAAAACGCCGATGGTGCCGGGTCCGCAGACATCGTGGGTCATCAACACATCTGTTTCTACCCAGATATTTTCTCCGGGCTCGACTTTAGTGCGGCCTGATGCTTTGGCTAATATTTTTTCGGTCAGAGTCATTCCCATAGTGCGATCGCTCTTTTTTGTTAGATGCTACATAGTGTAATTGTAAGCGAAACATTCCCTGTTACCGAGGATACTGAGGCAACAAAATGTCTCTGATGTACTTCCAACTTTAGGGAACTGTCCAGTTTGATAGCAGTTTTCAATTGCATCGAATACCAATTGTAGAGCGGAAAATCCCCACCTTACGAAAGTATGCGTAATGTTATGTCTTGTTAAATAATCAGAGTTCATTATCAGGATATAAACTATATTGGACGGAACCTAATTTAAACATTCAGTTTTGGCATGACCAAATTTTTGTAATATTTTGTGGAAAAGTTGAAGGGAGGAATTATTATGATTTGTGACAATTTTCAACACTTCAAAGTGCAGCTATTACAAAGCGATCGCACTTCGGAATTCGTAGCGATCGAAAAAAAAACGCGATCGCTAAAAATATCCGCTGCGGGAACTGCGATCGGCACTCTGCTAATTCTGTTAGCACCGCCAGTTGAAGCTGCTAATCTGACATTCGTGAGCGATCGCGCGGCCTTGGGAGGTACAGATCGCGTTGATTGGTCGATTTTAGGGCCAGTCCAGCCGCCGTTTAAAGTATTGCCCAACTCCTTCTCAGTCACCTCGGAACAAGGACTGGGAGTTAATGTCAATATTCCCGCGGCTACAACTCCAGGAGTGACCCCTCCTTTACTTTTTCAAACCTTGCCTTCACCAGGCATTCCCACCAACTTTGCCAGCGGTGATTTCATTTTGTTTACAGGCTTAATACCAGGCCCGCCACCATCAGTAGGGAACCCAGGCCCGCTGACAATTACTTTCGATCGCCCCGTGGCGGCCGCCGGGACGCAAATAGCGGTAGATGATACATTTTTATTCACTGCATTGATCTCGGCATTTGACAGTAATAATAATTTGTTAGGCAGTTTCTCAACATCAGGAACATCCTCATTAGCACTAGATAATTCGGCTCAATTTCTCGGAGTTCGCAGCGATGCTGCCAACATCTCGCGGCTCGTTTATAGCAGTTCTGAGGGCGATCGGGCTTTGGGGATCAATTCGCTCAGTATTGCCGAAGCAGTGCCAGAACCTAGCAGCATTGCTGCTATGATTGTTGCAGGATTGGGATTGTTGGTCGTCAAAATTAAGAGGCGATCGCTGTTGGTTAAATGATAGTTTTACCAGACCAAATTGCCGATCGCAATCGGGTGTTATAACGAAGACAAGCTCTCGTTACATGAGCAAATAAGCGATGCTCAATTGGATTGTACTTGGATGTATAGGGAAGATAATGTGCTATTATGATTTCTAGATATAGCTCATTAACTAATTTTTGTAAGTCCGATTTAAAGCTATGATAATTGGAATTATTACTACCACATCTATCACCTTTAATCAAAATGAAATGGCTTTAGGGGAGAAATTCAGGAATTTTTCCACCACTATTTAATCGCTTTGCAAGCAAAATTTACTCATATATTTACTAATACATAGGGTTAAATATCCTCTGTTATTTTGCACCTCATAAATTCCATGAGGCACTATTTTGCTATCAGCCAAACTGAAAAAGTCATGGTCAAGTGTGGTAACGGTTTCGGTAGTATACAGAGTTCTTGAGCGATATAAATTTCCAATAAATTCCTTTTTTTTGGCATCCATACTAATGATAAAATTCCCCTGTCACTCATACTCTTCAGTTATTATGGCAATATTTTTAAATTGTTCGTTACGATTTCTTGTTATTCCTGTTGTTGTTTTTTTTTTAGCTTGACGTTTTACATACCCGTGCGTTTTTAATAATTTTTGAACAACCGTTACGATGACTGTTATGCCATGAATTTTCAGGCATTCAACTATTTCTTATTCAGTGATATTAGTCCATTTAATATTCTCATTCATTGGGCTGCCTGCTGTATAAAAATTTAAAACTTCTAAAAAAGTTTCATTCAAACCAGGTATGAGAATCGCTAGTTTTTCTTCCTCCTCCTTTTCCACGAATTTCTGTGTTGATTAAAAGTAGTGTCTGATTCAGTTGTTAATTCCTTAATGCTTTTGGCTATTGTATTTCTGTCTGCTGCCCAAATTCGGGATATGTAACTAATTCCACCATCCCCAAGTTTTTGGGCTTAAGAAAGCTGCATATTTTCGTCCCTCTTTTTAGGACAAAGATTGATAAAGTTTCCGCATCTGAGCAGTAATTTCATAGGAGTAATACATAAATCTACCTGAATAAAATGACTGAACCCAACCACCAATTATTAGCAAAATAAACAAGGTGAACATCCCATAAGGATAACTTTTGACCCTAACAATCAAATGTCAAGTACATTGATATTCACTCATTTGTTTATTATACCTTGCTTGTGTTATTAAATTTTCATTCCTTAACTAATGACTCCTGACTCTTCTTTTGAATTTCTCCGCACCGCAAAACCGGATGAATTCTTGCCACCCGTCAGCCGCTGGATAACGGCGGGCGGATTATTTTTGTTGGGAACTTTTGGCAGTGCGATCGCCCTTGCTGCTGTCACTAAATATAATGTTACCGTCAGAGATCCCGCTACCGTCCGTCCGGCTGGAGAAATTCGCATTGTAGAAGCGGCGACAGCAGGCACGGTTAAAAGCCTTCATGTGAAAGAAAATCAGGCTGTCAAATAAGGAGATGCGATCGCCCCGAGCGACTCTTCCCAACTTTTAACCAAACAAAGCCAACTGCAAGGAAATATCCAGCAAAACCAACTGCAACTGCGTCAGATTGCTGCCCAAATTAGCGCTTTAGACGATCGCCTAGCAGCGGAAACCCAGGCAATGGAAGGCGCAGTTGCGTCTGCCCAAGCTGATTTAAGCCGCAACCAGCGGGACTATGGAGAACGGCAAATTACCTCGCTGGCTGAAGTTGAAGCGGCCAAAGCTAATTTACAATTAGCCCAGTCGGAATGGGAAAAATCCCTGCCGGAATTGGAAAAAGAACAGGCTTCCTTGCAAACAGCAGCAGCAAATTTAAAGGCTGCCGAGGTAAATTTAAAAGCAGCCGTTTCTAAACGCGATCGCTATCAGTCAATCCAAGAAACAGGCGCTATTTCGCTGGATTTAGTGGAGGAGACGAAACTTGCCACACAGCAGCAAGAACAAGCCGTGGCAGGGCAAAAAGCCGCCGTAGAAGCGCAAAAAAAAGCAGTTGAAAGCCAAAGAAAAACCGTTGATCGGCAGCAACAAGCTGTTGAAGTGTCCGCAGCTAAATTAAAAGTTGTTGAAGCTGCCTTGAATCCCAGTGCCGCACCCGTGGCGATCGCCCGCCCAACAGCGAATTGCTCAAGAAAAAGCCAAGGGTGAAGCAGCTTTGGCAGCGTTGAAAAAAGAACGATTAACTTCGATTCAGAGTCGCGCTGACATCGAAAATCAAATCAATCGCGATCGCCAAGAGCTCAAACAAATTGATACCGAACTTGCAAAAAGTGTCGTTCGTTCTCCCGTAGACGGCACCATTCTCAAACTGAATCTGCGAAATCCCGGACAAACTGCACAACTCGGCGCGGCAATTGCTCAAATTGCTCCCGCTAATGCTGCGATTGTCGTCAAAGCTCGCGTCGCCGCTCCCGATATTGGTAAAATTGCGATCTGTCAAACATCTATCCTGCGGATTTCTGCCTATCCCTATCCCGACTACGGCGTACTAGAAGCGAAAGTTAGTGCGATCGCACCCGATGCCATTGCTGGTGAAAATAACAGTCCGCCTTACTATGAAGTGACTGTTATGCCCCAAAAAACTTATTTAGTCAAGCGCGATCGGGCTATTACCCAATCTGCCGATCCACAGTGCTGTCAGTATCATATTCAAGCAGGAATGGAAGTTACAGCCGACATTATTTCTCGACAATAAACCGTCCTTACATTTCTTCTCAGGAAAGCCAGGATGATGGCCGATGTTTAACCAACTTTACCATCACTAATTAGTATATTTGATGATGTAATTCACCGCGACGTTCTTAGGGCGAGTTATTGATGGATTGCCACTTTTTTTTGCGTTTATTTTTTGTCTTTACAATAAAACAAACAGACATTAACACAAAAAATAAAATTATGCAAGTCACTCGATTATGTGACTTGTAACTAATAGCTAGTGACTGTTATTAGTTAGTAATTACTTAAGAAAAGCAACTTAAATCAGGGACTGTCAAAAAATCTCAGAGTGCATTTCTACAGTTGTAGACATTAACAAGAATGAAATGAGCTAGATACCCGCACCGCAAGGGTATCTGGTTTCGCCATTCTCACCCTGTATGCCAATGGAGATACTTCCCATGAATTCACAGACACCAAAGCGTCAGCGCGCAGTTATGTTGACATCTGAAGGTATGGATAAATTCCCAGCAGCAAAAGCTGAGGCCAAAAGTTACGAAAATTGCTACCAACATTATACTCTCGAAGTTTTAGGCGATCGCACAGACAAGGAGCCAGATACTTTCATTAAGGGATTAGTCAAGCAAATCTTGGATCGGGTAGGGGCGATAGTTGTGGAGATTGCAGGGCAGGTGCAATTCATTACTCAACGGGCAGAAGAACTTTTGAGCCAGTATTTTTTACACCGGATTCCCTACTCATTGCCAGAATCCTTACAACATTGGTTCCAGGAGCAGATTGCGCGAATCGCATTCAACCGAAATGTTCCCTCTCGCTGTTTGCCCTTGCACATTCAGCAAGCAGGAAGACAGTTGATCGTCCGTCTGCTTCCAGATCCCATCAACCAGCAATATCTCTTGCTGTTGGAGGAAGAAGAACTGCAATCATTCTCTATTTCGACCCTGGAATCGCTAGGACTCACCAAACGCGAGGCAGAGGTTTTATTCTGGATTGCCAAAGATAAAAGCAATGCAGGAATAGCTAAAGTGATCGGTTGCAGTGAAGGAACAGTGCGAAAACATCTGGAGCATCTTTACGGGAAACTAAGCGTACAAACCCGGACGGCTGCTGTGATGGTTGCTCTGGAAAAATTGGGGTTGTTCAACGGGGAATTTGTTGCAATCTATTCATAATCCTATACGCGGATCGTCGTATTGTTCCCCAAGTTTATTTGGAAGACTATTAGATCAAACGCTGTTATCCAGCGTTCGATCGCAGCTCAAAAAAAGAGCAAAAAATACGGCAACTCACAAACGGTTTTAATTTGATTCAAACGTACTTTACGTTTTAAGGAGATGACATGGATTCCATTAAATTGCAAGCAGCAATCGAGCTAGCCGGTGCCTCCTGGCAAGCTGGCGAAACGAGCATGACTCAGCTTTCAGATGCCGAAAAGCAACTGCGGCTCGGTTATACGCCTGGGCCTAACGAACCGTCCTTTGAAGAACAAGAGCAAATCGCCAAGATCAATCAGGAAGTCTTTAAGTCGGCACAGATTAAAGGCGAGACAGCAGGCTATCCCGCCAGCTTCGATATGCGGACAGGTGGATTTGTGACAGCAGTCAAAGACCAAGGTTCTTGCGGTTCTTGTGTTGCGTTTGGCACTGTGGCAACGATCGAAACCACCATTCGCCGCATTCGCAACAATCCGGCGCTGGCGATCGATTTATCCGAAGCTCACTTGTTCTACTGCTATGCCCGCGCTCTAGGACGTAACTGCGGGAACGGTTGGTGGGTGCCACCCTCAATGGATTCTGCCAAAACAGGACTCGCCATCGAAGCTTCTTACCCTTACACCGCAGCCGATCAAAATTGCAGCAACCTCGCAAGTAACTGGCAAAGTAGCGCCGTTAAAATTAGCGGCTGGCATGAGATTAAATCGATCGCAGATATGAAGGAATGGCTTTCCACTCGCGGCGCGTTGGTAGCTTGCTTCACTGTCTACACAGATTTCTTCGCTTACAAAAGCGGCATTTATCGCATGGTTAGCGGCAAGGTTGAGGGTGGTCACTGTGTCTCGATCGTGGGTTACAACGACACGGAAGGCTATTGGATTGCCAAAAATAGCTGGGGAGAGAACTTTGGTGAGAATGGCTTTTTCCGCATCGCTTACGGGCAGTGCGGGATTGACTCCAGTATGTTCGCGGTGGATGGCATCGTTGAAACAGGCTGGTTGTCAAATGTGAAAATTCTCGGACTCTGGACAAATAATGCCGATCGCAATGCTTATGTCTATGTCAGCGAAGGCATCGGCTGGAGAAAACTCTCTGATGCTAGCGATGAAACAAACCTGGATATGTTGATTCAGCTTGCTGCGTCTAAAGCGGCCGATCGTCCAGTCAGCCTCTATCAAGAAAACGGGATCATCAAAGAAATTTACGCCTGGTAAAAAACAGCGGACTTGAGAGGATCGTCCAAAATCCCCAGTCCAACAATTAACGATTCGCTTCTAGACATTAAGGAACGACCATGACTTATTCCAGCAATCCAGCCGGTTCACCTGATGAGGTTTGTCTGCCTTGTCAGGCGATCGCACAACCCTTCAACCCCAATACTAAGGAGATAAAAATGGAAGCCTACCCCACCCAAGAACCTCCCGTTCAAGCTGCGAAGCAAACCGCAAGTCAAGAAGAGCGTCCCACCTTCGATCCCCCCGCTCAAAATGCTGTTAGTCAAGGCAACACAGCTTGGCAAACTGATAAAAAGGTACTGGGACTGTGGACAAACAGCTCAACTCGTAACGCTTATATGTATGTGGATCAGATTGGTTGGCGCAAATTTGCCGATAATTCTGACTCTGCGATCGTTGCCTTCAACGTCATCGCAGCCCATGCTAAAGTGTTAGCTAAACCCGTCCAATACTATGAAGAAGCCGACAACAAAGTATCCACCCTTTACGTTTGGTAAAGCTTGATTGTTGCCGACTCTCCCAGTTTATGCCGCGCTGGACTCAAAGATTTTCCATCGAGTCTGTTGGCGGTTGATGGTTCAATTTTAAGGTTTACCATCCAACCGTCAACCGCCACCCAGCCAATTCCGATTCTAGTGCGACTAAACTTGGCGAGCGCTGTTTCTTTTGTACATAAATATGTTTTTAGCCTTAATCCTTTCGACCTATTTAGTATCCTTTACCGCCCTGTCTCCTAACATTGTTTCACATACTTGCGTAACATCTCCTCCAGTGCCGACCGCACAGCCAAAACAGCAATCTATACAGCTACCTCCATCACCCCATACATTACAATCTATGTCTGAAGTAACTTTATCTCAAGCCGATAGTGGTACAGTTTTAACCCTCAAGCGCGGACAGACACTCATACTTCGTTTAGACGAAAATTCAACAACAGGCTACCGCTGGTATCTGCCCGCCTTAGATACAGAAGTTTTACAATTCAAAAGTGACGACATTAATCTGCCTAGTAATACAGGGATAGGTGGTGGCGGGCAGCGCGTGTTCACCTTTCAAGCAAACAATCCCGGTCGAGTAAAATTACAACTAAAAAACTTGCGTGAGTGGGTTGGTGAGGAATCAACCATTGAGGAATTTCAAATCACTGTTCAAGTCTCCGAATAGCAACACTTCTGACAGTTTCATGGCTTACGCATCTGGGGCTAAGCAGCAGCTTGTTGGGGAGTGAGTAGCATTTAGTCGGCTTGACCAGTTTGACTGAGTTTGCCCCCATGAAGCGCACCAAATCTCAAATATCGAGTTTTGATAACCCCAAATAGCGAATGCCTTCTGGTGTCACCTCAAAGCGACAGGGGACAATCTCTACACCTGCATTAATCGCCTGTCTGAACAATTCTCCGTAAAGGCGATCGGCACTATCCCCCGGAGCAAAATCAGTACAATCTCCGCGATTAATAAAATCTTGTACCGCTTGATGAGAATTCCGGGTAAAAGAGGAGGATATTTGTCAATTAAGTCAGTCATGGAGCATTGCTAAATAGACATAATTTTTGTAGGGCGGGTTCACAAACAATACCTGCAAATAATTGACAATATAAAAAAACAGCCCCCACCCAACCGTAAATCACTTGTTGAGCAAAATTTAGGGGTTTGAAACCAGCTTTCAGGGCGGAAGATTTTTAGGGTGGGGTGTAAAAAGCTATCCTGAAAACTTCACTATCAACTGTAAAGTTGATTTTTTTATCTAATAATTTAAAAACTAATTTTGTTTCGCAAACATATCAAGCATCTTTACATAAAACTAAGCCTACAAAGCCGAACGGCTGCTGTGATGATTGCTCCGTAAAAGTTGGAATTTTTCAAAGCATAATTTGTTGCAATATCTTCATAATACTATACGCCGATCGTCGTATTGCTCTTCAAGTTTATTTTGAGGACTATTAGATCAAAAGCTGTTATGCAGTTTTGAAACTCAGCTTAAATAACTCTCATGACCAAGGTTGTCTTATCTAGCTATTGAACAACTTTCACGTGGAGCTTGTTTGCTGAAAACTACTCAAAAAAGAGGTTAAGTATGTTACGAATTACTGCCGATATATTTTCCGGAAGACCCGCTCCCGAGTGGATTATTACAGACGAGGAAGAAGCTAGAACTACGCTCAAAGAGATTGCTAACAATCGTAGCATTGTAGCCGAGGCAGCTTCTGCTGATGCTGGGTTAGGGTTTCGCGGTTTCACCATTGAACCCCTCTCTGACGAGCTTGCCCAAGACTTTGAACTACCCGGTAGTATGTATATGGCAGCAGGTGCGAGTGCTGCTAGCGATAAAGCAAACGAGATTGCTGAGCGTTTGATCGGCTTAATGAGCAGTGCAGAATCACCTCCAGAAGCATCGGCTTTCGGTGAAGAACTACCTTTAGATGAAATGTTGCAGAATTTTCTGCGACAACAACTGGAAACCAGCAGCAGACTTTCAGTATCTGATGTTGAAGACTTACCAAACATGGCGGTAGATACCTCAAGTGAAGTGGCTGCTACCTGCTTTTATGATACTTCGCCCTATAACCCCGGCTTCTGGAACAACAACCCCGTAATCCGGCAGAACAACAACTGCTATAACTATGCAAGCAATAAGCGCACAGATACTTTTGCCCAACCAGGAAAAGGATGCGGACATCAGTACACTGCAATTAATTGCGTAGAAGTTACCAAAGCTTCTCTGTGCGATGGATTGCACAAACGCTACGATTGTTTCCCCGCCTCACAAGCCCCTCGCTATTTAGTAGCACTGGTTATTGCCCCTGGTCCGGGCTTTGTTGATTTCCACTGGTATCGCAAAATGCGAGAAGGATTTTGGGGTCACAAACCGGGTTCGACAGCGGCTCGGAATACAGATAACAGTGGCGTAGTCATCACTAACCCAGCTACCTGTAACCGTGGGCCTTACACCATATTCTGTGGCTACTTTTACACTTGTAAGAGCCAAAAGATTAAATAGAATTTATAGCACTGCGGAATGTGGGTTCCCCACACTCGACAAGGAGATCGTGGAACGGCAGCATTCACTCACAACATATCTAGAAAGGATAATTGGCTGGGGTTTTTTAATGTTTTTGGTGACTTTGCTTGAATGTTCAGTCACAGCTTTAGGAGACAAAAAGATGCAAGTAGAAGTAGATATGTTTAGTGGCCGACTCAACCCACAGTGGGAATTGACAGTGCAAGAATCTCAGCAGTTTACACAACGGCTTCAATCATTGTCTACACATCAAGGAGAAGGATCTGTTAATGAAGGATTGGGGTATCGTGGTTTGATTGTTCGAGAAAGTGGTGAAGAGGTTGAGGGCGAGCGGGAAATTGTGATTTCTAATGGATTGATCGTGGCTATAAGCAAGGGTAAATCCCAACAACTTACCGATAAAAACCGTACTTTAGAAAAATGGCTAATCCAGACAGGAGAAGGACGGTTAGATGGCGAACTTTACCATCAAATTAGCAAACTAGCCGAGTAAACAGCACAGGACTTATGCACAAAGTGTATCTGTAGGGCGCAGCAAACCGCACCTTACCCGACGACAAACAATGTAAAAAATTCTCTTTTGCGTAAGTCATAAATAAGTCGAGTCAGTAGCAAAAAAAGTAGAAGCTCATGTCAGAAAAACTGTCATGGATTTCTAATAACACTCAATAAGAGGTATTTATGTCTGAACAACCTAGTTTTCCCATCCCAGAAACTGCCCAAGCTGATGAAACAACAGGGCGTTACATTATTACTTTCCGCGATGATGCGGTGATAGAAGGGTTAGATCTTCTGAACGACCAAACTGGCATCAGAGGACTGGCAAATGCAGCAGATTTCCCCGACTCTGCTCTAGACTTGAGCCAAATTGAAGCAGCAGGGGGAGCGGTGTTTCCCACTCTCGGCGTGGCCGTCGTCTCATTAGACGAAGGGGGTTTCAGCAGCATCATGACCTCAGCGGGAGAGGATTCGGCTATTGTGGCGATCGAACCGGAGCGCACTTTCTACGCCATTGGTGATGGGTTGTCGGCAGACTATTTGCGGGGTTATCGCGATGCGGTGAATAACCTGTACGACAAAGCCACTACTACAGAAGCAGCAGAAATCGAGAAACAAGAATGTTTTTCCGATGATAGCGAGTCTACTTGGGGTTTGAAGGCAACGAAGGTGATCAACTCTCTGTTGACTGGTAGTGGAATGAAAGTTGCTGTGCTGGATACGGGGATGGATCTCCAACATCCCGACTTCGCAGGTCGATCGATCGTATCGCAATCTTTCGTGCCTGGGGAGGACGTACAAGATGGGATGGGTCACGGTACCCACTGCATCGGGACAGCTTGCGGGTTCAAGGATCAGAACGGTCGCAGGTATGGGATCGCTTACGAATCGACCATTTATGTCGGTAAAGTGTTGAGTAATGCCGGTAGTGGCGCTAGCGGCTGGATTCTGGCTGGAATGGAATGGGCGATCGCCAATGGGTGTCAAGTGATCTCGATGTCATTAGGAAACACCAATCCAAAGCCCTCTACGGCCTACGAAACTGTCGGTCGTCGGGCACTGCAAAAGGGGTGTCTGATCGTGGCAGCCGCAGGCAACCATCGACTAACTTCTCCCCCCGGTACCGTCGGACAACCAGCGAATAGCCCGTCAATTATGGCTGTTGCAGCCGTCGATACCTGCCTCAAAGTGGCTGACTTCTCGGCTAAATCTGGCGGAGCGAGCGGGGCTAAAGTTGATATCGCGGCTCCGGGAGTGAAAGTATACTCATCACTGCCTGTGGATAAAGGGCGTTATGCTGCCTGGAACGGCACTAGCATGGCTACACCGCACGTGGCTGGGCTCGCTGCCTTGTATGCCGAATCGACTGGTAAACGAGGTTCTCAACTTTGGCAAGTGCTAACTTGCCATGCTATGTCGCTACCGTTGCCAAGTGCTGGTGTCGGAAGCGGTTTAGTACAAGCTCCGTAATGCAGAATACCCAAATCCCCGCAGGCTTAAAGTGCTGCGGGGATCTAACAGAAGACAATTTACAATAGCGCAATGGATTTACTCCAAAGGATGCTAAATATGTCTGACGAACAAGTACAGCGCATCATAGTGACTGTTGACGACCAAAACATATCGGTAATTCCATCGGTTGTAACTGCCTTAGAATCGGCGGGAATGAAAGTGGAGCAGGTGCTAGCTGTTACTGGCATCATTACTGGAGAAGTTTCTCAGTCGAACCTAGAAGGACTAAAGAGCGTACCGGGCGTGGCTAGTGTCGAGATCGATCGAGAAATGCAGGCAATTTAAACTAATCATTTAGGGTTAGTAGATCTAGTTTTGCTAACCCCAAATAGCGAATGCCTTCCGGTGTCACATCAAAGCGACAGGGCAAAATCTCTACACCTTCACCGATCGCCTGTCTGAACAATTCTCCGTAAATGCGATCGGCACTATCCCCCGGAGCAAAATCAGTACAATCCCCGCGATTAATAAAATACAGCATTACAGCCCTCGAACCCTGTCGCACCACTTCTATCAATTCTCTCAAATGCTTCTGTCCCCTCTCCGTCACTGTATCGGGAAATAGAGCAAACTCCTCTTTTACCCAAGTTGTATTTTTCACTTCCAGAAAAATCGGTTTTTCCTCACCAGTTAGCCAAAAATCCACTCTACTTTTTTTATCAGTCCCGTAAACAACCTCCGGTTGAATTAAACTGTAATTGCCCAACTCTGGAAACAATTTCAATTCCAAAGCTAATTTAACTACTCGATTTGGCAGCCCAGTATTAACTCCCACCCAAGTTGGCACAGTGTCGCAAACTTTAATTAATTCCCAAGTATAAGCTAACTTGCGTTTAGGATTGTCGCTGGGAGATACTAGCACTGGATTGCCGGGAATGTAAACACCAGTCATCGGGCCAGTATTCGGACAGTGCGCGGTGATTATTTCTCCCGAATATAATTCTATTTCGGCAAAAAATCGCTTGTAACGTTTGATGATAATTCCGGGTAAAAGAGGAGGATATTTGTAAATTAAGCCAGTCATTCGATTTTAGATTTTAGATTTTAGATTTTAGATTTTAGATTTTAGATTCTCGATTGTAGATTTTACCTATAACCGAATACATGGCTCCGCACTTTTTATATAAGTCTGGGAGCTAACACAATGGCTCATAAGTTATCAACTATATGTTATTTCTCTGCTTTTATCAACTCATTTATTTCATCATTTTTAGATTTTAGATTTTAGATTGTAGATTTTAGATTGACGCATCATAGCACGAAACGGCGGTTTGTAGTTAGGACGAAGAGTCCCGATCGATTATTGAATTTCCGCAAGTCAGTAATATCAATAAAATTGGTATCAGCGCAATTTTCCCTAGAAGTTTTATGAGTTCGTGATATGATTCTCCCGGTTCGCGATTAAAATAAGTGAATCCTTTTAGCATTAGCGTTTGTAACCATTTGTGTCCCAATTACAGAAGCCCTCTCGTTCCCTCGCAGGGATTGCCGGCATTGTCGCAGTCGCCACTCTAATTAGCAAAGTCTTTGGATTGGTGCGCCAAATTGCGATCGCCGCAGCCTTTGGAGTCGGTGTCGCCGTCGATGCCTACAACTACGCCTACGTCATCCCTGGTTTCTTATTTATTTTGCTCGGAGGGATAAACGGGCCATTTCACAGCGCCATCGTCAGTGTTTTAGCCCGCCGGGATAAAAAAGAAGCAGCACCCTTAGTCGAGACTATCACCACCTTAGTCGGGGGCATATTGCTGTTGGTAACAGTCGCTTTAATTATTTTTGCAGATCCGGCGATCGATTTGGTGGCACCGGGATTAAATAGAACAGCAGAAGGTTTACAAATCAAAGCAATTGCCGTCCAGCAATTTCGGATTATGGCGCCGATGGCATTACTTTCAGGCTTAATCGGCATTGGTTTCGGCACTCTCAACGCCGCCGATATGTACTGGTTGCCTTCGATTAGTCCTTTATTTTCCAGCGTTGCACTTGTCGGCGGTTTGGGGCTTCTGGCACTGCAACTCGGAGACAAAATTATTCAGCCAGAATACGCACTAATGGGCGGCTTAGTGTTAGCTTGGGGAACTTTAGCGGGTGCAGTTTTGCAGTGGTTGGTGCAACTGGTGGCGCAGTGGCGCGCCGGCTTGGGAACATTGCGTTTGCGGTTTAATTTTAAACGGCCGGGAGTGCAAGAAGTAGTTAAGGTGATGGTTCCTGCTACCTTATCATCAGGAATGCTGCAAATTAATGTTTATACTGACCTATTTTTCGCATCCTACATCCCTCAAGCTGCCTCTGCGTTGGGTTACAGTGGCTTGTTAGTCATGACGCCTTTAGGCATCATTTCTAATGTAATTTTAGTGCCATTTCTACCCATATTTTCTCGCCTCACCGATCCGAGAGATTGGCCGGAATTAAAAGATCGCATTCGTCAATCTTTAGTTTTGACCGGCCTTACGATGCTGCCGCTGAGCGCTTTAATGATAACGCTGGCTGGGCCGATCGTCCGCGTTGTTTACGAACGCTATGCTTTTGATCGGTCAGCCTCGCAGTTTGTTACGCCGATATTGATGGCTTACAGTATTGGAATGTTTGTGTACTTGGGACGCGACGTTGTGGTACGGGTATTTTACGCTTTGGGAGACGGGGAAACCCCTTTTCGCATCAGTATTATCAATATCTTTTTCAACGCTCTTTTGGATTATTTGTTAGTAGGAGCTTTTGGCGCGCCCGGATTAGTTTTGGCGACGGTGGGAGTGAATCTTCTGTCGATGATTATGCTTTTGTACTTATTAGATAAAAAGCTGGGTGGTCTGCCTTGGGGGGAGTGGAGTTTACCTTTTCTCGGGTTAACTTCTGGCAGTTGTCTAACTGCTTTCGTTACCTTGGCTACTCTGCAAGCCTGTCAAAGAGTTTTGGGTACTGAAGGTTTGGTAATTCAATTAGTGCAGTTGAGTGTGGCAAGTTTTGTAGGGTTAGGAGTTTTTGCCCTGTTTGTCAGTCAGATGAAGTTGCCGGAAGTTGATATGTTTGTCGATCGCATTCGGGGGCGTTTTCGCAAATAAAATTGTCGGGGCGGGTTAAAGGCGAAATACTAGACACAACGCCCACAATCTGCGTACAAAACCCGCCCTTTACTTTACATTTTTCGCTGAAATTCCTCAAGAACATCCATCAATTGAACTTGACACTGCATCGGAATTAAATCGGCCAGTGGCACTTCCCGCTTGCCGCCGCCCAACTTGACAGGAATTCCTTGCAAAACTCGTTCCACTTTGTCAGCATCTAAATTGCCATCTTCCAGCATTGAATAAAGTTGTTGGGCAACAACGGTATGCAGGTGAGCATCTCTCAGATACAAATGCCATTTGGCAATGTCAATGTAGACATTTTCGCCGATTTCGGCTGCTAAGGATTCGATCGCCTGTGTAGTATTAGCCATATCAAAAAAGCCGAAAGTTATTTGTTATCAATCAAAAGACTTAACAAATCGCCGCCAACTGCCTTCAGCCAGAATCTTTGGTGAGTGGCGAATAATCGGCGATCGCAAAATGGTAAATCGCGTGGGCCAAAACTACTAGAGCCCATCCACCCGTTACTGAAATTGCCCAAGGCCAATCAGCCTTTTGCAAATTGTGAACAAACCACAAACCTGAATTGGTAGCAGAAAAAAGACCGACGTGGATAGCAAAATTCATCCGGTCATCTAAGCGGCGGTACTCTGGATCGTTGCGGTCGGGTTTGCGGGGCCAACGAGGAGGCATAGTTTTTCACTTGATATTAGTAGTTCAGTGCCTATTTTAATCATAAGTGCAGCTTTTTGAATGCTGCATCCCTCTTTCGGTAGGAAACTTATGCCTCTACATTTTCATAGTCTCCAGACTTGCCACCACTTTTACTCACCAGTCGAATTGACTCAATGGCGATCGACTTTTCCAATCCTTTAGCCATATCGTACAAAGTCAGCGCCGCCACCGAAACCGCCGTCAGCGCCTCCATTTCCACCCCTGTTTCCGCCTTAATTTTCACCGTCGCCCGAATTTGATACCCCGGCAACCCAGCATCCGGCATCACCTGCACCTCCACGCTACTCAGCGGCAGAGGGTGACACAGAGGAATCAAATGTGCAGTCTGTTTGGCCGCCATAATTCCAGCCAGCCTTGCAGTGCCCAACACATCACCTTTCGGCGCATTCCCCGCTTCAATCGCCGCAAAAGTCTCCGGCAACATCCGCACCCGGCCAGCAGCCACAGCTTGCCGCACAGTCGGCACCTTCGCTGAAACGTCCACCATTTGGGCTTCCCCGCTGTTGTCGAGGTGAGTTAGCTGTGCGCGATCGGGCAATTTAGAAAAACTTTGCGAAAGGTCTTGCATTATTTTGGTAATGGTGTTACTGTTAGATTCTGTGAGAAAAGAACTTAATCAATTTTAGATTAAATCTGAACTCAACAGGGGCTTGTAGCTTAGTTGGATAGAGTGCATGGCTACGAACCATGAGGTCGGGGGTTCGAATCCCTCCAAGCCCACTACTAAAAGTTATGAATTTTGAGTTTAGAGTTTTGAATTAAGAAATTAATTCAACTCACGACTTAAAACTCATAACTTTTTTAATTTTGTACGTTTACTGATTCAAAGCATAAATATCTTTGCCTCGACCGATCGCAAATTTCATCGAATTAGATAAGCCCTTGCTAGACTGAGTAATAAAAATCAGCAAAGCCAAGCCAGCGAGGCCAGCCGCAAAAGCAAACATATTTCTGTAGCCAACTTGTTCAGCAACAAAGCCTAAAGTCGGTCCCGCAACCGCAATTCCCAAATCAAATCCGCCAATACAAAGCGAAAACAAGCGGCCCCTTTCATAAGGTTGGCACCTGTCCGACATCAGCGTTACCATCATCGGCAAAACCGTACCGCCCCCGCAACCTTCAACCAAAGCTGCTATTAAAAAAGCATTGCTGTTGTTAGCAAAATACAACAATAACATCGACACGGCATAACAGATTAAGCCTGCTGAAATAAACAAGCCGCGACCGTATTTGTCCGAAGCCCGTCCCGTGAGCAACCGTATACCGAAACTGGCGATAGCCGCCGTCGAATAAAATAATCCTGGATTCAAATTAGTCTTAGTTTCTTGGATAAACAAAGGCATAAAAGTGCTCAAAGTTCCAAAGACTAAACCAACCACTAATAACACTAAAGCCGGAATCCGCACTCTAGGATTCCAGAGCATTTCCCAGTATTTTTGGCTATTTTTGTCCTCAGATAGCGAGCCCGATTTGGTTAAATCTGCAAAATTAGGTTCCGCAACTTTGCAGGTAAAAAATACAGCCATTGCAGCGAAAGCCGCCGACATCGCAAACAAAGGAGTATAACCAACCCAAGCTTGCACAAATCCGCCAATAGCCGGCCCAACTGCTAGACCAATAGGATTCACCAAGCTCATGTAACCGATTAGTTCGCCCCGCTTTCCTGGCGGCGATAAATCTGTTACCAAAGCGCTGTAAGCTGTAGTAAAAGCGGCGATACTAATGCCGTGAAAAACGCGAATAAGTAACAGTAAGGGGATAGATTGAGCTAACAGGTAGCCCAAAGGGGCGATCGCAGCGACTGTCGCGCCTAGCAGCAAAACTTTTTTTCGCCCACTGCTGTCGGCTATTTTACCCAACGGTGGCCTCGATAGCAAAAGTCCGATCGCAAATGCACCCATCACAAAGCCAATTTGCTGTTTTGTGCCGCCCACAAATTGAACGTACAGGGGCAAAGTGGGCAGTAGCGAAGCCAAACTCGACCAGAATAGCAGGCCTGCCGTGAATAAAATTAGTAAGCTGCGTCTGGGTTGGGGATCGATGTCCCTAAAAATATTCAAGATGCAATTCCCTTTAAATCTTCTGAGTGCGCTCAAGCTGAGGTAGAGTTAGGCAGTTTTATTTCCTGCCTTTTGATTGCCGAATGTAGCTGTGAAAAGACAAACTGGAAATTGTCGCAGGTAGCATAGTTCGATCGCACTTTTAAGTGTATCTCTTTATTGTGTTACAAATTGTTAACATCTGCAACTAAAAAGCTGTAGATTCCCCTGAGTCTCCCCTTGCGCCGCAGCAATAAAGCCTAGCATAATGGTTTATACCTGTCCCTTTCACCAATCAACCTCAGCCCTTTCCTCCACCACCCGTTCATAAACCCACTGAGTTTCCATCGCCAACTTCGGCCAACTAAACCGGCGTTCCAAATCCTCATAAGCATTGTCAACCAACCACCGCGCGTAACCCGGATTTTTCAGCACCTCCAAAATTCCCCAGGCCAAAGAATCCCGATTGTTTGCCTCAGTAACAACGCCAGTTTTAGTGTGCAGCACCACCTCTGGAAGTCCGCCCGCATTCGACACCACCACAGGCACTCTTGCAGCAAAGCTTTCTAACGCTACAATCCCAAAAGGTTCGTAAAGACTGGGGAAAACCGCACAGTCAGCCACCGTCTGAAATTTGTCAAGATGTTCCTCAAACATGAACCCAGTAAAATAACACTTATTCCAAATTCCTAAATGCCAAGCTAAATGTTTGAGCTGGTCGGTATTGCCGCCACCAACAATTACAATTTTTGCTTTACCCCCCATTTCCCAAATTACTTTAGGTGCCGCATTGAGAAATACAGAAATACCTTTTTCATAGCTAATTCTTCCTACATAATAGACAATTTTCTCATCGTCAGCAGCAAACCTGCGGCGGAAATCCATAGCGTCAAATTCGTGCCACCTCGGCTTTTTATCTGGTCGAATTCCGTTGTAAATTACCTCTATTTTGTTCCACGGAGTCGATAGTACCCGTTCGGCTTCCCGCCGCATATAATCGCTGCAAACAATTACCCGCCAAGCGTTGTAAGCGAGGTCGTTCTCCTTGGTGTTAATGTAGCGCTGCCCCTCATTGTGGATGCCATTGAAGCGCCCGTATTCGGTGGCGTGGATGGTGGCAATTAGCGGTACTTTAAAGGTATGCTTGAGGGCGATCGCCGCATCTCCCACCAACCAATCATGAGCGTGGATGATATCAAAGGATCCTTCCTCCAGCATCAGTTTCCCGCCTTGGTGGCCCATGCTTTGGTTGAGATTCGCCACCCAGTGAAAAAAGTCCCTGGCGTGTCCCACCACCACCCGATGCACACGTATTCCTTCCACCACTTCGTACATCGGCGCGTGGCCGAACTCTACTGTAATTAAATGTATTTCGTGGCCCAGCTTTACCAATTCAGGATACAGTTCCGATACGTGGCGCGCGATACCGCCTACGATTCTGGGAGGAAACTCCCATGCCAATACCAAAATTTTCATCTTTCTTCCTCCAAATAATTTATATAACTTAATGTTTAGGATTAACAGATTTATTGTAAAATAATAAGCCTCAAATTTTAGTGGCTCGTAAGTTGAAGCCCAATGCCTGACTTTTGGCAGCAACAAAGACAGAAAATCATGCCTAAATCTGGTTTTTGCATGAAGTTGCTCGATCGCCATTACCTGAAAAAAACAGGTTTCCTCAAGATTTGAGCCACTGAAGGAAGCAATGGCGATCGCGCCTACCCGCTTACCGTTTCTTCAAAATCGGCTCCAATTCGCCGCGAAAACGGTTCCAAGCAGCAGCAGATGCAGAATTAGATACAGCACCCTGACGCATCAAAATCGCGCCGTCTTCAAAGCCAACAATGCCGTAATCTCCCGATTTGGACATTCGCTCGATCGCCGGTACGATCTCCCGCAACTGTCCCCGTTCCCCGCGAAACGCAGCCTGATACTGCTGCAACTGCCAGATATCGGCAATTACATATTGCATCTTCACTGCCTTCCCCGCATCATTGCGGAGTTCAAACATCGGAAACCTGAGAATTTCCCGCCTGCTTGACAAAATCGGCACAATAGTATTCGTCGCTGCCACGCTAGCATCAGCAGGAATTTGAGCCAACAGCGGCCGCACTTGCAAAACGTGCTGCCATTGTCTGACAAGAGGAACCTGCACCCAAGGATCGATCGCATCGGGCAAAATCCAAGAAAAAGTCCGATTTGGGTTAGAAGTGAAGGTAAAAAATAGCGACAAACAGATGCAAAACGCCCAAAAGCGGCGAAACTTTGAAGACGAAGGCAGAGGAAATAAAGCAGAAGGAAAACGCAAAAACATTCTTTCCTCTCTCACCATTCTATCTTCTTCCTTTTGACGCTGGGCCCACCACAGAATTGCCCCATAAAAAAGCCCTGGAACCACAGTCATCGCATAGCGAATATTAATTGCCAGCACCGACTCTCCTTTCGCTAAAAATAGCTTCAGCAGCGGAAATCCAGCTATCATCCAAGACGCAGGCGCGAAAGCTGGAACCAAAGCTAATGGCAACCACTGGCCAAGCAGGTATCTAATCTTACCAAAAAACGGCGTAAATAACTGAGCCACCAACCGCCAGGGATTGCTCACCATTCCCCAAATAATTTCTAGAGTAGAAGCTTCATCTCCATCGGCATATTGACCGAAGCGCTCCATCATAAACCGCTGGGATATGTCAGCAGAAAACAAAGGCATAATCAGATTAGTTAGGAGGATCATATAACCAAAACTGAGTATGCAGACGGCTAAACCAGTCCGAGGGTAGCGCCGACTCAAAATCAGGTAAACTCCGACGCCAAATAAAACAACTCCCCCATCTTCTCGCACGGCCAAAATTAAACTTGCCAGAATCCCAAACAAGGGCCACCAGCGCTTCTCCATAGCCAGCAGCAAGCTAAAGACATACAGTGGCATTTGACAAATATCGTGAAAATTACCCAAAGTCGGGCCGATGACCGCGTTAGCGCAGTAATAGCTCAGAACAATTGTCGCCGACAGCCTTGGTTCCAGATAGTGTCTGGCGAGAGCATAGAGCACTCCTCCAGCCACCGTAATTAAAGCCACCTGCAACACAGTCAAAGTGACGGGGGAGGGAAACAGCGAGTAAATTGGCAGCCACAGCATCAGCGCCGGCGTGAAATGCTGCCCCAACCGATAGTAAGATACGGACGGGAGCTGATTTTGGTGAACCACGTTAGTGGACAAAGCCGAAGAGAGGGAACTCTCAAACAAGTGACCCCGAGTGCCGTTCCAAAAAAGTTGATTGAAAATGCCTTGGTCGTAAGTAGCGTAAAAACTGTAGTAGCGGTGCAGCGTCAGCAACAGGCACAGCACAAAAAAGGCGGCCGCCACTTGAACCACCACCCGCAGCGACTCATTTTTCTTCCATCTCAAAAATATCATCTGCCCGCCTGTAATGAAATTATCGGACAATAGCATAAATCTAAAGTAAGTATTAAATTAAAGTAGAAGTGAAATAACTCGGCTCGGCAATGCTCAATTATTTTCACCCGATCGAAAAGCTCAACAGCGTCCATCCAACACTTGGCACCAGCGGCACTGACTGTTCTCCCGAACAGCCGGTAAATTCCGCACCGCTTTTACAGCTTTTGCTGTTTGTAGACAAGCGTTCCTCTTCCCGGGAACAGACCAGACACATCCGCAAGTCCCTAAAGGATTTGAAAGCAGACTGCGACTTTGAGCTTCAAATCATTGACGTAGGAGAACAGCCCGATTTAGCCGAACACTTTAAACTTGTAGCCACTCCCTCGCTGCTCAAAATTCATCCCGATCCGCGACAAACTCTCGCCGGCAGCAATTTAATCGCCCAACTCGAACACTGGTGGCCTCGCTGGAAGCGTTCTGTAGAAGAATACGCAGCTCAGCAGCAGTCAGCCCCAGCACTTGCTGAAAGCCTGACTAACCCAAAACCACTCTATTCCGTTGCTTGCGCCGCCGAAATTGTGCAGCTTTCTGATGAAGTTTTTCGCCTCAAACAGGAAAAAGAACACCTGCAAGAGCAGTTGCAGTTGAAAGACCGGATTATTGCGATGCTAGCTCACGACTTGCGTAATCCCTTGACGGCTGCATCTTTGGCTTTGGAGACTTTGGAGTCAAGTCAGAAGGTGAAAGAGGGGGAAAAGTCGCGTTTGACACCGAGTCTGGCGGCTCATTTGATGAAACAAGCCCGCCGCCAAATCCAAATTGTCGATCGTATGATTACAGATATCCTGCAAGCAGCCCGGGGTACAAACGCTCAACTCCACATTGAACCAAAAAGAATCGAACTGCGGGCGATTTGTCAAGATGTAATCTTGCAATTTCAAGACAAATTTCAGGCGAAAAGTCTGAACTTAGAAACAGACATTCCCGCAGATTTGCCCTTGGTTTATGCCGATCCCGATCGCATTAAACAAGTCATGGTCAACCTGCTTGACAACGCCAGCAAGTACACCCCAGACCGAGGAACTGTTAATCTTTCAATTCTCCACCGCACCGCTTACAAAGTTCAAGTCAGCATTTGCAACAGCGGCCCGGGAATTCCTGAAGAAGATTGCGCGAGCATTTTTGAAGACAGCTTTCGCTTGCAGCGAGATAAATCAACAGACGGTTACGGCATTGGACTGTCTCTGTGTCAAGGCATCATCCGCGCCCACTACGGTCAAATTTGGGTAGACTCTGTACCCGATAGAGGCAGTTGTTTTCACTTTACTCTGCCCGTCCAAAAATAAAACTTAGCTGTAGATTTGTCAGTTGTCAGTAGCAACCGAGTTTGATATTACAGCTCAACTTTTCCGCAGTGCAGCAATAATCTGTGCGTTTGCCTTGGGAAAAGTAAATTGGTCAATTTCGTCGAGTGTCACCCAGCGAATTTCATCGCATTCGATCGTTTGCGGTTCCCCGCTGACGTGGCGGCAGTGGTGCACGTATAGTCTAACTGTAAATTTAGTGTAGTCGTGGTCAATTGTAATCAAGCGATCGCCAACTTCTACGACAATCCCCAACTCCTCCATAATTTCCCGTTCTATGCAAGCTTCGATTGTTTCCCCAGGCTCTATTTTTCCGCCAGGAAACTCCCAGAAACCCCCGTGCAGTCCATGTTGTCGGCGCTTGTCAATCAAAATTTGTTGGCGATCGTTCCAGATTGCAGCAACGCCGATAACTTTGTGGGCAAAAGGAGGAACAGACATATTAATTGGGAATTGGGTATTGGGAATTGGATATTGGGAATTTAAGAATAATATCAATAATTATTCCATTATTTAATCTAAACTCTAAACTCTAAACTCTAAAATCTAAACTCTAAACTCTAAAATATTAAGCCCCCATCTTGCGAGGGGGGGCTTGACACTTGGATCACTTAAATGTTAAGAATCTACTAATCGTCCGAGCCGTGTCTCTCACTGGCTTGTATGGACTTTTCAAAAGTCATTCGCTGTTCGGCATTTTTGAGAAAATAACCGCTAATCATAGCTGAGGCGAGCAATCTACCCAAATGTTCGCGACTGGTAGTCACTGTCACCCCGAAGTGTTCCGAAGGCAAATTCCCCAATAGTCCAACAATATTTCGCTCCATTACTTGAAACACTTCGTGAGAAGTCGGCTTAGACAACTGAGAAACTGTGTCGGGAGCCATTGACTGCACGTATTGCCATAATAAGTTGGCATTTTCTCCGTCTTCTTCAAAGAATTCTGGGGATTTATTAGATGAGTTGCTCACGAGTACCTCCGTTTCAGACACAGCTTGTTATGTTAGACGCGGGCGGTTAAATTAAATAACCCTTATCCGATCGCTGCTGATCTTTATTACTAAGTAATTACTAATGTAGCAGGACAGTCATAGGAACCAAGTGGGCACAACCGAATTAAAAGCGGCGGTTTTTACGATTTTAGATTGGGGATTGCCAGGAGGGAGACCCGATCGCCAATCCCCAATCTAGCTAGCTGGCTAGATAATCGTTGATATCTTGCTTGCGCTTGCGGAGTTTGGTCAAAGCTTCCCGTTCTATTTGCCGCACTCGTTCCCGACTGATGTTGAGACGATCGCCTATTTTTGCCAAAGTTAGGGTTTGTCCGTCTTCTAAACCGAACCGCAAGGCGAGCACTTCTCGCTGTTGCTGAGTCAGTTCCGCCATTAGGTGGTCTAAGTCAGTCCGCAGGGAAGATTGCAGGGCAAAATCTTCTGGCGTAGTACCCGTATCTTCCAACAAATCGCCCAACTCTGTATCTTGATTGTCTCCCACGCGCAAGTCCAGGGAAAGTGGCAGGCGCGCCCGATCGAGATATTCGCGAATCTGTTTGGGAGTCAATTCTAGCTCTGATGCCAATTCAGCAGCCGTGGCCGCGCGACCGAGCTGTTGAGCAAGTTGGCGCTGAGCCTTTTTAATTTTGTTGAGCTTTTCGGTGATGTGGATCGGCAAGCGGATGGTGCGGCCTTTTTCGGCGATCGCCCGAGTAATTGCCTGACGAATCCACCAATAAGCATAAGTAGAAAATCTGTAGCCCTTAGTCGGGTCAAATTTTTCTACTCCCCGCTGCATCCCGATCGTGCCTTCCTGAATTAGATCCAGTAAATCTACGTTGCGCTTGATATATTTCTTGGCAACAGACACTACCAGGCGGAGATTCGCTTCCACCATTTGGCGCTTTGCCCTTTCCCCGTGTTCGATCGTCCGCTGCAATTGTGCCTCAGACAGCCCAACTGCCTGTGCCCATTCAGCCGCCGTCGGGTCGCGGCCTAACTCTTCGGCTAAAATATTTTTCTCCTGATGCAGTGCGGTTGAGCGCTGTACCTGTTTCCCGTAGAGTATTTCTTGCTCATGGGTCAACAAGGGAACGCGGCCGATTTCCCGCAAGTAAGCGCGAACAGAATCTGTATCTGAGGACTTAAGAGTTTTCATGAGCTTTTCCCGCTGAGGATCTGTGCCTCTAAAGGTTTGCGGTAGTCGCAAACCCCTAGCTTTAGCTGGGAAGGAAAGCGGGCGGGGACTTGCGCTTTCCTTCCATTTAAAGAGGCTTAATTTTATGGTAGCTAGCTACTACTCCCAGTCAGCACCGTCTCAGGTTAGGTTTTGGTTGGGGCGTGCAAAATACTACGTTATGTTAAGAATCTTAACATTTGTGAGAGCACTTGGCTACACTTCTTCATATTTATTTCATACCAGCCTGGACTGTTGATACGAGAGTACCCGCTTTCCT
Source organism: Microcoleus harperi Pol14_C6 (assembly GCF_036701295.1). Taxonomy (NCBI): domain Bacteria; kingdom Bacillati; phylum Cyanobacteriota; class Cyanophyceae; order Oscillatoriales; family Microcoleaceae; genus Microcoleus; species Microcoleus harperi. The sequence goes on along the minus strand of NZ_JAUBQN010000003.1, from coordinate 22,246 downwards.
GGCTTTACAGTTTGCATCAATATAAACAACATCCGCCACATCTCAGAGGGGTAGATTGGTAGAGGGGGAGATGGGGGGAATGGGGAGAGGGGGAGATGGGAGGGAATTTGATCCTTTTGGCACAGTGCAAGAAAAAAATACAAAAAATACAATTTAAATGCCCAACAGCTTTTCAATACCCTGAATATGAAGTTACAGATATTGATGAACCCGCCCCAACAGATAATGACTAATGACTAATGACTAATAACTAATGACTTCTTTGCCGTTGAGCTTCGTACAAGATGAGGGCTCCGGCGATCGACACATTTAAAGATTCTACGCCACGACTCAGGGGGATTTGGATTTGTCGATCGGCCAAACTCCTCAATTCTTCCGACAAACCAGAGCCTTCGTTGCCCAAAACTATCAGAGTCGGCACTCGCAAATCTACTTCCCAATAACTTAAACTGGCCCCGGCGACGGTTGCTAAAATTTGCATTCCTTGATTTTTATACCCGGAGACTTCGGCGGTTAAATCTGGACTGACTGCCATTGGCAGTTTAAACCAAGCTCCTGCGGAGGCTCGCAGCACCTTTGGATGGTCTAAATCGGCGCTGTCTGCGCTCAACAGCAAACCGTCAGCATTAGCAGCCGCAGCCGTGCGGACGATCGCCCCCAAGTTGCCGGGATCTTGGATTGTTTCTAGGGCTATTCCTAAAGTTGACAATTTTGCGGGTTCTGTTGCGGTGCGGGGTGCGGTGGCGACAATGCCGTCGGGTTGGACTGTAGTGGCGATCGACTCTAATACTTTTGCACTTACTAATTCTGTGCGATCGGCTAAATTACCAACTTGCTCCCAAAGTTCCCCGTGATCTTCGAGCCATTCGGGAGTGCAGCAAACCGTTGCTAGCGGGTATTTGGCAGCGCAAGCTTCTTCGAGCAAGTGCGTCCCTTCGAGTAAAAATAATTGTTGTTCCCTGCGTCCCTTCGAGCTGTGCAGCTTGCGGATTTCTTTAACTAGGGGATTTTGAATACTTGTCAACATTGTTTAATTTAGCAGAGCGAATGGGGTTATTGCCTGTATCGGGTTAACCCCAAACTTTTTTCTGCCTTTGGAATGCGGAACCCGGGACTTGAACCCGGAAGGCTTGCACCACATGAACCTGAATCATGCGCGTCTACCAATTCCGCCAGTTCCGCATCGGTCACGAATTAATACTCTGCCATACCTCCGCGAATCTGTCAAGTGTTTTGGGGAATTTATTTTTTTTCGGGCTACAAATAATATTGGGCACAAATTACTGTTCGGGTTGAGAAATGCTTTAGTTTGGAGGATTTACTGTTAGCCAAACCTCCCCAAACCTTGTGTAGTTGAGTAGGGTGCGTCAGGCATCTTGTTATTAATAATCCACAAGCTTTGATCTGACGCACCCTACGGATTTTTTTGAAAAAATGAGAATCTAATCGGCCAAATCTGCGAAAACCTCGCGCACGGCCGGATGCACCAATCGGTGATTCTGCACGTTCAATCCCTTCGCTAAACTCGGATTCATTTCCAAAGCTTTAATCCCGCTATTTGCCAACTGCAAAACATAAGGCAAAGTGCTATTATTCAAAGCTTGAGTTGCAGTCCAAGGCACGGCACCGGGCATATTTGGCACGCCATAATGCACAATTCCTTCCTCAACATAAGTAGGATTTGTGTGTGAAGTTACCCGCAAAGTTTCCACGCAGCCGCCTTGGTCAACGGCTACATCAACAATCACAGAACCGGGGTGCATCTTCGCAACAAATTCGCGAGAAACCAGAATTGGAGCTTTTTTGCCCGGAACCAAAACCGCACCGATTAACAAATCGGCATCGGGAACAACTGCTTCTATTTGTAGAGGACTGCTGTAGAGGTATTCTACTCTGGAACCGAACAGAGTTTCCAAGTAGGCTAGGCGATCGACATTTACGTCTAAAATCTGCACTCTCGCGCCCATTCCTAAAGCAATTCTGGCTGCTTCTGTGCCGACGATGCCGCCGCCCAAAATCACAACTTTACCCGGTCTTACCCCTGGTACGCCGCCCAAAAGTACGCCCCGACCACCTTGCTGTCGTTCCAGAAATCGAGATCCAAACTGCACGGCCAAACGCCCTGCAATAATACTCATCGGCGTCAGCAGTGGCAATTTTCTGTCCGGGAGTTCGACGGTTTCGTAGGCTATGGCTTGGACTCCGCTATTGATTAAATGCTCAGTTAATGTGCGATCGGCTGCCAAGTGCAAATATGTAAACAGCAACTGCTCTTTTTGAATCAGCGGGTACTCAGCAGATAAGGGTTCTTTAACTTTAACAATTAGTTCGCGATTCCAGACATCTGAAGCCTTTAAGACAATCTTAGCCCCTGCTTGAACGTAGTCCTCGTCCGCGAAACCGGCCCCAGCACCAGCATTCGTTTCTACAAAAACTGTGTGGCCTCTGTCGGAACAAGCCCGGACACTTGTGGGGCTAAGCCCGACTCGAAACTCTAAATCCTTGATTTCCTTGGGGACGCCTATTTCCATCTATAACCTCTAATCTCAGGCATACGTAAATCGAATCTAACCTAAAAACCATCCCCAGCGGGACAATACTCTTGTAGATTTTAGATTTGGCAATCCGGCTGGGCTAGGAGAATATTTGTTTAATTTTTATCCACTGCGATCGCAATTTCCTAAATTTAGACTTGAATTACATAATTTTTTGATCGATCGATCGACCGCAGATGTATGGCAGATTAATGCAGAGTAACGCAGATAATTTCAAGAAGAGTCAATATATTTGATCTGTCACTTATAATTTAACAGGCATAACTCGCCCCCCTATCTAAACAAATGCCACGGATACCTACCTTAACATTCGATCGCGGAACGCTGCTGCTGCACCCGCCGCCCAAAGGCAGAGACTGGGTGGACTTTGCGACGTGGGACGATCGCGTGGAAAAATACCGCATTCGAGCCATTCACTACCGGCCGCTGGTAGAATCCCTCCAAGCCGAGTGCATTCACTTCACCGACGAAGCTAGGGGATACGAACTACTCGAACTCGTACCCAGCGTGGAAATGCAGCCTTACCCACATCAAGAAGAAGCCCTCGCAGCTTGGCAGGAAGCAGGAAGCCAAGGAGTAGTTGTCCTCCCCACTGCTTCGGGCAAAACTTATCTGGCACAATTAGCCATGCAAGTCACTGGTCGCAGTACCTTAATTGTAGTACCAACTCTCGATTTAATGCACCAGTGGTATGCTAATTTAAAAGCAGCTTTTCCCGACATCGAAATCGGATTGTTGGGCGGAGGTTCGCGGGACAAAACGCCAATTTTAGTCGCAACTTACGACAGTGCAAGTATTCATGCAGAAACCTTGGGCAATAAATACGGCTTGCTGGTTTTTGACGAATGCCACCATTTGCCAACGGACTTTTATCGAGTAATTTCCGAATATGCGATCGCGCCTTTTAAACTCGGACTGACAGCCACACCCGATCGCACAGATGGCCGCCACAGCGATTTACATTTCCTGATAGGTCCGACAGTATTTAGTAAAAGACCCGAAGATTTGGCAGGCGATGCTTTAGCCGACCATAAAATAGTTCAAATCATGGTAAAACTGTCACAAGAAGAAGCATCTCGCTACGCCGAATTAATCAACATTCGCAACGACTTCTTAAAACAGTCTAACATCAGAATATCCAGCCTGGATGGTTGGAAACAGTTTATCATGGCAAGCGCGCGATCGCCCCTGGGACGGCGCGCCATGCTAGCCCACCGCCAAGCCAAAGAAATCGCCCTTTGTACCGAAGGCAAACTGCGAATTTTAGCCCAAATTCTAGCCGAACACTCTCCCCAGCGCACGCTAATTTTCACCGGAGACAACGCCACAGTTTACCGAATTTCCCAAGAATTTCTGATCCCCACAATTACCCACCAAACCCCAGTCAAAGAACGCCACGAAATCCTCGATCGCTTTCGCACAGGCGAATACAAAACCCTCGTCGCCTCCCACGTCCTCAACGAAGGAGTGGATGTACCCGACGCCAGAATTGCTATCATATTGTCAGGAACCGGCAGCGAACGCGAATACATTCAGCGATTGGGTCGAGTTCTCCGCAAAAGCAGCGATGCAAACAAGTTAGCAATTCTCTACGAAGTCGTCACCGAAGACACCAGCGAAGAAAGAACTTCTCAACGCCGCCGAGGAGGAATGCAGCCTCACAAACCGCAAGCAAAAACACCAATTGAACAGCCGCAGCCAGAATATCAGAAATTAGAAACTGTCAAACCGATACCCATTTACGGAGTCAACCGAGAGACAACCAAAAAAGCAGCAGAATCACCCGCCAAATGGGGAGAAGACAATGATGAAATTCCCTGGTAGCAAGCCTAAACAAGTTAGTTGTGGGATGGGTAGTCTTAGCGAAAAGATGGCTATATAATTAAATCACTCCTAGGTCTATTTAAAAACTACCATCTACAATCGATTTACGGAGTCAACCGAGAGGCGACTAAAAAAGCAGCCGAATCGCCAGCCCAATGGTGAGAAAAAAATGATGATTCTAAGGAAGATTGAAGATTACCAAAGTAGAGTATAATCTCAATATCAACTAATTTACATTACCTAAAAATGAGCGAAACTGCACAACTAAGTAACTTTAAAATTTTCCCCAAACATACAGGAGTTTGGGAGGGAGACTGGACAATACTCGATGCCGACTGCAAAGAAACCAGGCATTTTACAGCAGTGGTAACTCAGAAAATAGTTGACAACCAATGGAGGCAAACTAACGTTCAAACTTATGCCAATGGCGAGAGTGAAACCCAAAATTTTGTGGGTTATGTTGTCGGCGAAGGGCAAGTAAAAATAGAAGGTCTTGACTCAGTTTTTTCCAACTACAATACACTAGCGACAGAAGTTGGAGATGAGTTGATAATTTTTCAAGTATGGGATAAAGCAACTGGCTTTATGAGGGCGGTTGAAACAATCAATCTTGTCAGTTCCGATCGGCGAATTCGGACTACCCAAAGCTTGACAGAAGAGGGAAAACTCAGGGGAGTTATGGTGATTGTCGAACAAAAGATTGAGTAAAAGTTTTCACTGCTTATGCTACCCACTGATTTATTAAGTCACCGCCAAAATGGGGAATCAATCGTCCCGCTACGCCTCAAGATAGATGCTAAAAACTTGGAAGCAGCTACAGAAATGATCGACTGCTTTCAAGAGTCGATCGGCAAAACCCAAGGCGAACTCGACGGACGGTTGCTAGAATTAGAAGGCGACAGCCCGGATTATCGGCTGAAACGGGGATTAGCGCACCTGCTGAAAGGCGGTTTCTGCACCTTGGAAGTCATCAGTCCCTTAGAACCCTCAGAGTTGAGACAGCGGGTTTTTGCCTTGTCTGCGCGATCGACTCCCAGCCCTCAATCCACCCAATTAACCCTGGAAAAAATAGCATCTGAACTCAGCCAAGAGTTAAACAGAGAAGTATTGCCTCACGAAATCACTACAGGTTTATACGCCGATTTAAACGAAAACAAAATCCTCACAGAGTTTAATCCACCAACACCCGAAAACTTGCTTCACAAATACAATCTTTCTCAAGTTCAAGGCATATTTTACCGAGCAAGTCAAGTCCAATTAACCGCCCACCGCAACGATCCAGGAGAATACAAACTCTTATTTCGCTATCTGAAACTATTTCAATTAATGACTTACATTGAAGGCGATGCAGACCACGGTTTTACGCTGACAATAGACGGCCCTACAAGCTTATTCAAACCCAGCACCCGCTACGGCTTAGCCCTCGCGAAAATGCTGCCCGCACTGCTGCACGTCACCAAATGGAGTATGCACTCGACACTGCACACAAAAGACCCTTTTAGCGGCGTTTTAAAAACAGGTAAATTCACCCTCAATTCTGACTGCGGTTTAGTCAGCCACTATCCCCCTGGCAAGCCTTATGATAGTATGTTAGAAGCCGCATTTGCTGAAAGATGGAATTCCACAAAAACCGAGTGGCAACTAGAGCGAGAAGTTGATTTAATTCCGATTCCAGGTAGTGTGATGATTCCCGACTTTCGGTTGGTGCATCCCGACGGGCGAGTGTTTTTATTAGAAATAGTTGGCTATTGGCGGCCGGAGTATTTGCAAAAGAAATTTGCACAAGTACAGAAGTCTGAATGCGATCACTTGATTTTAGCTATTTCCGAACGGCTGAATTTAGAAAAAGCCGGGGTGAATGTAAATGACGTGCCAGCAAAAGTAGTCTGGTTTAAAGATAAATTGTTGCCCAAATCAGTCCTGGAAGTCCTCGAAGAGTAACCAATCCGCGCCCCAGTTGCAAACTTCTTTATTTCTCTCTCTCTGCGCCCTCTGCGGTTCAAAAAAATCCTCCTCAAAAAATATCGCACATTCCCAGCTATACTAAAATGAGAAAATAGCCGAATGCTTGCCACCGCTTACTCTCACCCTACAACCGATTGAAAAATGGCAGACACAAGTATTGTCGAAAGAATCAAAAAGCTTTTAGCCCTCGCCACCTCATCCAATGAAAACGAATCGACTGCTGCGGCCGAAAAAGCTTCCCTTTTACTGGCACAGTACAATCTCAGCCTCGCGGATTTAGGGCCAAATCACCAAGAAGAGATTGACGAAAACTCAGTTGAAACAACCTCGAAATTTGTCACTTGGAAAATGATGCTGCTTTCGGGAATTGCGGACGCTAACGGTTGCAATGCCATGCGAAATACTTATAATGGCAGTATGTTTTTGGTGGGAACTTCTACAAACCTGATTGTTTGCAAACATCTTTACGAGTATTTGAGTTCGGCGATTGAAAAAAGGGCTAAATACCGCAAAGGAAACGGGAAGGGATTGGCGTATCTGAATGCTTTTCGGGTTGGATGCGCGACAAGGTTGAGACAAAGATTGTTGGAACAAAAACAGGAGATGGAAGAGTCGGGGATTCCGGGTTCGGGAGATGCGGCGGCGACTCCAGGGATTGTTGTGCGATCGATGTTTGAGAAAAATCAACAGGCGATCGCCGATTATCTAGAGGGCCGAGGGGTTAAAATTAGAACGAGAACAGATTCTCAAGTCAGCAGCGAGGCGGGTTTTTATTCCGGGTATGAAGTGGGCGACAAAATTAGTTTGCACAAGCAAGTGCAGCCGGAAGGGGATATGAAACAGCTTAATGAGTGTCTTTGAGTTCTCGATAGTAATTGTACAATTGAGAACAGAACTGATACATCACAGGTTATATTTGTTCGCTCAGTAATTGTTCCTTCAATTCCTGACAATGTTTGGCTAGCGGGATGTCTAATTCTGTAGCGATGGATAAAGCGCGATCGCACTTCGTTATCACTTCCTAAGAAATTACCAGTTGTTGCTTTGCTTGCACTATAGCTAAATGCTGTCGATTATAAGCGAGCGCTTGGGTATATTCTCCCAAAGCATAGTAAGCTTTGCCCATCTTGACTAAGACCAATTCCTGACCGCGACTGTCTTGGAATTGTATGAAATTTTCGAGGGCTAAATGTAAATATTTTAAAGCCTCAGAATACTGCTCAATTTTTAATAAAGTAATTCCTATATTTGCTAGAGACTGCCCCTCACCTTTTCGGTTTCGTATCTTTTGTGCGAGCATCCAAGATTGATAATAGTAATCCATCGCTTTCCTATAGTCGCTGAGGAGAACGTAAGCATTTCCCATATTGTTTAGAGTCATATACTCTCCTGCACAATTTCCAATTTCCTGCATGATTTTCAAAGCCTGCTCATAATATTCAATTGCTTTGAGATTTTTGGCTAGTAAGTTATAAGCATTTCCTAAATTACACAAAGCATTACTTTCAGCGTAGCGACTTCCGATATCTCGTGCTATCACTAAACCCTTCTGCTCGTAATTAATCGCCTCACAATAATCCCCTAGCTCAAAGAAAGCTATTCCCAGATTAACTAAAGCGTATGCCTCCCCTTGACGATCTTGAAATTGTCGCGCAGTGGCTAACCCCTGTTGCTCGTACTCGATTGCTTTATTATAATCTCCAAAAGCACGGTATATTTTCCCAAGACCGCTTAGTACATTTGCCTGTTCTTGGTAATTTTGGAGTTCCCGCGCAATTATTAAACTTCTTTGGTGGTAATCAAGTGCTTTATCATAGTTCCCAAGGTCATAGTAAGAAATTCCCAGATTATTCAGAGCTAATTGCTCACATTCTCTATTTCTGATTTTGAGAGCAATTGTCAGACTTTGCCAGTGACAATTAATTGCTTTTTCATAATTACCAAACGAATTGTAAGCATTCCCTAGATTGTTAAAAGCCTGACACTCTCCTCGAAGGTTATTAAGTGAGCGCTCAATAGCCAACTGCTGTTGGTGACACTCAATAGCTTGGGCATAGTTACCTATAGCCAAGTAAGTATTGCCGAGCCCATTTAAACAAGTAGCGTTCATTCTATAACTTAACTTTCCTAAAAGTTTGTTGTACAGTTCTAGCCTCTCCTGATAATAACCCCAAATGCCTAGCTGATTGTGCAATTCATCTTTAGTAGGAGTATTAAGGCTAATACACAATATTTCCCAAGCTCTTTGCCAGTCTTCGACTTCGCAGAGATGGTGAAATGCTTCCAAGTATCCGCTAACTTTCTCAAGATTGGAAGCATCCGGCTTCAGTTTGTACCTAGTCAGCCAATTTTTAACCGCTCTGTACTGAGCGCGTTTACAAGGGGGCAGTTCCCTAAACTCCGGGGCTGCTAAATCAATTCCCAGATTACCCAGCATCCACTCTCCCGGTGGCGTGATGTTAACTTCCAAACCCATTTGACTTTTAAAATCAAATTCAGCATAATAACTCTTCATATTGTCCACTACCTCACTGTCAAATTTTTCAGATGCTCTAATGCTACACTGCGAATTAAATTGTGCTGCCGCAAGTGTACCTCATCGTCAATTAATTCTTCTTCTACCAAAAAGCGATCGCGCAACGCATCCAAAGCTAACTCTTGCTTCTCCTCATCGCAATCCCAATCTTCCAAATGACTCAGCCAAAACTCCTCCCGTACTCTACAGCGATACACAGAAGCTTCGCAAAGCAATCGATAGGCATTCAAAACATCTTTTTTCAATCTCTCAAACGTCTTTTCCAGCCGAACTCGCACATTTTTTCGCAGTTCGCGAGTATATCGATCCAGTCGCCAGTCGTCATCTGCTGATGCGGTTATTCCTTTGGTCTTAGCTTCCTCAATTGCCTTCTCCACTTCTTCAATTTCATGCCCGTATTTATTCCAATAACCCGCCACGTTGCCATAAAAAGGCTTACTGCCAATTTCCCCAGCAATCACCCGCAAAGCCAATGGATGCCCTTCATAAGCAGCCCCGATTCGTTCTAAATAAGGTTTGTTGGGTGAATCTATTTCAACCTCTAGTCCCGTTTTATCGAACAAGGCTAACTGTTCTGATGCTGTCAGTCCCCTCAATTCTTGACAATACCAGAAATTTTTATAACGGGTCGGAATTTGCTCTGGCAAATCCTGCGATGTTACGATGATACGACTTTGGCAAGATTCTAGTGCCAAAAAACTCTCAAAAAAGTTTGCCCACCACTCATCCTGAAAACCATTCCAGCCTGCTTCTTCATTTCCTTTTAAAATCAGTTCCAGAGAATCTATCACCACCAAATACCGATTTTCTCGCAATCGCTTGACCAATCGATTCAGCAACCGCTGCGTATCTTTGCGGTCTTCGGGCGTAATGCGTTCTCCCCACTTTTCCAACCATCGAATTGCCACACTAGCAAAATCAGAAGCTTGCTGGTCGTTTTCAAAATTTTCCTGATGAAATTTACTCCACTCGCCAAGAAACCTGTCGTCTTGCAACTCCACCACCAATCTTTCAGCTAAAGCTGTTTTACCAATTCCCGCGATGCCAAGAAAAATTAACAGGCGACACGAACCCTGAACCTTGGGTGTGAGTTGAGTAATTAGGTCTTTTCGACCAACCCAAGCATCGTCACAAGCAAAAAACTCTGCTCTCGAATCTGTCTGAGACAAGGGACTATCATCAACAATATCTTCCCAGTTATCCACTTCTACAGCCTTGCAAATATTGACAAAAGCTTGTTGCTCAATAGGAATCCGCCGCCAAAACCGCTTTAAAACTGATTCTGAAGTTTTGGCCTCACCCCACCAGCGAGAAGCTTTTTTGTTCAAGCCTTTCTTTCGCCTTGCCCGATCGACAATTTCCAACCCAGATTCCGATGCTCTTAGACTAGCTGCCATGCTGATTTTTTAACCTTCAGTAACCATATTTAACTTATAACATCTGCCAATTTGTGGCGCGGCTCAATTTTGGCTCACTTTTGGATACAGCGCCAGAAGTGCGTTGAAATTGAGCCGTCAAGCCTTTGCTGTTCAAGGAATATAGAGATCGGGAGCAAGTTAGCAGATCGCTCATTTCCCAGTTAAAACAATCATTTCTTCATCATGAGTAAGACTATGCAAGCACAAAATTTCTTTCAACTGGAACTACCAGGCGTTTTACCTCAAAAAAACGACACCCTCAAACAAATAGAAGAAGCAATGCAAGGACTACTAGACCTAACATGGAAAACTGTGCTACTTCAGATATCACCACGCAGCGCTAAAGAACTGATGCGACAGCACGGAAAACTGATGGCTTTCAATGATAGAGAAGCAAGAATTAAAGTCTCGTCAACACCACTTTTGCTCATGGCAATTCAAAAACTTCCCGATGTTGAATTAGCCTTCAGAAAAGCTTTTGGCACAACAGTCAAAATCCGTCTCGAAGTGTAAGTGAGCTCGTTTCCGGTGATAGCGTATTATTCAATGCTTTGCCCGCGTGCGGTGCGTGACAGTCAATAGTCCCACCGCCGCGAGTTAAAGTTTTCCCGTTGTCACCTACCCTACGACTGATATCTTGCACAGAGTACGATCGCCCTCACTCAATCAATCAATTCCGCTTCTTCAAAAATCTGTCTAGTTGTCAACTCCAAACCAGGCAGCAACTCATCCACAATCGGTGTATTATCCGTATAAACTTGACTAGAACCATCGGTCAAAAAACTTCTAATTAAAATAGCCTCTGGATCAATCACCCAAACTCGCGGAACACCCGCCGCCAAATAATCTTTTGCCTTCTCTTCAAATTCCTTCATACTTTGATCCGGTGATATAATCTCAATCACCAGTTCAGGAATTGCGGGACAAGCTTGATTCCGCCGATAACTCCGCGGTAAACGTTCATAAGAAATATACAGTAAATCTTGTAGAGGAACCCAGTTTCGATCCAGACGCTTTAATAGAACCGCTAATTCTGGAAAGACTCTACCTTTTCCCCGACTCCATAGACGCAATAGCAAATTTAAAGCTCCCTGTAAACTGGAATGAAAAAATTTTGGAGAGACTTTGGGAACTGCTTCACCATCTACAAACTCACAATATATATCTCCGTCGGGCAAAGCTAGAAATTCTGCTAAAGTGAGTTTGGTTCCCATCCCTACAATGACTCCCAGCCCTCTCGCTAATTAATTCAAATATCAATTATACAAACTTTCCCAACATTCCTAGAAGTACGATCGCCCCTGGGACTCGCTTCCAAAAACCGAATAACAAAATCCCCGACTTCTTTAAGAAGTCGGGGATTTAACCCAATACGCTTGGGTTAAAAATATTTATTCCACGGAGATCCCCCTAAATCCCCCTTAAGAAGGGGGACTTTGAGTAACTTCTTGTCCCCCCCTTTTTAAGGGGGGTTAGGGGGGATCGAGCTTAACTGAACCGTATTGGGATTTTACCGCGATCGCATTTTAGGTTAGGCGTTTCGCCTGTTTCTATGCCAAAACTGGCACCGGTTGCGGCCAACGGTTCATGACTTTACCAATCACCGCCAATTCTTCCATCAACTTGTCGAACTGATCCGGTGTTAAAGATTGCGGCCCGTCAGACAAAGCTTTTTTCGGATTCGGGTGCACTTCAATCATCAGCGAATCAGTACCGGAGGCGATCGAAGCAAACGCCATCGAGGGTACAAACTGCGCCCAACCGGTGCCGTGACTGGGGTCAACCATAATCGGTAAGTGAGTCAGAGTCCGCAATACTGGAACCGCCGATAAATCTAGAGTATTGCGTGTATATTGCCTGTCATACCCGCGAATTCCGCGCTCGCACAAAATCACGTTCGGATTGCCAGAAGCCATGATATACTCAGCAGCCATCAACCATTCTTCAATGGTGGCGGAAATGCCGCGCTTCAGCAAAACAGGTTTGTCTTGAGCTCCGACTTTCTTCAACAGTGAGAAATTCTGCATATTTCTCGCCCCGACTTGGATCACGTCCGCTACTTCTACGATCGCACTTAAGTCGGCCGCATCCATAACTTCTGTGATAATTCCCAAACCGCTAGCTTCCCGCGCCGCAGCTAGCAATCCCAAAGCACTCTCGCCGTGGCCTTGGAAAGCGTAGGGGGAAGTTCTCGGTTTGTACGCGCCACCACGGAGAAAATGAGCTCCAGCAGCTTTGACGCGCATTGCCGTTTCGACAATCATTTCTTCGTTTTCGACCGAGCAAGGGCCTGCTACGATCGCGATCGGGTGATGCAAGCCGATCGTTACAGTTCCTAAAGGAGTAGCAACCGCTACCTCGCTTGGTTCTCCTTGGCGGTATTCGAGAGAAGCGCGTTTGTAGGGTTTTTCCACGCGCAGGACTTCTTCAATCCAGGTGCTCATTTCGCGCAGTTGCATCGGTTCGAGCTCAACGGTGTCGCCCACCAAACCCATGACGGTTTTGTAACGGCCGACGATTTTTTCTGGTATCAAACCCCAGCTAGTGCGGAGCTCTTCGTCTAGTCGATCGATCTCGGCTTCTGGAGTGCCGGCTTTCATTACAATAATCATATTTTTTTGCCTTTTTAGTTGGGCTAGAAACGGATGATGACTCTGATGCACTGAGAAAAATAGATGCAATGGCGATCGAGAATCTATTTATATCAGTATTTTTAGCATTGTTGTGGGGTGGGTTCTTATTCCCTCCCCAAGGACAAACTCGCTAATGGTTAACAGCTTAGTTTTTTAGCTAATGACTAATGACTAATAACTCATGACTAATGATTAACTTTTTGGCTTCGCGGCGCGCCACGCTTCTCGCATCCGTCCAAAATTGGTATTAAATTCTTCCCACCCCAGAGTGCTTCCTGAAACTTCTTCATCCCAGGAAGCTGAGAGGACTCCGTAGCTTAATCCCAGAACGCCTAGACCAAAACAGCCCATGCTTACCAGCAATACTGCTGTGTTCGGCAGATCGAACAAGCCGTTGCTGACTACCAAATAGCTGACAAAAAATGTGGAAATTCCCAATAGAGTAGGTATGCCGCAGAATACCCCTATCCGAGATATCATGCGTTGGCTGACTACTTCTGGGATGGATTGCGCCTGTTTTCCGGTTTTGTTAGCTTTGGGCTGCTTGTCGGCAGAATCCGACTCTAAGGCTACGCTTGCTTGGGGTTCTGGGGGCTTTTTAGGCGTTTTTTTACGATTCGTTGCCGGTTCAAAGGGCAAGCGCTTGCGGGGTGGTTCGGAGGACATATTTTATCTCTAACCTGAAATCTCGAACATTTTTCAATAAGTCTTGGTGTTTGCCCAAGATTAAAGAATATTGTCGCAAATTTTGGCTTTGGTGTTTAGCCGCGAATGCCTAGACGGGCAATCAATGCTTTGTAGCGATCGGCATTTTGCTTTTGGATGTATGCCAGCAGGCGCTTGCGGCGACTGATCATCATCATCAAACCGCGCCGGGAGGCGAAGTCTTTTTGGTTGATTTTCAGGTGGGCGCTGAGTTTTGTGATGCGATCGGTCAGCATGGCGACTTGGACATCTGCTGAACCGGTATCTGTTTCATGGGTTTGGAAGTCGCCCATGATTTCTTGTTTGCGCTGTTGTGTAAGAGCCATGAATTGATTTTAGTTTTTTTTGTACGATTGTCACAATCTCCAATGTTATCACAGGGGAAGCATAATAACGATAAAATTTTTGCCAGGGATGGGTTTGTTGGTCCGACCGAATTTTGGTTTTTATTCCCGGTTTTTGGATGTTGTAGGGGATTATCGGCTCAAATAGGCGATCGCCTCACGTATCCAATCATCGGCATTCGCTTTGGCGGATAAAGTGCTGTCTTGACTGAGGGTTTGCAGCGCTTGCAAGACTTCAGCCGCAGTGTATCCCATCGCCAGCAGGATCATCTCGACTTCTTCTTGAATAGCTGGGGGGACTCCGGCGGCGACGGAAGTTGTCAAACCTGCTTGCTGTCGCCATTCCGAGAGTTTGCTTTTGAGTTCCAGGGCGAGACGTTCTGCGGTTTTTGTACCCACGCCCGGTGTTTTGGCGAGGATGCGGGTGTTACCGCCGACGATCGCCTGGACTAAATCTTGCAATCCTAAAGTATCGAGAAGTGCGATCGCCAGTTGAGCACCGACACCGCTGACACTCGTCAACTGCCGAAACAAATCGCGTTCTGCCGCGCTGCCAAAACCGTACAATACGATTTGGTCTTCCTTAACTTGCTGGTGGGTAAAAATTTGGGCGACTTCGCCGGATGCTGGCAATTGACCGGTCACGCGGGGCAAAATTTGGATTTCATAGCCAATTTGATTGACTTCCAGAGTCAATATGACGCGGTTGCTGCCTTTGGCGATATCGGCGACTGTGCCTTTGAGATAGCTAATCATAGAGTTAATAATACACCGCTATTGGCTTTCATCAAACTCGGCGATGATGTTGCGGATTTCGTTGAGGCTGATATTTGCGCGATTCCCTTCGGGATAGCTTCGCTTCACAGATCAAGTATCCTCGGGGTCTTCTTCAGCTTCACCTGTAGGTTCCTGAAAAAGGACGAGGATTCGCACGGGACCCGGAGTTTTTGCGGTTAAAGGTCGATCGAGAATTAATTGACATTTTTCGTCGATCGTTGCTGTGACTTCCAAGGCTTTTATTTGTTTTCTCGTGAGGTTTTTTAATTGCTCCTAAGCTATCACGCTGATCTAGCGCTTTTGTAATTTTTTAATTCAAAATAAGATGCTGTTTAACTAAAGACAAATCCGTCTTACCAAAATTCACAACCAAAGCCACATTGAAATTTTCCAACGATTTGACAAACCACATAATTTCATTAGAAGCTTTACCTTCATAGTGATTAAACAAAATAGAAAATCGCTTTTCCAACTCTGGTTTGACTTTGCCCGAAAGCAGTACAATTTTCAGCAGTAAACCCATTGTCCTGCTGGCGCCGAGGTTGTACACCAAGTCGTAAAAAACGTAGTGGCTGGGATGTTGAGAATTTTCCACTACTAAGAAGTTGAACAACTGGTGGCAAGTCCGAACTAACAATGAATTATTGAATTTCACCGAATCATTTTCTCGCAAGGTATTTTTGATTTGTTTGTACAAACGGTCATTAAATTGACGCCCGCCGTATTCGGGCTCGATCGACGATATTAAATATTCATATAAATCCACTTTGAATGAGCCGTAAGATGGAGTTTGTCTGGAATCTCTCAGGAAAAATTGAGCCGCTTCTTTGTAGCTGCGATCGCCTGCTACTTTTCCCGCAAATTCCCTGACCGCTAAGTGCAGTTCTGCATCGTTCAAAAGTGTGGGATTAGCTGCCCGCTCCACAATTCCTATTTCTGTATTTCTCGGCTCAACCAAATAATTTAAATATTGAGACAAATGTGTTTCAAATTGTCGCTGTCTTTGAAATGCCAGTTTTTGAATGGTTTGTTGGTCTTCCTCAATGCTGCCCTTGCTCAGTAGAGAATAGCCGTACAAATAAGGATACCGACATATCAATTCGCCCAAAGGAGAATCTGTATCTTGTGTCTGCGGTTCCGCCTCTCTATCTAAGGCTTTTACTAAGCGCTCTATGGTCTGAAATTCTTCACTTTTAGTAAAGAAAGCTATTTGTTCTTGCAAGCGCTTGACTATGTAAAATTCCGTCCCAAATCGGGGAGAAGCCTGCTTAAATAAAGCTACCAACTTGGCGATCGCGAACTGGTTGTGCGATTGCAATTGCCAGCGGTTGATCGGGATGTAGCAGCAGCGGTGGAGGATATATTTAAAGTGCTGATCCAATCGCTTGACGGAGACTATACTGTACAAACTTGCTTCAATCTCTCGATCGGGATAGCCCATGCCGTCGATAAATAGCTTTCGGAACCGCTCGATCACCTGTGCGGGGGATTCTGTTTCCACGCAGGAGACGATGTGATCGTACAATCTCTGTTCGTTGCTGCCCGTTGGAAGACTATCTGAGGGCGGGGTGAGGATGCTGCTGTCTGCATCTGTGTCTGCGCTGCTTTCTGCAACGGGTGCGACAACCACTGTCGGTTTTTCCTCAAAAGTTCGATCGGGATTCAAGAACCAATAGTGTTCTTGGCTTAATTGTTTGTTCGCAGCCCAATCCAAAGCTGACTGCAAACTTTCCCCAGTCAATAACAGCGATTCATCTTCGCGGTCTGAAGCCAGCCATGCTGCTAGCGCGGAGTGGTATGGAGCCAATTTCCCCAACTCTTTTTCCACCCAGAATCTATTAAAAACTGACTGATAAATTAGGTTGGAAACTATTAATTTACCGTGAGACTTAACCACCAGTCCTGACAGTTGCAATTCGATTTTTTCGGGAGAGTAATCTGCTGGTACTCCCTGCGATTCCCCCGGTTTCGTTGCCTTGAGCGGTTGCAAAGCTTGCTGGTACAGCGTTAACAGCCGCGTGAGGTCGCAGTGGCTATGGAAAATGCGATCGCGAATTGGTATTAAATGTTGGGGTTCGTCTTCTTCTTCCCAATTTTTAATAATTCTGTGTTTGACCAGTTTTTCAACCTGATTAGCTTCGGCATTTCTGCCAATAAAAGGCCCGTATTCAAGTACCAAGTGGCAAACTTTTTGAGTTAAAAACGGTTGGCCGCCCGTCCAAGCTAATATTTCTTGGAGCACTTTTTGGGGGCGAAAAGCTTTGAGAGCCAATCCTTTTGCTAGCGGCAAACTTTCGTGCAGTTGGAATCGACTTAAATGAATCTGCCGTCCAATATTAAAAGGGTTGCATCTTGGATCTCGGATCAATTCTGAGGGGGCTGCTACTCCCATAACAGCAAAAGTCAGGCGATCGTATTCCGGTTGCTCTGCCCGCTTGGAGTAACAAGCCCGGATCAAGGCAAAAAAATCGCTGGTATTGAAATTTAGGCTGCTGATGCTGTCAATGTCATCTATGAAAATTACCAGATTTTGCTGAAGTGACTTGAGCAAAACTTTTTCGAGAAATATCTCTAATCGCTGCACCGGGGATAGGAGTTCGCGATCGTTCCACCACTTGATAGCATCAAACCTGTTTGTGATGTGTAAACTGCTTGCCATGCGGTACATGATTGCGCCATACCACTTTTGGGGGGAGATATCAGGGCTGCTGATGCTTCTCAAGTTGACGGCGGCAAAAACTGTACCTTCGGCTTGCAACCTTTTAGCCGTTTGCACTAGCAGGCTGGACTTTCCCATTTGCGGCGCACTCAACACGTAGCAGAAGTCTCCGGCTTTGAGTCCTTCGTAGAGTTCGCTGTCGGCCGATCGCCTGACATAGGTGGGCGCACCGGCAGGCAAATATCCTCCGACTTGATAGTGGTACGTTGAGTTGAGTTCTGCTGTCATCTGGGAATTCATCAAGATTTTACACCCCTATGCTGTGCGATCGAAAGGTTACAAATTGGAAGTATTGCCCGCTTATAGCATTTTAGATTTTAGATTGGGGAATGACTTATTCAATAAGAGTTTGGAGTTTGCCTGTTGCATTTGCATTGTTTTTTTTGAATCGGCCTTACTATGGTGGAAAATTTTTGTTCCTCTTTCTCTATTGTCTACTAGCTCAGCTTTTTCCTTGTCAATCTTTACCGTATCTTTGCAAGCGTTCGTCCCAAATCCTACGATCGGCTGAATCGTACCTTGACCCTTGATTTTTTACACTCGTTCACATAATTAGATGAATTTTCACTCTCCTAGGATTGAAAACGCTCAAACGCCCTTTTTTTCACATTTTTTTACAATAATACTTTAAATTTCACCCGGTGGTATGATATGGGCAGGGAAACTCCTAACCAGAGCTCCGTCAACCTTCTGCCTTCAAATCCGCTTGCCGGATGCCGGAGAAAAACGCGCTCGCAATGGCTGCCAATAAAAAACCCCAGCGTTTTGCTGAGGACTGCTTGAGTGGGAGATATCGTTAATCTGCGTTTTTTTAGTTGACTTAGATTGCATGGAATTCCATGCTGCTGACTTTCCCCGGGCTTTCGCGTTCGGGGATTCCTAAGAACAAACTTTTCAGGATGCATCCACAAAAAGTTTAATTCTTAAAGGCTTTGTCAGTACCAGGCTAACCACTTACTCAACTATAAAAGTTAAGTCGGTGGCTAATTGTAGAAGATGCGCCCTGATGGCTTAACTACCCGATGGATTAGCACCCTGATGGCATAACTCCCTGATGGATCGACGCCCTGATGGCTTTCGCTCCACTACCCAAAAAATTCGGGTTGATGGATGATCGTGGACATTAGTAACACGTCACTTCCGGCGTTTCCGATCGCAAGCGGGTGTGCCTGTCTGAATTGATTATGGCAGGCAGATTTATCAGAAGACAAGTGGGCTATTGCATCAACCCATTTCTGACAGATCGGGTTAGCCAAAAAGTGTCAATCTACGCAAATCAGGGTCATCGAACATGAAAAACAGCATCTTAGTATTAGGGGTAATTGCCTCGGCTGGCTTCGGCTTTTTCCAGGCAGGCAGCACCAGCGCTTTAGCGATCGCCCCACAACATTCATCAGCCAGCAGTTTGACGGCTTGGGAGAGTCGTCCCGACTTTAACTACACTGGAACGAATGAGGATGGGGAGCAAGAAGAGGTAAAAACGCGTAAAGGCAGGAAATAATGGGCGCTATTGTGTGGTTCGCTCTGATGCGGTTGTGGTTGTAGTTGTGGTGCTTGTTGTCCCAACCGCCTCTGATCGAGGTAGTTAAAACTCGATCCCAAGATCAGTCTACCTAATCCCAGGGGTGGGGATCAGTTTCAGAGAACGGTGGATGGGAAAATAAATAGGTAAGGCGAGTCTGTCGGTGGAGTTTCCCCGCCTATCAACTTCCTTACCTTCTGATGTTCGGGATTTGGATCTGGCACAATCGTATTTCATCTCGTAAAAACCCAATGGAAAATACTCTCGAAACTACCCGCAGACAGCGCGTATTGACAAGAACCCAGGAACGGCGTCAGGCAACACCCAAAGAAAAACAGTTAATTCATCTGCTAGCCAATATGGCTTGCAGTTTGATTAAATACGACTACAAACACGCAGCGGGCAAGGGTACTCTCCCGCCTTCGGAAAGCAAGCGTTTAGCGGAATGGCACTACCTGCGAGTTCAGCAAATTCGCCGGATCGAACGCTCATTGGAACCCGTAGCGACCCTCAAGCGCGTGTACTACAAGAGCATCCTCAGTCCGAGAGATCTGAAGTCTTTGAAACTTCTGTGGCTGGAGGAGGACAAAAACCGTGTCAAACGGGTCGATCCTGAGTTGGACGACATCCTTAGCGAAGCTTTGGATCGGGGAGATACTTTAAAACAGCTATTTCACTCGATCGAAGTCAAAGAACGCACCTTTTCTGCAACTCCTCGCCCCGGCGCCGTGCCGCTGTGGGTCAAAGAGTGGGAAGACTCTGAATATGACATAAACTTTTTTCCGCCTTCGTTCTCTGCATGGGTTTCGATCGTGGACGACTAGGTTCAAGAAAAACTCTTGGACATGGCATCAATCGTAAAATTCAGATGTTAGACGGATTTGCTATTGCTGCCATTGGTGAAGAGGGTGAGGGCGATCGGCTAAACTAGGCAGCGTGGCGCGCAGGCATCCGAGTACAGAGAAGTGAATCGGAGTCAGTACCATTGTACAATGGGGGAAAACCAGGGCTTCAGCTAATCGCTGATAGCTGATAGCTGATAGCTGATAGTTTCTCATGACTGACTCGATTTCTACTTCTCCTCTAGACTCGGCGGCCGATACAGCCGAACTCCGCTCTCAGTTGAGGTCTGGTTCGGAAAAAACTCAACTGCAACTGCTGCAACAACAAATAGCAGATTCCGGTTGGGATGTATTGATGGAATTTTTATTAGAGCGCAAGTCAGATGCACCGACTGCGGTAATGGGTAAGGCTTACCAAATTCTTTACAGTGCTAATTCTCCGAGAGCGAGGGAGTTTTTGCAAGCAAATTTTCCAACTGGGGTTGTGCCGCTGCGATCGGACTCTAACGTTGATTACACTCCGCTGCAACAATTATTAGCGTTACAGGAATTTCAAGAAGCCGATCGCTTGACTTTAGACAAGCTTTGTGAATTGGCGGGTGATACAGCTTCCGTGAGAAAGTGGCTGTATTTTACGCAAGTTGAGAGTTTGCCGGTGGCGGATTTGCAAACAATTAATACCCTGTGGAAAGTTCATTCCGAAGGCAAATTTGGATTTTCAGTGCAGCGGGAAATTTGGCTAAGTTCTGGCAAGAATTGGGATAAATTGTGGCCGCTAATAGGCTGGAAGAAGGGGAATAATTGGACGCGGTATCCGCAAGAGTTTATTTGGGATTTGAGCGCGCCGAGAGGGCATTTGCCGCTGTCGAATCAGTTGCGGGGAGTACAGCCTTTTGCAGCTTTGATGGCTCACCCTGCCTGGTTGAAGTGAATGGTTTTGGGGCTTTTGGAGAATGTGGGGCGGGCTGGATGTTCTGCCCGAAATTTGTTGGTGTGGGTTCTGACGGTAACACCCGTGAGAACATAGATAACGTCAGTACGGGTTAAAAAAAGCTGAAGCCCTTTGCCAGCAAGACTTAAAGCCAATTTACATCACCGACTAACAGGAAAAGGAAGGGGATAATGCTGAAAATCTCAAAAAAACATTCATTCAGCCCCCCTTCCTATGATTAGTCTAGAAGATCTCTTTTGCCAGATCGATGATGTTTGTCAAAGCTTTGAACCGAGATGGCAGGCAACGCTTTTAGGCAATGGCTTGAAGCACCGTCAGCGTCGCCGGTCCTTGAGTTTGAGTGAAATCATGACGATTCTCGTCAGCTTTCACCAACAGTCCTATCGCAATTTTAAGCATTTTTACGAGAAACACGTGAGTGTCTATTGGCGACAGGCTTTTCCCGGACTCCCCAGTTATCAACGGTTTATCGATTGGATGCCCTCCAGCTTGATGCCTTTATGTGTCTATCTCAAACAGTGCTTTGGGACTTGTAGTGGCATCAGCTTCATCGATTCAACTAGCACAGAAGGTGTGCCACAATCGACGCATTTCGAGCCATCGCGTGTTTGAGAACCTGGCGGCACGGGGCAAAACCTCGGTCGATTGGTTCTTTGGTTTCAAGCTTCATATCGTGGCCAACGAACACGGAGAACTGCTCAACTTTACCTTGACACCAGGCAATACCGATGACCGCAAGCCCGTCAGAGAGCTACTCTCTGAGTGCTTTGGTAAAGTATTCGCCGACCGGGGCTACGTCTCCAAAAAGTTGGCTGGGCAGTTGCTTGAGGACTTTGGTATCACATTTTTTGCCAAACCCAAGCGCAACATGAAGAATCAATTGATGCGACTAACTGACAAGCTGATGTCCCGAAAACGTTCGATTATTGAAACGATTATTGACCAATTTAAGAACATCTCTCAAATTGAGCATTCAAGGGCGTCGCAGCCCCATCAATTTTCTGGTCAATGTCGTCTGTGGGTTGATTGCTTATTGTCACCAGCCCTCCAAGCCCTCTCTCAATATACACTGGGCTTTACCCCCTGCTGCTTAACCCGTACTGACGTTAGATAGGGCTTGCTGAGGCGTTGCACAATTCAAGGATGATATTGAGGTTATACCAATTTACTATGAAGTTGCACTTAATATAGCTTCAAGGATATAATCCCAACCACAGAGAGATAAAACTTCTTCATTCGTGAGAGATTTGATAATTGTATTTACCTGTTCTTTGAGTTTATCTAAACTTGAATAATTGTGCCACTTGAGGTCTTTTTTTGTATGCTCCCACAATCTTTCAATGGGATTTAATTCAGGACTATAAGCAGGTAAATATATTGGCATTACATGGTCAGCCCAGTCTAACAATAGAGCTTTATGGAAGCTACCATTATCCATGATAATTAGATTGAAA